>DASWXO010000082.1:0-20830 GCA_036405455.1 Thermomonas sp. | reverse complement strand
AACGTGCTGGCACTGGCGGCCAACGTGCTGCAGTTCGCCGGCATCGAGGCCTTCCCGGGCATGAGCATCAACATCTACACCCAGGTGGGCCTGGTGACGCTGGTCGGCGTGATCTCCAAGCACGGCATCCTGATCGTGGAGTTCGCCAACAAGCTGCAGATGGAGCAGGGCCTGTCGAAGCGGGAAGCGATCGAGGAAGCCACCGGCATCCGCCTGCGCCCGGTGCTGATGACCACCGCCGCGCTGGTGTTCGCGATGATCCCGCTGCTGCTGGCCAAGGGCCCGGGCGCCGCCTCGCGCTTCTCGATGGGCGTGGTGATCGCCTCCGGCATGACCATCGGCACGCTGTTCACCCTGTTCGTGCTGCCGGCGTTCTACCTGTACTTGGCCCGCGACCATGCGCACCACGGCGCCCGGTCGGCGCCGGACGCGGACGCCGCGTCGCCGGAACCGCAGCACGGCTGATCGCCTGCCGCTGGAACGCGAAAACGCCCGGGGCAACCCGGGCGTTTTTTTTGCGATGCCCGACGCGACGGATGCCGTCGCGGACGGTGCGTTATCCCAGCGACGCCGGCACCTGCAGATGGATCGCCAGCGCGGCCGGATCGCCACCCGGCGCATGCGGCAGCACGCCCCAGCACGGCACCGGCAGGCGTTCGCGCAGCATCGCGATGTTGTCCTCGACCCGTTCCATCGCGGGATCGACATGCGACCCGATCCAGCCGGCCAGCACCAGCCCGTCGGCGGCGATCGCCCGCGCGCTCAGCAGCGCGTGGTTGATGCAGCCCAGCCGCAGCCCGACCACCAGCACGACCGGCAGCCGCAGCGCGCGCACCAGGTCCGCCTGCATCAGCGTGGCCGACAGCGGCGCGGCCCAGCCGCCCACGCCCTCCACCACCAGGGCGTCCACCCGCGAAGCCAGCCGTGCCCGCGCGGCCAGGATCGGCGGCAGCGTCACCTCGGTGCCGGCATCGCGCGCCGCCAGTTCGGGCGCCAGCGGATGCTCCAGCGCGAACGGATTGATGTCCGCGTAGTCGATCCCGGCTTCACTCGCCGCCTGCAGCGCCAGCGCGTCCTCGTTGCGCCAGGCGCCGTCGATGCGCTCGCAGCCGCTGGCCACCGGCTTCATCCCGGCCGCGCGCAGGCCCCGGCCGCGCAGCGCGTGCAGCAGCGCGCAGCTGGAAAAGGTCTTGCCGATGCCGGTGTCGGTGCCGGTGACATAGAACGCGTGCATGGGGATGTTCCAAGCGGTGGGGAGGAGCGCGATGTTAATGGCCGGGCCGGCATTGCTACACTGGGCCCATGAGCTTTTCCGCCACGCCCCTGACCGGCACCAAGCCGGAACGCTACGCGCAGCTGCTGGAGCAGGCGCGCGCCCTGCTCCACGACGAGCGCGACCGCATCGCCAACGCCGCCAACCTGTCGGCGCTGGTCTACCACGCGCTGCCCGATCTCAACTGGGTGGGCTTCTATTTCTTCGACGGCACCGAGCTGGTGGTCGGCCCCTTCCAGGGCCTGCCGGCGTGCGTACGCATCCCGCTGGCGAAGGGCGTCTGCGGTGCCGCCGCGCGCACCCGCCAGACCCAGCGCGTCGACGATGTGCACGCCTTCCCGGGCCACATCGCCTGCGATTCGGCCAGCCGTTCGGAGCTGGTGGTGCCGCTGTACCGGGGCGACACCCTCGTCGGCGTGTTCGACCTCGACAGCCCGCTGCCGGCGCGCTTCGACGCGGACGACCAGCAGGGCCTCGAAGCCATCGCCGCCGCCTTCCTGGCCGCGCTGGGATGAGCACCAAGCTGCGCAACATCGGGCCGAAGTCCGCCGCCTGGTTGCGCCAGGTCGGGTTGCGCACGCTGGACGACCTGGCCGGTGCCGGCGCGGTCGGCGCCTACATGAAAGTCCGCCGGGCCGGCTTCAAGCCCAGCCTGAACCTGCTGTACGCGCTGGAAGGCGCGCTCACCGACTGCCACTGGCAGGAGGTCCCGGAATCGCGGCGCACCGAGCTGGTGCAGGCGGCCGAAGCCGCCATCGCCCTGCTGCCGCCGCCGCGCGGCCGTCCTGCGGCCGCACCGGTCACCACCACCCACCACGACGAGCCCGCCGCGCCCACCTTCGCGCTGTTCGACGACGACCGCGGCAGCAGCGGCACGGACGATTGAGTCCTGACGAACCGGCCACGCCGGTCGCGCGGTACACTGGCCGCGCTTGAGGTGACCCGGTGGCGACGCCGCCGGGTTGAAACGGGAAGCCGGTGACGAGGCGCGCATGCGCCCCCAGTCCGGCGCTGCCCCCGCAACGGTAAGCGTGACGACGCCAGCATCGGCCACTGTGCATCCGCATGGGAAGGCGCTGGCGGGGAACATCCCCGCGATGTTCCGCGCGCAAGCCCGGAGACCGGCCCCAGGCACGTCTGGTGGCGATGCGGAGGGCATCGCGCGGCCCCGCGCGTGCCTGTCCGTGCCCGCGTGCGTCCGTCCCCGTCCTCCACGCGCCACCGCCCACCATCCCAGGGCGCGCGGGCGTGCGCGCCGGAGACCTGCCATGCAATCCCGTTCGTTCCCGTTCCACCCGGCGGCGCTGCCGCTGGCGCTGGCCTGCGCGCTGCCGCTGGCCGCGCAGGCCGACGATGCCAAGGACCTCGACGGCGTCGTCGTCACCGCCACCCGCACCCCCGTCACCGTCGACGCCGCGCTGGCCGCGGTCGAAGTGATCGACCGCGCGCAGATCGATGCCAGCAGCGCGCGTTCGCTGCCCGAACTGCTGCGCGGCCGCGCCGGCATCGCCATCGTCAACCAGGGCGGCCTGGGCAAGCTGTCCACGCTGTTCCTGCGCGGCACCGAATCGGACCACACGCTGTTCCTGATCGACGGCGTGCGGGTGGGCAATGCGACCTCGGGGCTGACCTCGCTGCAGGACCTGCCGCTGGCACAGATCGAGCGCATCGAGATCGTGCGCGGCCCGCGCTCCTCGCTGTACGGCGCCGATGCGATCGGCGGCGTGATCCAGATCTTCACCCACCGCGGCGAAGGCGCCGGCACCCGTGGCCGCGCCCGCATCGCGGCCGGCAGCCACGGCCTGCGCGAAGCCTCCGCGGGGCTGGACCTGCGCGGCGCACGCGGCGGCATCGGCGTCGACGTGGCGCACCAGGCCACCGATGGCATCAACGCTTGCACCGGGTTCTACGATCCGGCCACGTGGGCGGGCGCCGGCTGCTTCATCGTGCCGGGCACCCATCTAGACCGCGACGGCTACCGCAATGCCAGCGCCACGCTGCGCGGCGACCTGGCGCTGGCCGAGGACTGGGCGCTGGACGCCCGCGCCACCCGCGCGGAAGGCCACAACGACTATGACGGCGATTACCAGGACAACTCCGACATCGTCCAGCAGACGGTGGGCGGTACGCTGCGCTGGACGCCATCCAAGGCTGTCCGGCTGACGCTGACCGCCGGCCGCAACACCGACGATTCCGACAACTACCTGGGTACGGCCTTCGCCAACCGCTACACGACCACGCGCGACAGCGCGAGCCTGCAGGGCGACATCGGCATGGCGGCCGGGCAACTGCTGACCGTGGGCACCGACTGGCTGCGCGATGCCGCCACCGTGGCCGATCCGTGGGCGCCCTTCGCGCGCACCCGCGGCAACCGCGCCGCGTTCGCGCAGTACCAGGGCACGTTGGGCACGCAGGACGTGCAGCTGAGCCTGCGCCGCGACGACAACGACCAGTTCGGCGGCCACACCACCGGCGGCGTCGCGTGGGGCATGGACCTGGGCGGCGGTTGGCGCGTCACCGCCAGCCACGCCACCGCCTTCAAGGCACCCACGTTCAACGAGCTGTACTACCCCGGCTACAGCAACCCGCTGCTGCGCCCGGAGACCTCGCGCAGCAGCGAGCTGTCGCTGGCCCGCGGCGGCGATAGCTGGCACGTGCAGGCGAACGCCTACCAGACGCGCGTGCGCGACCTCGTCGCCTACGACGCCGCGCTGGGCATGCCGGGCAACGTCGAGGACGCCCGCATCCGCGGCCTCGAACTCACCGGCGCTGCCACGCTGGGCGACTGGCAGCTGCACGGCCAGCTGGGCTGGCTGGACGCGCGCAACCTCGACATCGGCAAGCGCCTGGCGCGCCGCCCGCAGCGCAGCGCGCGGCTGGACCTCGACCGCGACATCGGCGCCTGGGGCTTCGGCGTGTCCGGCATCGCCGAAGCCGCACGCTGGGACGACGTCGCCAACACCCAGCGCGTGGGCGGCTACGCCACGCTGGACGCGCGCGTCTCATGGCGCGTGGCGTCCGGCTGGACGCTGCAGGCGAATATGGTGAACCTGTTCGACAAGCGCTACGAAACCAGCGCGTGGTACCCGCAGCCCGGCCGCGAGTTCGTGGTCAGCCTGCGCTGGCAGCCGGACTGAGGTAACGACGCGGCGCCGCAAGGCGTGTGCAGGGATGCACGAGGCCCGGCTGCACTGCCGGGCCTTTTGTGTCGGCGGTCGGGATTCACTGTCGGGTGGGCCCCTTGCGCAGATGAAAGGAGACGCCCAAAATTGCGAGTAATCGATTACTCACTATTTGGGACTCCCGATGAGCTCGCGCACCCGCCCACTGCCCGCCGACGAGCGTCGCGCCGCCACAGTGGAAGCCGTGATCGAACTGGCCGCCGAGCAGAACCCCGGCGACATCACCACTGCCGCCATCGCCCAGCGCATGGGCCTGACCCAGGGCGCGCTGTTCCGGCACTTCCCCAACAAGGACGCGATCCTCGAGGCCGTGCTGGGCTGGGTTAGCGAGCGTCTGCTCGCGCAGCTGGACCAAGCCGCGGCGTCGGCTCCCACCCCGCTGGCCGCGCTGGAGGCAATGTTCATGGCCCATGTCGGCTTCGTTGCCCGCCACCCGGGCGTGCCACGGATGCTGTTTGGCGAGCTGCAGCGCCCCGATGCCACCCTTCCCAAGCGCATTGCGCAGGCCCTGATCCAGGGCTACGCACAGCGCCTGCGCGGGTATCTGGCAGCCGGCATCGCACGGCAAGAACTCGACCCTTCGCTGGACGTGGACGCCGCCGCCACCCTGTTCATCGGCACCGTGCAGGGGCTGGTGATGCAGTCGTTAATCGCCGGTGACGTGATGCACATGCATCACGACGCGCCGGGGGTCTTTGCCATCTATCACCGCGGTATCCGGAGCCAGCCATGAGTCTGCCCGCCATTTCCAGACGCACAGTGATGCTGCTGGCAGCCATGGTCCCACTGGTGTTGCTGTTCGCCTATGTCGCAGTGCGCTCCGGCCCGCTGACGCCAATCGAAGTCACCACCGTCAACGTAGCCTCGCGCAACATCACCCCGGTGCTGTACGGCATCGGTGCCGTGCAGGCGCGCTACAGCCATGAGATTGGGCCAACGTATGCCGGACGGCTACAGCGGCTGGACGTGCAGGTGGGTGATGCGGTCAAGGCCGGACAAGTACTGGGCATGATGGCTCCAGTGGACCTGGACGACCGGTTGGACGCGCAGCAGGCCGCCATCGCCAGCGCGCAATCCGCCTTGCAGCAGGCGCAAGCACGTCAGCGTTATGCGCATGCGCAGGCGGAGCGCTACATGCAACTGGCACAGCAACAATTGGTCAGTGTGGAAACGGCGTCGGCACGCAAGCAGGAGTTGGACGTGGCCATTGCCGCCTTGAATGCCGCGCGTGACGACATCCGACGCTTGCAGTCCGAACGCGATGCGGTGCAGGCACAGCGGGCCAATCTGGCGCTGGTGGCGCCGGTGGACGGCCTCGTGGTGGCGCGCAACGCCGACCCTGGCACCACTCTGGTGGCTGGGCAAGCAGTCGTGGAGGTCATCGACCCGGGCAGCCTGTGGATCGATGCCCGCTTCGACCAGATCGCCGCCGGCGGCCTTGCCGCAGGCCTGCCGGCTCGGATCACCCTGCGCTCCGACCAAAACCATGCACACGACGGCCACGTGCTGCGTACCGAACCGGTGGCCGACGCCGTAACCGAGGAAACCCGCGCCAAGATCGTGTTCACCCGCCTGCCATCGCCGCTGCCGCCACTCGGGGAACTGGCAGAAGTGACGGTCAGCCTGCCGACGCAGGCCTCCATGCCCGTCATCCCCAATGCCGCCCTCCGCACCGTGGGCGGCCAGCGCGGCGCGTGGAAACTGGTCGATGGGCACCTGGCGTTCGCGCCGCTGGCGCTTGGCCGCAGCGACCTCGATGGCAACGTTCAAGTGCTCAAGGGCTTGACCGGGGGTGAACAGGTGGTGCTGTACAGCGAGAAGACGCTGACCGCCCGCAGCCGCATCCATGTTGTCGAGCGAATCCGGGGCATCGCGCCGTGATCAGCCTGGCCGGCCGCGACATCCTGCATGCCTGGGGCAAGTTCCTGTTCACTGGCATGGGCCTGGGCCTGCTGATTGGGGTCACCCTGATCATGGCCGGCGTGTACCGCGGGATGGTGGACGACGGCAAGGCGCTGCTGGACAACAGCGGCGCCGATCTATGGGTGGTGCAGCGCGACACCCTGGGCCCTTACGCGGAATCCTCCAGCCTGCCGGATGACCTGTGGCGCGACATCCATGTCCTGCCCGGGGTGGCCCAGGCTGCCAACGTGACCTACCTGACCATGCAGGTGCGGCAGGGCGAACGCGACGTGCGCGCAATGGTGGTCGGCATCGCCACCGGTGGGCCCGGCACGCCCGGCTGGCCGCCGCACCTGGTGGCGGGCCGGCAAATCACCCGCGGCCATTACGAAGCGGTTGCCGATGTCGCCAGCGGATTCCGCCTCGGCGACACGCTCGGCATCCGCCGACATCGCTACACGGTAGTCGGGCTGACCCGCCGCCTGGTGTCGTCCAGCGGCGATCCGATGGTGTTCATCCCACTGAAGGATGCGCAGCAGGCTCAGTTCCTAAAGGACAACGACGCGATCCGGATGCAGCGCCGACGAACCGCGGAAAATCCCGTCTTCAACCGTCCTGGCGTGCCCGGCCTGCTGGACGCGGTGAACGCGTCGCAGGCGAGCAACAGCACGGTCAACGCGGTGCTGGTGCGGCTGGCGCCCGGCCACGCCGCCAGCGAAGTGGCCAACCCGATCCGGCGGTGGAAGCGACTGACCGTGTACGACCGTCCGCAGATGGAAGCAATCCTGGTGGGCAAGCTGATCGCCACCTCGTCTCGCCAGATCGGGATGTTCCTGGTCATCCTGGCAGCCGTCAGCGCCGCCATCGTCGCCTTCATCATCTACACCCTGACCATGGACAAGATCCGCGAGATCGCCGTACTCAAATTGATCGGCACCCGCAACCGGACGATCGCTTGGATGATCCTGCAGCAGGCGCTGATGCTGGGCGTGATCGGCTTCGTGGTGGGCAAGATCACCGCCACCTTCGCCGCGCCGCTGTTCCCCAAGTACGTGCTATTGGTCCCCGGCGATTCGGTCCTGGGCTTCTTCGCGGTGCAGCTGCTGTGCGTGGCGTCCAGCGTGATTGCCATCCGAATGGCGCTGAAGGTCGATCCGGCCGAAGCGATCGGGGGTTGAGCATGGCCGCCACCGGCATCCGCATCGAAGGCCTGCGCAAGCGCTACGGCAGCGGCGACACCGCGGTGCTGGCGCTGAAGGACGTCAACATGCAGGTCGCGCCCGGCGAAGTGGTGGGCCTGGTCGGGCCCTCCGGCTCCGGCAAGAGCACGCTGCTGAAGAGCCTGGGCGCGGTGATCGACCCCACCGCCGGGCGCATGCAGCTGGGCGACGAAGTGATCTTCGACGACGGCTGGAAGGTGCGCGACCTGCGCGCGCTGCGCCGCGACAAGATCGGCTTCGTGTTCCAGGCGCCCTATCTGATCCCGTTCCTCGACGTCACCGACAACATCGCCCTGCTGCCGATGCTGGCCGGCGTGGCGAATGCCGAGGCGCGCGCCCGCGCGCTGGAACTGCTGACCGCGCTGGAGGTGCAGCATCGCGCGCGGGCGATGCCGGCGCAGCTCTCCGGCGGCGAGCAGCAACGGGTGGCGATCGCACGCGGGCTGGTCAACCGGCCACCGGTGATCCTGGCCGACGAACCCACCGCGCCGCTGGATTCGCAGCGCGCGCTGGCAGTCATCCGGCTGCTCAACGACATGGCGCATCGCTTCCAGACCGCGGTCATCGTGGTGACCCACGACGAGAAGATCATCCCCACTTTCAAGCGCATCTACCACATCCGCGACGGGGTGACCTTCGAGGAAGCGGGCGAAGGCCGCGACTTCGAGTAACCGCGCAGCAACCCGGCTGGCTCCAATGCCAACCAGGATCCGGCTTCCCCCAAGCCCGGCCTTCCCGATGAGCCTACGTCCCCATCTGCCGGCACTCCTTGGCGAGGGCGCCAGTGCTACTCCACGGCAGGCTTGACGCCGGGTCTGCGCTTATTCCACCGTCACCGACTTCGCCAGGTTCCGCGGCTTGTCCACGTCGGTGCCGCGCGCCAGCGCGGCGTGGTAGGCCAGCAACTGCACCGGGATGGCGTGCACGATGGGCGACAGCACGCCGACGTGGCGCGGAGTGCGGATCACGTGGACGCCCTCGGACTCGCTGAAGCTGCTGTCGGCATCGGCGAACACGAACATCTCGCCGCCGCGCGCGCGCACTTCCTGGATGTTGGACTTCACCTTCTCCAGCAGCGCGTCGTTCGGCGCGATCACCACCACCGGCATCTGCGTGTCCACCAGCGCCAGCGGGCCGTGCTTGAGCTCGCCGGCCGGGTAGCCCTCGGCGTGGATGTAGGAGATTTCCTTCAGCTTGAGCGCGCCTTCCAGCGCGATCGGATAGTGCGTGCCGCGGCCGAGGAACAGCGCGTGCTGGCGCGGGGCGAATGCCGCCGCCCACGACGCGATCTGCGGCTCCAGGTTCAGCGCGTGCTGCACGCTGCCCGGCAGGTGGCGCAGGTCCTCCAGCAGCGCGGCCTCGCGCACGGCGTCCACCTGCCCGCGCTGCTTGCCCAGCGCCACCGCCAGCGCGAACAATGCGACCAGCTGGGTGGTGAAGGCCTTGGTGGACGCCACGCCGATCTCGGCGCCGGCGCGGGTCAGGAACACCAGTTTGCTGGCGCGCGGGATGGCCGACTCCGGCACGTTGCAGATGGACAACGTCCGGTCCTGCCCCTGCGCCTTGGCGTACTTCAGCGCCTCCATGGTGTCCAGCGTCTCACCGGACTGGGAGATGGTGACGATCAACTGCCTGGGGTTGCCGACGACCTTGCGGTAGCGGTACTCGCTGGCGATGTCGACCGCGCACGGGATCCCCGCGATGTCTTCGATCCAGTAGCGCGCGGTCAGGCCGGCGTAGTAGCTGGTCCCGCAGGCGAGGATCTGCACCGAGTCCACGTCGCGCAGCACCTCGGCCGCGTTCGGGCCAAACAGCGCCGGGTCGAAGCCGCCGGCATCGAGGAGGCCTTCCACGGTGTCGCCGATGGCGCGCGGCTGTTCGTGGATTTCCTTCTGCATGAAGTGGCGGTACGGGCCGAGTTCCAACGAGGCCAGCGACACGTCGGAGACGTGCACCTCGCGCGCCACCGGCGCGTCGTCGGCGTCGAACACGCGCACGCCCTCGCGGGTCAGCTCGGCGGTATCGCCTTCCTCGAGGAAGATCACCCGGCGCGTGGCCGACACGATCGCCGACACGTCCGAGGCCACGAAGTTCTCGCCCTCGCCCAAGCCCACCAGCAGCGGGCAGCCCATGCGCGCGGCCACCAGCGTGCCCGGGTCGCGCTTGTCGACCACCGCCAGCGCGTAGGCGCCGTGCAGTTCCTTGACCGCCCGTTGCAGCGCGCCGAGCAGGCTGGCGCCCTGCACGCGGTAGTGGTGGATCAGGTGGGCGATCACCTCGGTGTCGGTCTGCGACTCGAATTCATAGCCCAGCGCGCGCAGGCGCTCGCGCTGCTGCTCGTGGTTCTCGATGATGCCGTTGTGCACCAGCGCCAGCTCGCCGTGGCTGATGTGCGGATGCGCGTTGGATTCGGTCACGCCGCCGTGGGTGGCCCAGCGGGTGTGGCCGATGCCCAGGTGGGCGTCCAGGCCTTCCGCCGCCGCCGCCGCTTCCATCTCGGACACCCGGCCGGTGCGGCGCACGCGGCGCACCGCATCGCCTACCACCACCGCGATGCCGGCCGAATCGTAGCCGCGGTATTCCAGCCGCTTCAGGCCATCCACCAGCAGGGGCACCACGTCACGGTTGGCGATGGCGCCGACGATTCCACACATGCGGGGACTGCTCCAGAAGGGTTGCGGAAAGTGTAGTCGCTGCCGGCCGGGACGTGTCCGCGCGGACGCCGCGTCCGTCCGGACGGACGCCGGACACCCGGAGTCACACCAATAAATTCAACAACTTGCGATTGGCACGCGGATTGCTGAAGGAGGGCATGGACACCACTCCCGCGAACGCCCGCATGGACACCAATCGCCGCATCCGCGACACCTCCGGCCAGGACCAGGTCATGGCCGCGCCGTCCCGCCCCGCCCGCCGCAAGCGCATCGCCATCGCCGCCACCAGCGCCGCCGTGGTGGTCGCGCTGGGCGGTTGGGTGGTGTCCGGCTGGCTGTCGGGCGCCCGCTCGTTCGACGCCTCGCGCCTGCGCATCGCCGAGGTCACCCGCGGCGACCTGGTACGCGACCTCAGCGCCGAGGGCCGGCTGATCGCCGCCAACAGCCCCACCCTGTACGCGATCGCCGCCGGCACCGTCTCGCTGAAGATCGTGGCCGGCGACAAGGTCGCCAAGGGCCAGCCGCTGGCCGTGATCGACAGCCCCGAGCTGCGCAGCAGGCTGGTGCAGGAAGAGTCGACCCTCGCCAGCCTGGAGGCCGAAGCGAGCCGCGCGGTGCTGGATGCCCGGATCGCCCGCGCCAACGCCCAGCGCGCGCTCGACCAGGCCACGGTGGACCGCACCGCGGCGATGCGCGACCTGGAGCGCTACCAGCGCGCCTACGAAGGCGGCGCGGTGCCGCAGAACGACCTGGCGCGCGCGCAGGACCTGATGAAGAAGGCCGACATCGGCCTGGCCGCGGCGCGCAAGGACTTCGAATTGCAGAGCGCCGGTGCCGGGCTGGACGCGCGCAACAAGCAGCTGCAGGCGCAGCGCCAGCGCGCGGTGGTGGACGAGGCCCGCCGCCAGGTGGAGGCCCTGACCCTGCGCGCCCCGTTCGACGGCCAGGTGGGCCAGGTGCAGGTGCCGCAGGGCACCCAGGTCGCCACCAACGGGCCGGTGCTCAGCGTGGTCGACCTCAGCCGCTTCGAGGTGGAGATCAAGGTGCCGGAGAGCTTCGCCCGCGACCTGGGCATTGGCATGCCGGCGCAGATCGCCGCCAACAACGGCCGCTTCGCCGGCGAGATCGCCGCGGTATCGCCCGAAGTGGTGAACGGCGAAGTCACCGCGCGCGTGCGCTTCGCCGACGGCAAGCAGCCGCCGGGCCTGCGCCAGAACCAGCGGCTGTCAGTGCGGATCGTGATGGACACCCGCCGCAACGTGTTGATGGTCGAGCGCGGGCCCTTCCTGGAACAGGACGGCGGCAACGTCGCCTGGGTGGTGGACGGCAGCAGCGCGAGCCGCCGCCCGATCCGCACCGGCGCCTCCAGCCTGTCCTCCGTGGAAATCGTCTCGGGCCTGAAGGCCGGCGACCGCATCGTCGTCTCGGGCACGGACCAGTTCGGCACCGCGGACCGCGTCCGCATCTCCGGCAATTGAGCTTCGAGGACCCCGCCATGCACGCCATCGACCACGCCGCCCCCACCTTCCGCTGGACGCCCGCGCAGCTTGCCGACGCGGTGCCGCTGCGGCTGAGCACGCTGTTCGCCTACACCGCCGCCCGCGACGCCGCGCACGGCCCCGCCAATACGCCGCGCCGCGCGCGCCGCGCGCCGGGCTACCTGCCGGCCGAGGCGCTGGCCCCGCGCTTCCGCGTTTCCTGACCCGACCACCACACAAGGAACCTCCGCCATGTTGGACATGCGCCAAGTCGCCAAGGTCTACCGCACCGAACTCGTGGAGACGCACGCGTTGCGCTCGCTCGACCTGCAGGTCGCCGAGGGCGAATTCGTCGCCGTCACCGGGCCGTCGGGCTCGGGCAAGACCACCTTCCTCAACATCGCCGGCCTGCTGGAGGAGTTCACCGGCGGTGACTACGTCCTGGACGGCGTCGACGTGAAGGGGCTGGACGACAACGCCCGTTCGCGCCTGCGCAACGAGAAGATCGGCTTCATCTTCCAGGGCTTCAACCTGATCCCCGACCTCAACCTGTTCGACAACTGCGACGTGCCGCTGCGCTACCGCGGCATGTCCGCGGCCGAGCGCAAGCTGCGCATCGAGGACGCGCTGGGCATGGTGGGGCTGGGTTCGCGCATGAGGCACTACCCCGCCGAGCTGTCCGGCGGCCAGCAGCAGCGCGCCGCGATCGCCCGCGCCCTGGCCGGCAGCCCGCGCCTGCTGCTGGCGGACGAACCGACCGGCAACCTGGACTCGCAGATGGCCCGCAGCGTGATGGAGCTGCTGGAGGACATCAACCAGCAGGGCACCACCATCGTGATGGTGACCCACGACCCGGAACTGGCCGCGCGCGCGCAGCGCAACGTCCACATCGTGGACGGCATGGCCACCGACCTGACCGTGGCCGCCGCGCTCCCGCACGCCCGCGCCGCCACCGCCTGAGGACACCGCCATGTTCGGCTACTACCTCAACCTCGCCTTGCGCAGTTTCCGCCGCAACCGCGTGCTGACCGCGCTGATGGTGCTGGCGATCGCGCTGGGCATCGGCGCCAGCATGACCACGCTGACCGTGTTCCACGTGCTCTCCGGCGACCCGATCCCGCAGAAGAGCGACCGCCTGTTCTACGTGCAGCTGGACCCGGAGACCCGCGACGGCTACAAGCCGGGCGAGGAGCCGCAGGACCAGCTGACCCGCTTCGATGCCCAGGAGCTGCTGCGCCAGAAGAAGGCCAAGCGCCAGGCGATGATGACCGGCGGCGGCGGCGTGCTGGAGCCGGAGGGCACCAAGCTCAAGCCGTTCGTGCTGAGCATGCGCTACACCTCGGCGGACTTCTTCCCGATGTTCGAAGTGCCGTTCCTGCGCGGGCGCCCGTGGACCGGCGCCGACGACGAGGGGCGCGCCCGGGTGGCGGTGATCACCCGCGAGCTGGGCGAGAAGCTGTTCGGCAGCGCCGATCCGGTGGGCCGCGAGCTGCGGGTCGACGGCAACGCCCTGCGCATCGTGGGGGTGCTGGACACCTGGAAGCCGACCCCGCACTTCTACGACCTCAACACCGGCCGCTACGACAACGACGAGGAAGTGTACGTGCCGATCAGCACGGCGCTTGACCTCAAGCTGGGCCGCAACGGCAGCATGAACTGCTACGGCCGCACGGTCACCAACGATCCTACCGTCGAAAGCGCGCCCTGCACGTGGATCCAGTACTGGGTGGAGCTGGCCTCGGCCGGCGATGCGGCGGCCTACAAGCGCTACCTCGACAACTATTCCGAGCAGCAGCGCAGTGCCGGCCGCTTCGAGCGTCCGGCCAACACCCGCCTGCGCAACGTGATGGAGTGGCTGGAGTTCCGCCAGGTGGTGCCGGGCGACGTGCGCCTGCAGCTGTGGCTGGCGTTCGGCTTCCTGCTGGTGTGCCTGCTGAACACCGTCGGCCTGCTGCTGGCCAAGTTCCTCCGCCGCAGCAGCGAATTCGGCGTGCGCCGCGCGCTCGGCGCCTCGCGCCGCGCCATCTTCACCCAGTGCCTGGTGGAGGCCGGGACGGTCGGGCTGGCCGGCGGCCTGCTGGGCCTGGGGCTGGCATTGCTCGGCCTGTGGGGCGTGCGCCAGCGCCCGGCGGAATACGCCCAGCTGGCCCATCTCGACGGCGGCATGCTGCTGTTGACCTTCGCCCTGGCCATCGGTGCCAGCCTGCTGGCCGGCCTGCTGCCCGCCTGGCGCGCGATGCGCGTGCCGCCGGCCCTGCAGCTCAAGTCGCAATGACCCGCGCCGCGCCTGCGCGGCCACCGACTCCCCGGAGACGTCCCATGGAAATCCGTCCGATCCTGTCCACCCTGTCGCGGCACAAGACCGCCGCGGCGCTGATCGTGCTGGAGATCGCGCTGACCTGCGCGATCCTCTGCAACGCGCTGTTCCTGGTCACGCAGCGCCTGGAAACCCTCAACCTGCCCAGCGGCATCGACGACGAGCACCTGATCATGGCCCGGGCCGACGGCATCGGCGAGCAGGTCGATGCCGACGCCCGCAGCCGCGAGGACCTGGCCGCGCTGCGCGCCATTCCCGGGGTGACCGATGCAGTGATCGTCAACCAGGTGCCGTTCCGCAACGGCTCCTGGAACACGTCGCTCGGCACGCGCCCTGACCAGGAAACGCCCACCATCAATGCCGCCCAGTACATGACCAGCGAGGGCACGCTGAAGGCGATGGGCCTGAAGCTGGTCGCCGGCCGCGACTTCCAGCCGGAGGAGTTCAAGAACGTCACCGACCTGGAGAAAGTCGAGGATCCCGCCACGTTGACCTCGTCGGTGATCCTCAGCGCGACCGCCGCCCGCAAGCTCTTCCCCGATGGCAATGCCGTCGGCAAGACCATCTACATGGCGAACATCCCGCTGACCGTGGTGGGCGTGGTCGAGACGCTGGTCCGGCCGGCCCTGATGGGCGGCGATCGCCAGAACTCGCTGATCTTCCCGACCCGCCTCAACTTCTCCAACGGCGGCTTCTACCTGCTGCGGGTCGCTGATCCGGCGCGCCGTGCCGAGATCCTGAAGGCGGTGGACGCGACGCTTGAGAAAGTCGATCCCAACCGCCTGATCCGCCCGGCGACCACCTTCGAGGAGAACCGCCGCGACTACTTCGCCGACGACCGCGACATGATCGGCCTGCTGCTGCTCGTCTGCGGGCTGCTGCTGCTCGTCACCGCGCTGGGCATCGTCGGCCTGGCCAGCTTCTGGGTGCAGCAGCGCGCCAAGCAGATCGGCATCCGCCGCGCCCTGGGCGCCACCCGCGGGCAGATCCTGCGCTACTTCCAGACCGAGAACTTCCTGCTGGCGACGGTGGGCATCGTGCTGGGCATGGTGATGGCATTCGGCATCAACCAGATGCTGATCAGCAAGTACGAACTGCCGCGGTTGCCGCTGTACTACCTGCCGGTGGGCGCCGTGGCGCTGTGGCTGCTGGGCCAGCTGGCGGTGCTGGGCCCCGCCCGGCGCGCGGCGGCGGTGCCGCCGGCGGTGGCCACCCGCTCCATCTGACCCCACTCCGTGCCCAAGGACCCACGCATGCATGCCTTCTCCTTCGCCGCGACGCTGCTGATGCTGTCCGTGACCGCGACCGCGTCGCCCCGGCCGGCGGAGGACGACGCCCTGCCCACGACGATCGCCGCCCTCGATACCGCCGTATTCGATGCGTTCAACCGCTGCGCCGATCCGGCGCAGCTTGCGCGGCACGCCGGCTATTTCGCGGAGGACGTCGAGTTCTACCACGACACCGGCGGCGTCACCTGGACGCGCCAGGCGATGATCGACAACACTCGCAAGCATGCCTGCGGGCACTACACGCGGGCGCTGGTCCCCGGTAGTCTTCGGGTCTATCCGATCCAGGGGTTCGGGGCGATCTCGCAAGGCACGCACCGGTTCTGCCAGACGGACACCGGCGGCTGCGAAGGCGAGGCCGACTTCACGATGGTGTGGCGCCAGCGCGACGGGCAATGGACCGTCACCCGCGTGCTGAGCTACGGCCACCGACCGAACCCCGATCCGTCCTGAGTCCCCGCCGTCGTCCCGAGCCATCGCCCCATGCCCGTCATCCTGGTCATCGACGACAACCCCTCGGTCGGCACCGCGCTGGACCTGCTGTTCTCCCTGCACGACATCCGCACGCTGTGCGCGCAGTCGCCGGAGGAAGGCCTGGCCGTGCTGGCGCGGGAACCGGTGGACCTGGTGATCCAGGACATGAACTTCGTCGCCGACACCACCTCCGGCGACGAAGGCGTGGCGCTGTTCCATCGCATCCGCGAGGCGCATCCCGACCTGCCGATCATCCTGCTGACCGCCTGGACGCATCTCGAGGCCGCGGTGGAGCTGATCAAGGCCGGGGCGGCCGACTACCTCGCCAAGCCGTGGGACGACCGCAAGCTGGTTGCGACCGTCAACAACCTGCTGGAGCTGGCCGACAACCGCCGCCAGTTGGACCAGACCCGCGCCGGCGAGCGCCAGCGCCGCACCGCACTGGAACGCGACTTCGACCTGCGCGGCATCGTCTATGCCGACCCGGCCAGCGAGGCCGCGCTCACGCTGGCCTGCCAGGTCGCGCGCGCCGACATCCCGGTGCTGGTCACCGGGCCGAACGGCGCCGGCAAGGAGCGCTACGCGGAGATCATCCACGCCAACTCCCGCGTTGCCGCCGGGCCGTTCGTGGCGCTCAACTGCGGCGCGCTGCCGGCGGACCTGATCGAAGCCGAACTGTTCGGCGCGGAGGCCGGCGCTTACACCGGCGCCAACAAGCCGCGCGAGGGCAAGTTCGAAGCCGCCGACGGCGGCACGCTGTTCCTCGACGAGATCGGGACGCTGCCGCTGGCCGGGCAGGTGAAGCTGCTGCGCGTGCTGGAGACCGGCTGCTTCGCCCGCTTGGGCAGCAACCGCGAGCGCCACGTGCAGGTGCGGATCGTCAGCGCCACCAATGCCGACCTGCAGGGCCTGATCGCGGAGGGCAAGTTCCGCGAGGACCTGTTCTACCGCCTCAACGGCATCGAGTTGCGCATCCCGCCGCTGGCGGCGCGGCCGCGCGACATCCTGCCGCTGGCCCGGCATTTCCTCGCGCCTGGCAAGCACCTGGGCGACGATGCCGAACGCGCCCTGCAACGGCACCCCTGGCCCGGCAACGTGCGCGAGCTGCGCAACGTCATGCAGCGGGCCGGCCTGCTTGCCCGCGGCGATACTGTGTCCGCGGCCGACCTCGGTCTGCCGCCCCCGCCCGCGGGAACGCCGGCGACCGGCGACGAGCCCGACCGGGCGGTGATCGAAGCCGCGCTCGCCCGCAGCGGCGGGGTGCTGGCGCAGGCCGCCGCCGACCTCGGCCTGTCGCGGCAGGCCCTGTACCGCCGGCTGGACCGGCTCGGCATCCCGAGGACCTGATGCGCGTCCTCCGCGTCCTGCCCATCGCGGTCCGCATGATCGCCATCGCGGTGGTGGGCATCGTGCTGACCGCCCTCGTCACCGTGCTGCTCGACCGCTGGCTGCAGCCGTGGGCCGCCGCGCTGGTGGCGTCAGCCACCGTGGGCGCACTGGTCGCCGCCATCATCTGGCGCGCGCTGGTGCCGATGCGCGCGCTGTTCCGCGCGTTGGCCGGCACCGTGGCCAGCTACCGGGACGGCGATTTCAGCTTCGGCATCACCTGGGACAAGGCCAGCGACCTGATCGAACTGGTCGATGCCCACAACGCACTGGGCACCACGCTGCGCGAGCAGCGCCTGGCGCTGGTGCAGCGCGAACTGCTGCTGGACACGATGGTGCAGAACACGCCGGTCGCGATGGTGCTGGTGGACCCGTCGCGCCGGGTGGTGCTGGGCAACCTCGCCGCGCGCCGCATGCTGGGCGACGGCAAGCGCCTGGAAGGTCGTGCCTTCGACGACCTGGTCGGGGACGCCGACCCGGCGGTGCGCGAGGCCTTCGCCCGCGGGGGCGACGGCATGTTCACCGTCGGCAGCGACGACGACGAGGACATCTACCACCTCTCGCGGCGCAACTTCCGCCTCAACGGCCGCATCCACGAACTGGTGCTGCTGCGCCAGCTCACCGCGGAACTGCGCCGGCAGGAAGTCCAGACATGGAAGAAGGTGATCCGCGTCATCAGCCATGAGTTGAACAACTCGCTGGCGCCGATCGCCTCGCTCGCCCATTCCGGTGCGGAGCTGCTGCGCCGCGGCCAGCACGAGCGCCTGCCGTCGGCATTGGCCACCATCGAGGAACGCGCGCGCCACCTGGAAGGCTTCATCCGCGACTACGCGCGCTTCGCCAAGCTGCCCGCGCCGCGGCTGGAACCCGTGGAATGGCAGCGCTTCGTCGCGCAGCTGCGCACGCAGGTGGACTTCGTCGCCGAGCTCCATCCCGCCGATGGCATCGCCCGCGTGGATGCGGCCCAGCTGGAGCAGGCGCTGATCAACCTGCTGAAGAACGCGCATGAATCGGGGACCGAGCCGAGCGAGGTGCGCCTGTCGGTGCGCCGCATCGGGGATGGCTGGCGCATCGAGGTGCTGGACCGCGGCAGCGGCATGAACGAGGCGGTCCTGGCGAATGCCCTGCTGCCGTTCTACTCCACCAAGCGCCACGGCACCGGCCTGGGCCTGGCGCTGGCGCGCGAGATCGCCGAGGCGCACGGCGGGCGCATCGCCCTGCTCAACCGCGAGGGCGGTGGCCTGTGCGTCTCGATGGTGCTGCCGGCCTGACGGCGCCGCGAATCGCCGGCTAGCGTTTCCGCTGCGCGGCCTTGCGTTGTGCGGTGTAGGCCCACCATGGCTTCGCCTCGTCGCCCGCGAGGAACGCGGTGATCGAAGCAAACACGTCGATCACGCACGGGTCGTGGCGCACCCCGGTGACCCGGCACAGGTCGTCATACAGCTGGACGGGATCACGGCCCACCAGCTGCCCGGGATGCTCGATCCCGAGCAGGCGCAGGTCGGCCGCGGCGGCCGGCCCGACATTGGGCAGGTCGGTCAACGTCCGCACGGCATCGCGCCGCACCCGCGCGGGATTCACGGCGCCTTCTTCACCGGTCGCTGCCAGCCATCCACCGTCTGTTGGCGGGCGCGGGCCACGGTGAGCTTGCGGGCCGGCGCGTCCTTGCCGATGGTCGACCCCGCCCCGATGGTGGCGCCCTCGCCGATCGTGACCGGCGCCACCAGTGCGCTGTTGGAGCCGATGAAAGCGCCATCCCCGATCGTGGTGGTGGACTTGTTCACCCCGTCGTAGTTGCAGGTGATGGTGCCCGCCCCGATGTTGACGCCGGCCCCGATGACTGCGTCGCCGAGATAGGTCAGGTGGTTGGCCTTGCTGCCGCGGCCGAGCCTGGCCTTCTTCGTTTCGACGAAGTTGCCCACGTGCACGCCGTCGGCCAGCACCGTGCCAGGGCGCAGGCGCGCGTAAGGTCCGATGTGCGCGGCACCTTCGCAGACCGCACCGTCGATATCGCAGTGCGCGGCGATCGCGGTGCCTGCCCCGATGTGCGCGTCCTTGATCCGGCAGAACGGCCCGATGCGCACGCCGTCGCCCAGCACCACATCGCCCTCGAACACCACGTTGGCATCGATCTCCACGTCACGTCCGACCGTCACCCCGCCGCGGATGTCGATGCGCGCGGGATCGGCTACCCGGGCGCCTTGCAGGCACAGCGCCCGCACCTGCCGCAGCTGGAACGCGCGCTCGAGCTGGGCAAGTTGCCAGGGATCGTTGGCGCCCTCCGTCTCGATCGGATCGTCAACGACGACGATTTGTGCGGCGGCATATTCGTCCGCGGCGGCGGCAAACACGTCAGTCAGGTAGTACTCGCCCTGCGCGTTGTCGTTGCGCAGGCCGTCCAGCCAGCGGCGCAGGGCCCCGGCATGCGCGGCGATCACGCCGGTGTTGACCACATGGATGCGGCGCTGCGCTTCGTCGGCATCCTTGTGTTCGACGATCGCAGCGACGTGCCCCTCGGCATCGCGGACGATGCGCCCGTAGCCCGTCGGATCTTGCAGCTCGGCGGCCAGCACGGCCAACGCACGCGGCGAATCCAGCAACCGGCGCAGCGTCGCGGCAGTGATCAGCGGCACGTCACCATAGAGCACCAGCAGGCGGGCGTCATCCGGAATCGCGGGCATGGCCTGCTGAACCGCATGCCCCGTGCCCAGCTGCTGCCGCTGCTCCGCCCAATGCAGGTCCCCCTGCCCGGCGAACGCCGCGCGCACCTGGTCTCCCCCGTGGCCGTAGACCACGTGGATGCCGGCTGGCGACAACGCACGTGCTGCCGCGATGACGTGCCCCAACATCGGCGTGCCGGCGATCGCCTGCAGCACTTTCGGAATCGCGGAGCGCATGCGCTTGCCCTCGCCGGCGGCAAGGATGACGACGTGCAGGGATGCGCTGGACGGATTCGACATGGACGGCACTCTCCGAAGACAGAGGCGATTCTAGCCGTGGCGCGGCGCCCCCTGCGCAGGCGACAATCGCCGGATGAGCCTTCGACGCCATTTGGGCGGCTATGCCGCGGTCGGCGCCCTCCAGTGGGGTATCGAATACGTCGTCATGCTGGTCCTGAGCCAATGGGTCATGCCCGTCGCACCGGCGAACGTGATCGGCCGGATCTGCGGCGCGGCCGTGGGGTTCTGGCTCAACGGCACCTGGACGTTTGCCGGCGAAGGGCGCCGCATGGGACGCCGCGCGCTCCGGCGCTTCCTCCTCGCCTGGCTGGCGCTCACCATCGTCAATACCGCGGCAGTAAACCTGATCGACCACAGCGCGGGCCTGCGCGCCGCGCAAGCACTCAAACCCGCGGTGGACGTGCTCTGCGCCGGGCTGGGCTTCCTGCTGTCGCGATACTGGATCTATTCGGCACGCTGAAGCGCCAGCCGGCGATGCCGGCTACACGTGCTGACATCTCCGGGTCCGGTCGAATATCGGATGCCTTCGGATCGCGCAAAGAAAAACCCCTCCCAGCGGACTGGGAGGGGTTTTGGATAAAGACCCTGGCGATGACCTACTCTTGCATGCGGCTGCACACTACCATCGGCGCAGCTGTGTTTCACTTCCGAGTTCGGGATGGGATCGGGTGGTACCACAGCGCTTTTGTCACCAGGGA
>DASWXO010000081.1:0-6594 GCA_036405455.1 Thermomonas sp. | reverse complement strand
GGCGGTGACCAACGAGCTCAACGGCGAGCGCGTGGACATCATCCTGTGGAGCGACAACCCCGCCCAGTTCGTCATCAACGCGATGGCGCCGGCCGAGGTGCAGTCGATCATCGTCGACGAGGACAAGCACTCGATGGACCTCGCCGTGGCCGAGGAGAACCTCGCCAAGGCGATCGGTCGCGGCGGCCAGAACGTGCGCCTCGCCAGCCGACTGACCGGCTGGCAGCTCAACGTCATGACCGCCGACCAGGTGCAGGCCAAGTCGGAGGCCGAGCAGGCCGCCGCCCGCCAGCTGTTCATGGACAAGCTGGAAGTGGACGAGGAGATCGCCGGCATCCTGGTCAGCGAGGGCTTCGGCACCGTCGAGGAAGTCGCCTACGTGCCGATGGCCGAGCTGCTGGCGGTCGAGGGCTTCGACGAGGACATCGTCGAAGAGCTTCGCTCGCGCGCCCGCGACGCCCTGCTCAACGAGGCGCTGGCCGCCGAGGAGAGCCTGGAGGAACACCAGCCGGCCGAAGACCTGCTCTCGCTCGAAGGCATGGACGAGACCACCGCCTATGCGCTCGCCGAGCGCGGCGTGCGCACCCGCGAGGACCTGGCCGAGGCGGCCACCGACGAGATCGCCGACCTGGACGGCATGGGCGAGGCCCGCGCCGCCACCCTGATCATGGAAGCGCGCAAGCACTGGTTCGAATAAGCGTCGGCACCCGGCGGGCCCGGCCCGTCCTACAATCGCCACATCCGGCCGCCCCCTGCGGCGGCCAATGACACCGGAAACCGAATGTCGCAGCAAACCACCATCCGCAAGCTGGCCGAACTGGTGAACACGCCGGTCGAGAAACTGCTGGAGCAGCTGGCCGAGGCCGGCATGAAGTTCAGCGGGCCCGACCAGGTCATCACCAGCGCCGAGAAACTCAAGCTGCACGGCTTCCTGCGTCGCGCGCACGGCAAGGCCGACAAGCCGGTCGACGAGGTGATCGCGCCCGGCAAGATCACCCTCAGCCGCAGCCGCAAGCAGGAAATCACCGTGGGCGGCGGCGGCAAGGCCGGCCGCAGCGCTAGCACCGTCGAGGTGGTGACCCGCAAGAAGATCACCCTGAAGCCGGGTGAAGGCCGGCCGCTGACCGCGAACGAGAAGCTGGACGCCGAGCGCGCCGACGCGCTGCGCAAGCTGGAAGAGTCGCGGGCCCGCAACCTCGCCGAGCAGCAGGCGCTGGCCGAGAAGGACCGCCAGCGTGCCGAAGAGCTGGCCGAGATCCGACGTCGCGAACAGGAGGAGGCCGAGCGTGCCGCCGCCGAGGCCGCGGCCGCCGCGGAAGCGGCGCTGGAGGACGGCGCCAAGCCGAAGACCCATGGCCACGGCCACCCCAAGCCGGCCGCGCCCGCGCGCGAGGCCGACAAGGGTGCCGCCCACGCCAAGGGCAAGCCGATCCACCGTGGCTCGCACGTCATGCAGGCCACCGTCGAGGATGACGACAACACCGCGCGCTTCGCCGGCCAGCTGCACCTGTCCGCCTCCGATCGCGCGCGCCGCAGCAGCGCGCCGCGTGGCCGCGGCAAGCCGGTCAAGCGTTCGCTGGACCAGTCGCGCACCGGGTCCGGCTTCAACAAGCCGACCGCGCCGGTCGTCCGCGAAATCGCCATCGGCGACGCGATCACCGTCGGCGACCTGGCCCAGAAGCTGGCCCTCAAGGGCGGCGAGGTGGTCAAGGCGCTGTTCAAGATGGGCGTGATGGCCACCATCACCCAGACCATCGACCACGACACCGCGGTGCTGGTTACCGAGGAGCTGGGCCACAAGGCCGTGCACGCCGATGCGGGCGACGCCGAGTCCGAGCTGCTGGCGCACACCGAGGAAGTGCAGGGCGACAAGGCCCCGCGTCCGCCGGTGGTCACCATCATGGGCCACGTCGACCACGGCAAGACCTCGTTGCTGGACTACATCCGCCGCACCAAGGTCGCCACCGGCGAGGCGGGTGGCATCACCCAGCACATCGGTGCCTACCACGTGACCACGCCGAAGGGCGTGATCAGCTTCCTCGACACCCCCGGCCACGCGGCGTTCACCCACATGCGCCAGCGCGGCGCCAAGCTGACCGACATCGTGATCCTGGTGGTCGCGGCGGACGACGGCGTGATGCCGCAAACGGTGGAGGCGATCCAGCACGCGAAGGCGGCGAAGGTGCCGCTGATCGTCGCCATCAACAAGATCGACAAGTCCGACGCCGACCCGTCGCGCGTCAAGAACGATCTGCTGGCCCACGACGTGGTGGCCGAGGAGTTCGGCGGCGACGTGCAGATGGTGGAACTGTCCGCCAAGACCGGCCTGGGCGTGGACGACCTGCTGGACGCGATCTCGCTGCAGGCCGAAGTGCTCGACCTGCAGGCGGTGCCGGAAGGCCGCGCTACCGGCGTGGTCATCGAGTCCGCGCTGGACAAGGGCCGCGGCCCGGTCGCCACGGTGCTGGTGCAGCAGGGCCGCCTGGCCAAGGGCGACTACCTGGTGTGCGGCATCCAGTACGGCCGCGTGCGCGCGCTGTTCGACGAGACCGGCAACCAGGTGCCCAGCGCCGGCCCGTCGATCCCGGTGCAGATCCTCGGCCTGTCCGGCGTGCCCGAGTCGGGCGACGACTTCGTGGTCGTCGCCGACGAGCGCCTGGCCAAGGACGTGGCGCAGCAGCGCGACACCAAGCGCCGCGAGATGCGGCTGGTGGCTTCGGCGGGCAACCGCATGGAAGACATCATGGCGCAGATGGGCGAGGGTTCGACCCAGCAGACGCTCAACCTGGTGGTGAAGGCCGACGTGCACGGCACCATGCAGGCCCTGCGCGAGGCCCTGACCGGCCTGTCCAACGACCAGATCCGCATCAACGTGATCGGCTCCGGCGTGGGCGGCATCACCGAGTCCGACGCCCAGCTGGCGGTGACCTCGAAGGCCACCGTGATCGGCTTCAACGTCCGTGCCGATGCCTCCGCCCGCAAGGTGATCGAAGGCAACGGCGTCGACCTGCGCTACTTCTCGATCATCTACGACGTCATCGACCAGGTGAAGCAGGTCGCGTCGAACGTGCTCGGCAAGGAGATCCGCGAGGAGATCATCGGCACCGCCGAGGTCCGCGACGTGTTCCGCAGCTCCAAGTTCGGTGCCGTCGCCGGCTGCATGGTGGTGGAAGGCGTGGTCAAGAAGTCCAAGCCGATCCGCGTGCTGCGCGACAGCGTGGTCATCTTCGAGGGCGAGCTGGAATCGCTGCGCCGCTTCAAGGAGAACGTGGACGAAGTCCGCGTCAACACCGAGTGCGGCATCGGCGTGAAGGCCTACAACGACGTCAAGCCGGGCGACCAGATCGAGTGCTTCGAACGCATCGAGGTGCAGCGCACGCTGTAAGGCGTGCGCCTCCCCCATGGCGCAGAAATCCTTCCACCGTACCGACCGCGTGTCCGCCCAGCTCCGCCGCGAGCTGGGCACGCTGGTGCATGCCGCCGTCCGCGAGCACGGCCTGGCCTCGGCCAGCGTCTCCGACGTCGAGGTCACCCGCGACATGGCCCATGCCAAGGTGTTCGTGACCGTGCTGCTGCCCGACCGGGCGGCCGAGACGGTCAAGGCGCTGAAGGCGCTGGCGCCCGAGATCCGCTACCAGTTGGCGCGCGCGGTCAAGCTGCGCCACGTGCCCGAGCTGCACTTCCACTACGACGAGTCGGTGGACCGCGGCGAGCGCATCGACAACCTCCTGCGCGACCTGCCTGACCTCCACGGCAGTGGCGACGCCGGCTAACCCGCGCGAGCGCCGCCCGCGCACCGTGTTCCGCCGCTTGGACGGCATTCTGCTGCTGGACAAGCCGCAGGGGCTGTCGTCCAACCAGGCGCTGCAGCGCGTGCGCCACCTGTTCCGCGCCGAGAAGGGTGGCCATACCGGTAGCCTGGATCCGCTGGCCACCGGCCTGCTGCCGGTCTGCTTCGGCGAGGCCACCAAGATCGCCGGCGGCCTGCTGGGTGCGCGCAAGGCCTACGAGACCGTGGCCCGGCTGGGCATCGTCACCGACACCGACGACGCCGACGGCCAGCCGCTCCGCGAACGGCCGGTGCCGACGCTGACCATCGACGCCATCGACGCGGCGCTGCGCACCCTCGTGGGGCGCATCCGCCAGCGCCCGCCGATCTATTCCGCCCTCAAGCGCGGCGGCGAGCCGCTCTACGCCAAGGCCCGCCGCGGCGAGGCGATCGAGGTGGAGGCGCGCGAGGTCGACGTGCACGCCTTCGACCTGCTCAACGCCGCCGACCTGCTGGACGGCGGGGAGCCGCTGCTGCGGCTGCACGTGGAGTGCGGCTCCGGCACCTACGTGCGCAGCTTGGTGCGCGACCTCGGCGAGTTGCTGGGCTGCGGGGCGCACGTCGCCGAGCTGCGCCGGTTGTGGGTGGATCCGTTCCGCGAGCCGCGCATGTGGACGCTCGAGGGGCTGGAGCAGCTGCGCGAACATGCCGGCGAGCGGGTGCTGGACGCCTGCCTGCTGCCGATCGAGGCCGGCATGGCCTCCTGGCCCGAGGTCCGGGTCAACGCGGCGCAGGCGCAGCGCCTCGGCCGCGGGCAGGGCCTGCGGGGCCCCTATCCGCCGCGGGGCCGGCAGGTGGCCATCCTGGACGAGCAGGGGCACGGCCTGGGCCTGGGCGAGGTGGATGCCGAGGGCGGCCTCCGGCCGGCCCGCCTGTTCCGCTGGGCGGCTATCGCCGGCGGTGCGGAGGCCCACGCGGACGCCCCGCGTTGCCCGTGACCCCCGCGGGGGGCTATACTTCCGCTGCTCTCAGGGGCAAAACCAACATCCTTTCCGCATCATCACGGCGAGCCGTGCGGTGCGGGCGAGCATTTTCCGCCCGTTCCTGCCGGCCACGCGACTACGAGGCAACCATGTCCATCGATACCCAGAAAGTCATCAACGAACACAAGCGCGGCGACAACGACACCGGCTCCCCGGAAGTCCAGGTCGCCCTGCTGACCGCCCGCATCGAGCAGCTGACCGAGCACTTCAAGGCGCACAAGCAGGACCACCACAGCCGTCGTGGCCTGCTGATGATGGTGAACCGCCGTCGCAGCCTGCTCGACTACCTGCACCGCAAGGATGCGGAACGCTACAAGGCGCTGATCGGCAAGCTCGGTCTGCGCCGCTAAGGCAACACCCGCTGCGGCGCAGGAATGCGCCGCAGTTTGTTTTTGAGGTACCCGCGGTACAAGCACGGCGTGGCCATATGCCACCCACCCGCATCGCACGATGCGATGCAGCGCGGCAAGCGGGGCTTGCCTGCGTCGATGAACCAGTCAATCCAAGGATTCCCAAGTGGCGAAGATCAGCAAGACTTTCCAGTACGGCAACCAGACCGTCACCCTCGAAACCGGCGAGATCGCCCGCCAGGCCGGCGGCGCGGTGATGGTGTCGTGCGACGGCACGATGGTGCTGTGCACCGCCGTGGCGGCCAAGACCCAGCGCGAAGGCCAGGACTTCTTCCCGCTGACGGTGGACTACCAGGAAAAGTTCTACGCCGGCGGTCGCATCCCGGGTGGCTTCTTCAAGCGTGAAGGCCGCGCCACCGAGAAGGAAACGCTGACCAGCCGCCTGATCGACCGCCCGCTGCGCCCGCTGTTCCCGGAAGAGTTCAAGAACGAAGTCCAGGTCATCGCGACGGTCATGTCGCTGAACCCGGAAGTCGACGGCGACATCCTCGCCCTGATCGGCTGCTCCGCCGCCGTCGCCCTGACCGGCGCCCCGTTCCAGGGCCCGATCGGTGCCGCCAAGGTCGGTTACGCCAATGGCAGCTACATCCTCAACCCGACGGTCAGCCAGCTGAAGGACTCCCAGCTGGAGCTGGTGGTCGCCGGCACCAAGGACGCCGTGCTGATGGTGGAGTCCGAAGCCGCTGAGCTGTCCGAGGACGTGATGCTGGGTGCGGTGATGTTCGGCCACCAGCAGATGCAGGTCGCCATCGACGCCATCAACGCGCTGGTCGCCGAGGCCGGCAAGCCGAAGTGGGACTGGCAACCGCCGGCCAAGAACGACGCCCTGATCGGCGCGCTGAAGGCCGCCATCGGCGACAAGCTGGCCGCCGCCTTCCAGGTGCGCGACAAGCTGGAGCGCAAGGACGCCATCTCCGCGCTGAAGAAGGCGGTGCTGGCCGAGATCGCCCCGCAGATCGAAGCCAACGGCTGGAACGCCGCCGAGGCCTCGAAGGAATTCGGCGAGCTGGAGTACCAGACCATGCGCGGCTCGGTGCTGGACACCAAGGTCCGCATCGATGGCCGTGCGCTCGACACCGTGCGCCCGATCACCTCGAAGGTCGGCGTGCTGCCGCGCGTCCACGGTTCGTCGCTGTTCACCCGCGGCGAGACCCAGGCGATCGTGGCCGTGACCCTCGGCACCGCGCGTGACGGCCAGGTCATCGACGCCGTCGCCGGCGAGTACAAGGAACACTTCCTGTTCCACTACAACTTCCCCCCGTACTCGGTGGGTGAAGCCGGCCGCATGATGGGCCCGAAGCGCCGCGAGATCGGCCACGGCCGCCTCGCCAAGCGCGGCGTGCTGGCGGTGATGCCGACCATGGAAGCCTTC
>DASWXO010000080.1:0-8918 GCA_036405455.1 Thermomonas sp. | reverse complement strand
CGCGGTGGACGCCGGCTACGTGCCGAACGAACTGCAGGTGGGCCAGACCGGCAAGATCATCGCGCCGGAGCTGTACGTCGCCGTGGGCATCAGCGGCGCCATCCAGCACCTCACCGGCATCAAGGACGCCGGCACGATCGTCGCCATCAACAAGGACGGCGACGCGCCGATCTTCGAGATCGCGGACATCGGCCTGGTCGGCGACCTGTTCCAGATCCTGCCGGAGCTGGAAGCGGCGCTGGGCTGAGCGCCCCGGCAGCGCACCACCGCCCCGTCAGCGATGGCGGGGCGGAAACGCCAGTTCGAACGCCCGGCCTTGCAATGCGAGGTTCGGGTTGTAGGCCGGATCGGCCTCGATCAGGTCGCCCCACCGCGCCTGCATGAAGGCGGCCTCGCGGGCCAGCCTGGCCTGTTTCTCGGGCGTGATGTCGTAGCCGCGGCTGGCCGATTCGTGGTGGTACAGCACGGCATGTGGCGTCCACACGTTGCGGTAGCCCGCCGCGCGGATGCGCAGGCACAGGTCGATGTCGTTGAAGGCGACGGCCAGACCTTCGTCGAGCCCGCCCACCTCGTCGAACACGGCCTTGCGCACCACGAGGCAGGCGGCGGTGACCGCCGACAGCTCCTGCGCCAGCCGCAGGCGCCCCACCTGACCCGCGGCAGTGCACGGCTCGCCGACGTAGGCGTGGCCGGCCACGCCGTTGAGCCCCAGGATGACGCCGGCGTGCTGGATGCGGTCGTCCGGATACAGCAGCATCGCGCCCACCGCGCCCACGCCCGGGCGGACGGCCTGCGCGACCATCTCTTCCAGCCAGCCTGGCGAGATCACCTCGATGTCGTTGTTCACCAGGCCCAGCACTTCGCCGCGTGCCACGCGGGCGGCAGCGTTGTTGATGGCGGAGTAATTGAACGGCGCGTCGTGCCGCAGGACCCGCACGCCCGGCGTGCCTTCCAGCTCCGCCAAGGTGGCCAGCGCCTCGGGCTCGGAGGACTGGTTGTCCACCACCAGCAGTTCGACATCGGGATAGGCGGTGCGCTCGCGCAGGCTGCGGACACAGGTCCGCAGGAGATCGGCGCGATCGCGGGTGGGAATGATCAGCGAAACCCGTGGCGCCGGCTGCGGCAAGGCCCAGCGCACGCGGATCCGGCCGGGCTCCAGCACCTCGGCGGTCGCCGGCTCGCCCGTGCGGTGCAGGTGGTCCGACACCGCGCGGAGCGCCGCGTCGGTCGCGTAGTCCTTGGCATCGCTGGACGCCGCCGTGGAGCCCGGGATCGCGCGCCAGTGGTACAGGATCCTCGGCACGTGCCCGACCTGATCGGTGTCCAGCCGTTCGACGCAGCGCAGCGCAAGGTCCCAGTCCTGGCTGCCTTCGTACCCCGTCCTGAATCCCCCGACCTCCCGCACCAGCGCGGTGGCGTACATCCCGAAATGGCTGATGCAGTTCTGGCCGAGCAGCAGGGTCGGGGCGTAGTCCGGCTTGAAGTAGGGATCGTGGCGGCGACCCGCGGCGTCGATCTTGTCTTCGTCCGAATACAGCAGCCGCCAGCGCGGATTCGCCAGCGCCGCCCCCACCATCTCCAGCAGCGCATGGGGGGGCAGCACGTCGTCGTGGTCGAGCAGGGCGACCCACTCCCCGGACGCCATGGCCAGCGCATCGTTGGTGGCTTGCGAAATATGCCCGTTGGCGGGCCTGCGCTGGGCCTTGAAGCGGGCATCCCGATGGCAATAGGACTGCACGATCGCCCACACGTGGGGCGATGGCGAGGCGTCGTCGACGATGCAGCATTCCCAAGCCGGGTACGCCTGCGCCAGCACGCTGTCGAGGCAGGCACGCAGCCAGCGCGCGTCGGTGTCGTAGACCGGCAGCAGGATGGACACCCGCGGCTGGTGCGGAAGCACGCGCACGGCTGCCGCCAGGGCGGAGTTGCCCGGGTCGGGCGTGGCGTCGTACTGCCGGACCCACGACGCGTAATCCGTGCCGGCCGCCAGGTGCTGCTGGTACGCGTCATACGCCAGATCGCCGGCGGCCCGGAGGCCCGAACGCCCCGCCGTGGCGAGGATCGCTCCAATGCCCGACAGGACGGCACCTGCACCCTGCGATGCGGCCTGTTGGCGCAGCATCAGCGCCAGCGCCGCCCCCTTGCCGAGGGGTCGCAACGATACCGATCGCAGTGCCAGGCCACCGAAGCGCCCGGATGCGACAAACCGGAGCACCGCGGCATCCGCGCGCAGGCGCACGACCGCGCGGATGCGGCCCTCCGGATCCGGAGGCGGCAGGGTGATGTCCTCGCCACCCCCCGCCTGGTGCTCCACCTGCAGGCGCGGTCGCCCGGCGTCGCCACTGCCGAACGCCAGCGTGGCCTCCAGCCGGTACCAACCGCCCGGATGCACGCCGGCCCCGGGTACCGGAATCTCCGCCGCGGGCAGGACCGGGGTGCCGGACACTCAGGCGCGCTCCAGCGTGATGCCGGCCATGGGCAGGCCGATGATGCCGACCGGCAAACCCTGTCCGTCCGAACGGATCGCCAGCGCCTCGTGCGCCCATGCCTGCACCACGTGGTCCTCCTGGGTCCCGCGCGACAGGCCGATGGCGAAGAAATACTCCCCGGCCTGCAGGCGCGGCATCTGGAAGGCGAAGCGGGCGACGTAGCGCTCCCCTTTGCGAAGCGACAGCGGTCCCTCGCGGGTGCTCAGGTAGGTGTTGTCCCCGAACAGCAGCTGCCCCAGCCTGTCCTTCAGGTAGAACCCCACGATCGGCGACGTGAAGTCGGCCATCGCGTCGGCGACCACTTCCAGCACCACGTCTTCCCCACCCACCACGCAGGGCAGCCGGCGACCGCGGGGATCGAGCAGCACGACATCGGCCAGCCGGGCACTGCCCTCGCCGAACGCATCGGAGGCCTCGGGATCGAACACCGGCACGTGGATGTCGTTGCGCAACTGGCTGCGCGCCAACAGGTCGTGGCGGACATCGCGGTGGATGCGCTCCGGCGGGCGGGCGACGTCCACGGCAAGCCGCGGCGCCTCGGCCTCGCGGGCCGCGACGAACGACTCCAGGTAGGCCTCGCTCACCGCCCTCGCCGGGCCCTCCATCACCACCTCGCCGGCATCGAGCCAGACGGCGCGGTCGCACAGTGCATTCACCGCCGCGGTGTCATGGCTCACGAACAACAGCGTCCCCGCCTGCTGGAAGGTGCGCAGGAAGCGCATGCATTTCTGGGTGAAGAACGCGTCCCCGACCGCCAGGGCTTCGTCCACGATCAGGATGTCCGCATCCACGTGCGCGATCACCGAGAACGCCAGCCGCATGACCATGCCGCTGGAGTAACTGCGCACCGGCTGGTGCACGAAGTCGCCGATGTCGGCGAAGGCCAGGATGCGCGGCAGGCGCTCGTCCACCTCCGCGCGGGTCAGGCCGTGCAGCGTGGCGTTGAGATAGACGTTCTCCAGCCCGGTGAACTCCGGGTTGAAGCCGCTGCCCAGCTCCAGCAGCGCGGCAACCCGGCCCCGCACCTCCACCTGCCCCTCGCTGGGACGCAGGGTCCCGGCGATCAGCTGCAGGAGTGTGGATTTACCCGAGCCGTTGCGGCCGATGATGCCGAGGGTTTCGCCACGCCGGACATCGAGCGAAAGGCCGCGCAGCGCCCAGAACGCTCGATGGCGCTCACCCAGGCCCAACAACTCCACCATGCGATGCCACGGCCGCGCATACAAGGCATAGCGCTTGCCCAGACCGCTGGCCCGGATGACCGGCTCAGAGGACATCCGCGAATCCCGGGCGCAAGGTACGGAACACGGCATGGGCGGCCAGGCCGAACACCACTGCCAGGCAGAACTCCAACCCGAGCGGCCGCGGGTCCGGCCACTGGCCGAGGATCAGGACGGCGCGTACCTGGTCGATGACCGGCGTGAGCGGGTTCCACTCGACCACCCACTGCCACCGCGGCGGGATCGCCTGCACCGGCAGGATGGCGGACGACAGGAACAGCATCGCGGTGGCTACCGGCCCGGCCAGCTGCCCGATGTCACGGAGGTAGGTCCCCACTGCTGCCAGCAGCCAGAGGATGCCCAACAGGAATGGCAACAGCGGCAGCAGGACCAGCGGAAGCGCGATCGCGGTGGCAGGCAGGCCACCGCGCCAGTAAAGCAGCGCCAGCAGCAGGACCAGCAGGTTCATTCCCAAGTGGAACACCGCGGTGGCGACCACCGGCCAAGGCAGCAGGTCCAGCGGGAACACCACCTTGGTGACGTAACTGGCGTTGGCGACCACCAGCGACGGCGCACGCACGAGGCATTCGGCGAAGGCGCCATGGATCGCCAGTCCGGCGAACACCCAGAGCGCGAAATCCTGCAGGGTGTGCAGGCCCGGCCATTGGCCCTTGGCCAGATGGCCGAAGGCCAGCGTGTAGACCAGGAGCATCAGGAACGGCGTGGCCAGGGCCCATGCCATGCCCAGGCTGGCCCCGCGGTACCTGCCCAGCAGGTCGCGCTTCACCAGCTCCCAGACGAGGGAGCGATGCTGCCGACGCATCGGCACGGGGCCCGCGTCCGACCGGATCCTGTCCACGGGCGTCAGCGGGTCTGGCGCCGGGATGCCGGGTCAACCATCACCGGTCATGTCCCCAAGGCCCGCTCGAGGTCGCGGCGCAGGTCGGCCACGTCCTCCACGCCCACGCTCAGCCGCACCAGCTCGTCGCCGATGCCCAGCTGGGCGCGGCGGTCGGGCGGGATCGAGGCATGGGTCATCACCGCGGGATGGTTCACCAGCGATTCGACGCCGCCCAGCGATTCGGCCAGGGTGAACAGCTCCAGGCGTTCGCAGAAGCGTTTGGCGGCCTCGAAGCCGCCCTTCAGGCGGATCGAGAGCATGCCGCCGAAGCCGGCCATCTGCCGGGTCGCCAATGCATGGTGCGGGTGCGACGGCAGGCCGGGATAGAGCACCTCAGCCACCGCGTCGTGGGCCTGCAGCCACTGCGCCAACGCCAGCGCGTTGTCGCAGTGCGCCCGCATGCGCAGGTGCAGGGTCTTCAGGCCGCGCAGGGCGAGGAAGCTGTCGAACGGCCCCTGCACCGCGCCGACCGAGTTCTGCAGGAAGGCCACCTGCTCGGCCAGCCCGGCGTCGTCGCCCACCACCAGCATGCCGCCCACCATGTCGGAGTGGCCGTTGAGGTACTTGGTGGCCGAGTGCATGACGATGTCCGCGCCGAGTGCGAGCGGGCGTTGCAGGATCGGCGAGGCGAAGGTGTTGTCGACCGCGACCAGCAGCCCGTGCCGCTTGGCGATGGACGCGATCGCAGCGATGTCGACGATCTTCAGCAGCGGGTTGGTCGGGGTCTCGATCCACACCAGCTTCGTCTTCGGCGTGATCGCGGCTTCGAACGCCGCCGGATCGGTCAGGTCGACGAAGCTGAAGGACAGCCCGGCGCTGCGCCGGCGCACGCGCTCGAACAGGCGGTAGCTGCCGCCGTAGATATCATCCATCGCCACCACGTGGTCGCCGCTGTCCAGAAGCTCCAGCAGGGTCGAGGTGGCTGCCAGCCCGGACGCGAACGCGAACCCGCGGCTGCCGCCCTCCAGCGCCGCCACGCAGCGCTCGTAGGCGAAGCGGGTGGGGTTGTGGGTGCGCGAATACTCGAAGCCCTGGTGCACGCCCGGGCTGGATTGCGCGTAGGTGCTGGTGGCGTAGATCGGCGGCATCACCGCGCCGGTGGACGGGTCCGGGGACTGGCCGCCGTGGATGGCCAGGGTGCCGGGCTGGAGCTGCGCGTTGTCGCTCATGCGGGAACCTTCGGGAATGGCGGTCACTGCACGCGGCGGCGCAGGTAGTTGAGCAGGTCGATGCGGGTGATCAGGCCGAGGAAGCGCTCGCCGTCCATGACGATGGCGACGTGGCCGCGGTCGAACACCGGCAGCAGCGATTCGATGGAGGCACGCACGTCGACCTGGTCGAGCTTGCTCACCATCGCGGTGGACACCGGGTCGCGGAAGCGTGCTTCATCCCCGTACACGTGCAGCAGCACGTCGGACTCGTCGACGATGCCGACGAGGCGCTCGCCGTCCATCACCGGCAGCTGGCTGACGTCGTACAGCTTCATGCGCTGCCAGGCGGTGACCAGCAGGTCGTTGGGACCGACCACCACGGTGTCGCGCTGGGCGAACGGACGCAGGATCAGGTCGCGCAGGTCACCGTGCTGCTCGCGCGCCAGGAAGCCGTTGTCCAGCATCCAGTAATCGTTGTACATCTTCGACAGGTACTTGTTGCCGGTGTCGCAGACGAATACCAGCACGTTCTTCGGCGTCGTCTGCTCGCGGCAGTAGCGCAACGCGGCGGCCAGCAAGGTGCCGCTGGACGAACCCCCCAGCACGCCTTCCTTCTCCAGTAGCTCGCGCGCGGCCAGGAAGCTGTCCTTGTCGCTCACCGCGTAGGCCTTCTTCACCCGGGTGAAGTCGGAGATCGGCGGCAGGAAATCCTCGCCGATGCCTTCCACCATCCAGCTGCCCGACTTGTCGCTGAGGGTGCCGCGGTTGATGTATTCCTCGAGGATCGAGCCCACCGGGTCGGCCAGCACCAGTTCGGTGTGCGGCGACTGCGCGGCGAAGCAGCGCGACAGGCCGGTCATGGTGCCGGAGCTGCCGCAGCCGAACACGATGGCATCCAGCCCGCCGACCTCGGCCATCTGCCGCAGGATCTCGGGGCCGGTGCCGAACTCGTGCGCGGCCGGGTTGTCCGGATTGCCGAACTGGTTGATGAAGTAGGCACCCGGCGTCTCGGCGGCGATGCGCGCGGCCAGGTCCTGGTAGTAGTCGGGGTGGCCCTTGGCGACGTCGCTGCGGGTCAGCACCACCTGCGCGCCCATTGCCTTGAGGTTGAAGATCTTCTCGCGCGACATCTTGTCGGGCACGACCAGGACCAGCTTGTAGCCTTTCTGCTGCGCCGCCAGCGCCAGGCCGATGCCGGTGTTGCCGGCGGTGCCTTCCACCAGGGTGTCGCCGGGCCGGATGTCGCCGCGCCGTTCGGCGGCCTCGATCATCGACATGCCGATGCGGTCCTTGATGGACCCGCCCGGGTTCTGGCTTTCCAGCTTCAGGTAGAGCGTGCACGAGCCGGTGTCGAGCCGGCGGGCGCGGATGATCGGGGTGTCCCCGACCAGTTCGAGGATGGAATCGTGGATGGCCATGCGGGGCTCACGTCCTGTGCAGCCCGGGATTCTAGCAGCGGCCCCGTCCGAAGCCGCCCGGCCGCAGCCCAGGGCAGCGGCGCCTTGCCGGCTCCCGGCCAAGGCGGCCGGGAGCCCGGACCTTCACCCTCAGTGGGCGCGTTCGTACATCTGCAGCAGGCGCTGCTTGGCGGCCAGTTTCTCGCGCTTCATCTGGCCCAGCGTGTTGTCATCGATCGGCAGCACGCCCAGTTCGGCGTCGAGCACCTGCTTGTCGAGTTCACGGTGGCGGAAATACAGCTGCCGGAACTCGCTGTTCGCCTTCATCATCGCTTCGATGTCAGTCTGCGATTGCCCTTCGAACATGAAGACCTCCTGATCGGCTGGATGCCACGCAGGCGGACTGCCCACGCGGCGCGGGGGAACGGCAGCGGAGGCTGCCGGGAACAACGCGACCGGCGATGCCGGGTCGCGAAGGGGTCGGGCGCGGCCATGGCGCGCCAGAAGCGGAAACGCCCCGGCCGGCAGGCACGGGGCGTCGCAAGAGGATCGGGGCGGCCGGCACGACATGGGGCCCCTGGCCCCACCCGCGCCCGCCGCATGCCTGGCGGGCGGCGGCGGTCTCCGGGTTGTCGAACGGGTCATGCATCGGCCGGTCTCCGGCCGGGCGGTGGTCGAGGATTTCGAGACCGCCCGGGTAATCGACCCTACGCCTGCCCTTCGGGCTTGGCAAGGGGTTCCGATGAACGGCACCACGCCGGACGAATCAATCCAACCCCATGATTTAACGGGAATTTTCCGAAACAATCACCTCGACCCGACGATTCCTGGCGCGCCCCGACGCGGACCCGTTGTCGGCCACCGGATCGGCCGCGCCGCGGCCCTCGGCGCTCACCCGATCCCGGGCCAGGCCGGCCGCGACCAGGCTGGCGCGGACCTGCTGCGCACGCTTCTCGGACAGGGCCTGGTTGGTGGCGGGGTTGCCCTGGCTGTCGGTGTGGCCCACGACCTGCACGGCGCCACCCGGCAACGCGGCGAGGTACAGGCCCAGTGCCTGCACGCTGGCCGCGGCGGCCTTGGTCAGCTTGGCCTGGCCCGAGGCGAAGGCATCGCCGGCCAGGGTGAACACCTCGCCACGCGCATCCCGCGCCATCGGCGGCAACTTGGCACCGGCCACCAGTTCCGCTTCCTTGCGGGCCAGCGCCGCTTCCTTGTCGCGGGCGGCCTGCAGCTTGTCCTGCTGTGCCGCCTGCGCGCCGTCCAGCACGGCCTCCACCTGCGCGGCCTGCGCGCGCAGGCGCTCGGCCTCCTCGGCCTGCAACTGGGCCTGGATGCGCATGCGCTCGGCCTCGGCGCGGGCACGCTCGGCGTCGCGACGGCTGGCTTCGACCAGCAGCTCGCTGCGCTCGCGGTCGAGTCGGTCGATCTCGCGGCGGGCGGCCTCGATGCGCGCGGCCTGCTCGGCGATACCGACGCGCCGCTCCGCCAGCGACAGCGCCGCCGGCAGTTCCCGGCGCGACACCGTGGCCAGGGTCGCCAGCGCCTGCCGCGCCTGCAGCCGCTCGTACTGGGCCAGCGGCCCCAGCACCGGATCGGCATCCAGTGCTTGCAGGCGCTGTTCGACGGGCCCCGCCGAGGGCGGACCGTCCAGGGGGTCGGCGGGCTGCGGCATCGCTTCCACCTGCAGGTGCGCCTGCAGCTCGGCGACTTCGTTGCGCTTCTGCTGCAGCTCGGCGCGGGCCTGCGCCGCCGCGCTGCGG
>DASWXO010000079.1:0-11038 GCA_036405455.1 Thermomonas sp. | reverse complement strand
CAGCGCGATCGCGGCCGAGCGCAGCAGCGGATCGCCCGCCTCCACCGCGCACAGCTCCTCGATGCTGCGCCATTCGATCTCGAAGTCGGTGCCGGCGTGGCCCATGATGCGCTGGGTGCGCAGGTGCAGGAAGGTCGGCCGGCGGGTGCGGCGGCAATGCTCCACGGCGCGCAGGACGTCGCCGTAGCCATTGGCCAGGTCCAGGCCGTCGGCGAAGAAGTAGTCGAGGTCAGGGCGGTTGCGGAAGCTCTCGCCGATCCAGCCCGTCGGCGTCTTCACCGAGATGCCGATGCCGTTGTCCTCGCAGACGTACAGCACCGGCGCCGGCAGCTTCTGGTAGGCGGTCCAGCTGGCCGCGTTGAACGCGGTCTGCGCGGTGGCGTGGTTGGCGGAAGCGTCGCCGAACGAGCAGATGGCGATGGAATCGTCCGGGATCGGCAGGCCGACGCCGAGGCGCTTGCCGGCTTCGATCGCCACCGCGGTGCCCAGCGCCTTCGGCAGGTGGGACGCAATCGTCGAGGTCTGCGGCAGCACCCACAACGGCCTGCTGCCCCAGACCTTGTGGCGACCGCCGCTGGCCGGATCTTCCGCGCTGGCGGCGAAGCTCAGCGCCGAATCCATGATCGGATCCATGCCCGGCAGCTTGCGGAAGCGCTCGGCCATGAAGCCGCCGCTGCGGTAATGCAGGAACGCCGGGTCGGTATGGCGCGCGGCGCGTGCGACCATCGCGTTGCCTTCGTGGCCACTCGATCCAATGGTGTAGAAGACCTTGTTCTGCACCCGTAGCACGCGCGCCATCAGGTCGAGGTGGCGCGAAATCAGCTGCGACTCGAACAGCTCGCGGAATCCGCGGGCGTCCAGCGCGCTGCCGTCCAGGATGGCCTCGTCCGGCGCCGGCCTGGGCTGGGCGTGCCCGTTCCAGCCGCGCACGAACTCCTGGAAATTGACGTCGCAGATCTCGGCGCGGTTGAGGCCCTTCATGCGGGCCGGGATGGGATTGGGGACGGTGGCGAACATGCGGGTCTCCCCTCCCCGCCGCGGCGGGAAGGTCGATGGGATGGAAAGTCAGGTGGACTGGTCGATGCGCGCCTGCGCCTCGGCATCCGGCGCCGGCAGCGGGACGAAGCCCGGCGTGGCCGCCACGCGCGCCAGCCAGGCGCGCACGGCCGGGTAGGCGTCGAGGGCGATGCCGCCGTGCGGGGCGACGCCGGTGTAGGCGAACAGCGCGATGTCGGCGATGCCGTAATCGTCGCCGGTGAACCACGGCGTGGACGCGAGGTGCCGTTCCATCACCGCCAGCGCCGCGTGCCCGCACTGGCGCAGCACCGGCAGCCCGGCGCGGCGCGGCGAGTCCAGCGGCGTCCAGCCGCAGATGAAGCGGGCCACGGCGATGTAAGGCTCGTGGCTGTACTGCTCGAAGAACATCCACGACAGCGCCTGCGCCCGCTGCCACGGATCGGCCGGCAGCAAGCCGCTGCCTTCGGCCAGCCAGCACAGGATGGCGTTCGACTCGACGAGGATGCGTCCGTCGTCCAGCTCGAGCATCGGCACCTTGCCGTTGGGATTCTTCGCCAGGTACTCCGGCGTGCGGGTCTGGCCGCGGGCGCTGTCGGTCTCGATCCAACGGTAGTCGCGGCCTTCCTGCCGCCCCAGCTGGGCCAGCAGCAGGCGCACCTTGTGGCAGTTGCCGGACGGCGAGAAGCCGTGGATGCGCATCATGCGAAACGCTCCCGGTTGGCCGACCACTCCGCGCGGGTCTGGCCCCAGGCATCGGACGGCGCGGATTCGTAGGGCGCCGGCAATACCACCGGGCCGCGGTTGCACGCCCCCAGCCGGCGGGCCAGCGCCTGCGAGGGCGCGTTGGCCGGATCGATGCAGTGGATGATGTCGTCCCAGCCAAGCTGCGCGAACGCCCAGTCGATGGCGGCCACGGCCGCTTCGGTGGCGTAGCCGCGCCCCCACGCATCCGGGTGGAAGGTCCAGCCGACCTCGTTGCCCGGCCAACCGTCAGGCTTCCACGGCCCCACTTGGCCCAACCAGCGCCCGGTCGTCTTGTCGACGACCGAGAACATCGCGAAGCCCTGCACCGCCCACGCCCCGGGCATCTGCAGGAAGCGGCGCCAGGCCGCCGCGCGCGGCAACGCGCCGCCGATGTAGCGGGTCGTCGCCTCGTCGGCCAAGGCCTCGGCGTAGCGGTCGAAGTCAGCCGCCTGCGGCACCCGCAACAGTAGGCGCGCGGTTTCGAGGACGGGCCCGGTCATGCCGGCGGCTCCGGATCAGAACGCGTTGATGCCGGTCAGCTCGCGGCCCACCACCAGCTGGTGCACCGTCTCGGTGCCCTCGTAGGTGATGACCGACTCAAGGTTCAGCGCGTGGCGGATCGGGCAGTGCTCGGTGGTGATGCCGGCGCCGCCCAGCAGGTCGCGCGCCTCGCGGGCGATGTCGATCGCCATGCGCACGTTGTTCCACTTGGCCAGCGAGACCTGGGTGGGCTGCATGGTACCGGCGTCCTTCAGGCGCCCCAGCTGCAGGGACAGCAGCTGCGCCATGGTGATGCGGCGCGCCATGTCGGCCAGCTTCAGCTGCACGGCCTGGGTGGCGGCCACCGGGCGGCCGAACAGGATGCGCTCCTTGGTGTACCGCAGCGCCTCGTCCAGGCAGGCGACGGCGGCACCGATGGGCCCCCAGGTGATGCCGTAGCGGGCCTGCGTGAGGCAACCCAGCGGGCCCTTCAGGCCCTTCACGTTCGGCAGGCGGCTGGAATCCGGCACGCGCACGTTGTCGAAGAACAGCGCGCTGGTCACCGAGGCGCGCAGGCTCATCTTGTGCTTGACCTCCTGCGCCGTGAAGCCGAGCATGCCCTTCTCGACGAGGAAGCCCTGGATGCCGTCGTCGGTCATCGCCCAGACGATGGCGATGTCGGCGAGGTTGCCATTGGTGATCCACATCTTGGATCCGTTGATCACCCAGTCGTCGCCGTCGCGCTTGGCGTGGGTCTTCATGTTGGCCGGGTCCGAGCCGCCGTGCGGTTCGGTCAGGCCGAAGCAGCCGATGACCTTGCCCGCGGCCATGTCGGGCAGCCAGCGCTGGCGCTGCTCCTCGCTGCCGTAGGCGTAGATGGGATACATGCACAGCGAGCTCTGCACCGACACGAAGCTGCGGATGCCGGAATCACCGCGCTCCAGCTCCTGGCAGATCAGGCCGTAGCTGACCGAGTTCAGGCCGGCGCAACCGTACTTCTCCGGCAGGGACGAGCCCAACAGGCCCAGCTCGGCGATCTCGGGCACCAGCTCCTTCGGGAAGCGCCCCTCGTCGAAGGCGTCGCCGATGATCGGCAGCACGCGTTCGTTGGTGAAGCGCGCCACGGTGTCCTGCACCGCGCGCTCTTCCTCGCTCAGCAGGGAACGGACGTCGTAGAGATCGTACGGATGCAGGGCCATGTGTTGACGGTCGAAATGGACGAACCGCCATTGTAATCGTGCAGGCCGCGCAATCGGTACGTGCGAACCGCCCAACGACGGCCGTCGGAATGCTGCGCTTTGCGCGAAAGCCGTGCGTTTCGACCGTCGGCGCCCCGATGGCCCCACGAATGCAAGCGGGGCCGGATCGCTCCGGCCCCGCAGGGTGGTTCTGGCCGCCGATGTGTCGCCGCGGCTCAGCGCTGGGTGGTGGCACCTTCGACCGCGGCGGTCTGGGTGACCACGCGACCGTCGACGACCGGCAGCTGGGTGCCCGGCTTTTCGTCCATGCGCACGGTGCGCTCCTCGCCGTTGTAGCGGTAGGTGACGTCGTAACCCACGGTCTTCTGGGCATCGCCCAGGGCGATGCGGCTGCCCGGCTTGGTCTCGGTGCGCATGCTTCCGGTGGTGCCGTCCGGGTTGCGGTAGGTCACTTTCCACGCCACGGTGCGAGCGCTGGTGGAGGTGCTGTTGACGGTCTGGCACTGGCGGTCGGTGCGCTCGACCACCTTGCCGCCCTCGTGGCGACGGTCGATCTCGCGGCCGGCATAGCCGCCGGCGACCGCACCGGCCACGGTGGCCAGCTTGCGGCCGTTGCCGCCACCGACCTGGTTGCCCACCAGGCCGCCGATCAAAGCACCGGCCACCGTGCCGCCGACGTTGCCGTCGCGCTCGGGCAGGCGCTCCTGCACGACCACGTCCTTGCAGACCTGCTGCGGCGTGGTGGTGGTGCTGGACTCGCGGATCGGCTCACTGCCGAGCACCGTGGCGTACTGCGCCTCGCGCTCGGTGATCGGCGCGACGGCGACGACCTCGGCATAGTCCACCCGCGGCGCCGCCGGGATGCCGTTGTCCACCGGCATGCGCTGGTCGCCGTTGGCAAGCGCCTGCGGCGCGTTGGCCTGGGCATCGTGGCTGCGGCTGTTCATGTAGCCGGCGGTGGCGACGCCGCCAACCAGCAGCGCGGCAAGCGCGACGGCAAGGGTATTGTTCTTCGGCATCGGTGTTCTCCCGCGATGAAATGAGTGATGGGCCCCTGTTCCGTGACCGATTGCAGCACGGCGAATCTGAATCGCCGCCCAGCATCGTCGGCCGTGAACCCGGCGGCATTCAGTTTGCTGACCGGAATGTTCAGGCGGCGTGCATGCTAGCGTTTCCGCCATGCCCAATCTCCTGATCGCCCCCCTGCTGCACTGGCTTGGCCGGCTGAGCTTTCCCCGCCTGTTCCTGCTCAGCGCGGTGCTGTTCGTGCTGGACCTGCTGGTGCCGGACGTCATTCCGTTCGCGGACGAGCTGCTGCTGGGCCTGGGCACCCTGCTGCTGGCGCGCTGGAAGAAGCCGGCGTCCGGCAATGCCAAGAGCGTCCCCGAAGGCGATGCCCGGCGCTGACATGCAGCTGGTCGACAGCCACAGCCATTTCGACGCGGCCGAGTTCGACGTCGACCGCGCCGCCGCGCTCGCCCGCGCCCGCGCGGCGGGCGTGGTCGCACAGGTGGTACCGGCGATCGACGCCGCCGGCTGGCCGGCACTGCGGGAGGTCTGCGCGCGGGCGCCGGGACTGCATCCCGCCTACGGGCTGCACCCGATGTTCATTGCCTCGCATCGACCGGAGCATCTGGCGGCGTTGCGCGACTGGCTCGCGCGCGAACGCCCGGTGGCGGTGGGCGAATGCGGGCTGGATTTCTTCGTCGAGGGGCTCGACCCCGAAGCCCAGCACGCCTGTTTCCTCGGCCAGCTGCGGCTGGCACGGGAGTTCGACCTGCCGGTGATCGTGCACGCCCGCCGCGCCGTGGACGCGGTGATCGCCGCGATACGCAAGGTCGGGGGGCTGCGCGGCGTGGTCCACAGTTTCTCCGGCAGCCCCGAGCAGGCGGCGCAGCTGCATGCGCTGGGCTTCCTGCTGGGGATCGGCGGCCCGGTCACCTATCCGCGCGCCAACCGCCTGCGCAGGCTGGTGGCGACCCTGCCGATCGAACAGCTGCTGCTGGAAACCGACAGCCCCGACCAGCCGGGCATCCGCCACCGCGGCCAGCGCAACGAGCCCGCCCATCTGCGGGACGTGCTGGACGAAGTGGCGACACTGCGCGGCATGCCACGCGAAGCCGTGGCCGCGGCGACCACCGCCAACGCGGAACGGCTGTTCGGCATCACCGTGCGCTGAGCCGCGCGGCGCAGGCGCTCAGTCCCGCTTCACCGGTTTGAGCAGCAGTTCGATCGCCTTGCCCACCGCCGCGAACGCGAACGCACCGGTGACGTGCGTCGCGGCGCCCAGGCCGGCGCCGCAATCCAGCTTCAGCGCCTCGTCCTTGCCCAGCTGCGGGCGCAGGCCGCACACGCTGCCGTCGGCCTGCGGATAGCGCACGTTCTCCAGCGAGTAGATCGCCGGCACGCCGAAGTAGCGGTCGTGGTTCTTGGGGAAATTGAACTCGCCGCGCAGCTTCTTGCGGATCAGCGACAGCATCGCGTCATGCTCGGTGCGCGAGAGGTCGCGCACGCGGATCTGGGTGACGTCGCTGCGCCCGCCGGCGGACCCGACGGTGATGATCGGCTGCTTGCGGCGGCGGCAATAGGCGATCGCCTCCACCTTGGTCCGGAAGCTGTCGCAGGCGTCCAGCACCAGCTCGCCCGGGGCGTCCAGCAGGTCGGCCATGTTCGACGGGGTGAGGAACTGCGGCACCAGGTCCAGCGCGATGCCGGGATGGATCGCGCGGCAGCGCTCGGCCATCGCCTCGATCTTGGCGCGGCCGTACTGGCCGTCCAGCGCCGGCAGCTGGCGGTTGGTATTGGAGACGCACAACTCGTCGGCATCCACCAGGGTCAGCCGGCCCACGCCGCTGCGCGCCAGCGCTTCCACTGCCCACGAGCCCACGCCGCCGATACCCACCACCGTGACGTGGCAGCGCGACAGCCGCGCCAATGCGCCGCTGCCGTAGAGGCGGTCGATGCCGCCGAAACGTTCTTTCAATGCCGTGTCCATGCCGCCAGTTTAATCGGCCGGGGCACGCCGCCCTCCCCGGAACGCGGGACGGCCGCGCCGAACGGCGGGGCCGGTGGCGCCGCGCGACGCCTTCCACCGCGTGCCGCGCGAGGGGCGGCGTGCCGCCCGGCGCGGCAGTTGCAAGCCGTGCTGCGCTGCGCCATGCTGCGGCCAGCGCCGTCTAGAGTTCCTGCTCCATGTCCGCGATCCGCGTCATCAAGAAGTATCCGAACCGCCGCCTCTACGACACCGAGATCTCGAGCTACATCACCATCGAGGACGTGCGCCAGCTGATCGTCGACGGCGAATCCTTCGAGGTCCGCGACGCCAAGACCGGCGAGGACCTGACCCGGCAGGTGCTGCTGCAGATCATCACCGAGCACGAACAGGACGGGCAGCCGATGCTGTCCACCCAGCTGCTCAGCCAGCTGATCCGCTTCTACGGCGACTCGCTGCAGGGCTTCATGGGCAACTACCTGGAGCGCTCCATGCAGCTGTTCCTGGAGCAGCAGCAGCAGTTCCGTTCGCAGATGGGCGGCCTGCTCGGGCAGACGCCGTGGGCGGTGCTGAACCAGCTCACCGAGCGCAACATGGCGCTGTGGAAGGATTTCCAGCAGAACCTCGGCAACGGGCTGGGCAGCGCCACCGCGGCCCCGCGCGCCAAGGACAAGCCGGAACGCAAGGCGCGCTGAGCGCGCCCCGCCGCTCAATCCCCGTAGAGCAGCCAGCGGCGGGCAGCGTCCTCGCCGGAGAAGGTGCGGATGGTGATGCCGCGCTCGCGGCACAGGATCTCGCCGTACTCGCTGCCGGCGATGTCGTCCAGCAGCTCCACGAAGGCGATGCGAACGCTGGCCATGCCGCCCTCCACCATCACGTCGATGAGCGGATCGATGTCCGCGGTATCGACGGTGGACAGCAGCTCCTCCAGCACCAGCAGCCGGGTGGCCCCGGTGGCACGGCATTCGTCCGCCAGCATGCGCCAGTAGGCCAGGGATACGGCCAGCGAATCGGTGCCGTCGAACACGAACGCACGCAGGTAGCCCGGCAGCGACTCGAATCGGATCCGGAAGCCGGGGCCGTCGACGGTGCGCGACGTGCTCAACCCAGCACCTCCAGCGGGATCCGGCCGATCCGGGCCTGCCACTCGCGCGGACCGGTCTTGTGGACCGAGGTGCCGGCGGAATCCACCGCCACGGTCACCGGCATGTCCTGGACCTCGAACTCGTAGATCGCCTCCATGCCGAGGTCGGCGAAGCCGACCACGCGCGAGGCCTTGATCGCCTTCGAGACCAGGTAGGCCGCGCCGCCCACCGCCATCAGGTACACCGACTTGTGCTTCTGGATCGCCTCGATCGCCGCCGGGCCGCGCTCGGCCTTGCCCACCATGCCCAGCAGGCCGGTCTGCGCCAGCACCTGTTCAGTGAACTTGTCCATGCGGGTGGCGGTGGTCGGGCCGGCCGGGCCCACCACCTCGTCGCGCACCGGATCGACCGGGCCGACGTAGTAGATGAAGCGACCGTTGAAATCGACCGGCAGTGGCTCGCCCTTGTTCAGCATGTCGACCATGCGCTTGTGCGCGGCGTCGCGACCGGTGAGCAGCTTGCCGTTGAGCAGCAGCACTTCGCCGGGCGCCCAGCGCGCGACATCCTCGCGGGTCACGGTATCGAGGTCGACGCGGCGCCCCTTCGAGGCGTCGTAGGTGAGCTTGGGCCAGTGCTCCAGCGACGGCGCGTCCAGCATCACCGGGCCGGATCCGTCCAAGGTGAAGTGCGCGTGGCGGGTGGCGGCGCAGTTCGGGATCATCGCCACCGGCAGGTTAGCGGCGTGGGTCGGGTAGTCCTTGATCTTGACGTCCAGCACCGTGGTCAGGCCGCCCAGGCCTTGGGCACCGATGCCCAGCGCGTTGACCTTCTCGTAGAGCTCCAGGCGCAGCTCCTCGATGCGGTTGGCCGGCCCACGCGCGATCAGCGCCTGGATGTCGATGTGCTCCATCAACGATTCCTTCGCCAGCAGCATTGCCTTCTCGGCGGTCCCGCCGATGCCGATGCCCAGCATGCCCGGCGGGCACCAGCCCGCGCCCATGGTGGGAACGGTCTTGAGCACCCAGTCGACGATGGAATCGGAGGGGTTGAGCATGGCGAACTTCGACTTCGCCTCGGAGCCGCCGCCCTTGGCCGCCACGATCACGTCGACCTTGTCGCCGGGCACGATCGAAACGTTGATCACCGCCGGGGTGTTGTCCTTGGTGTTCAGGCGCTTGCCGGCGGGATCGGCCAGCACGCTGGCCCGCAGCTTGTTGTCCGGGTGGTTGTACGCGCGGCGCACGCCCTCGTTGACGGCGTCCTCCAGCGAGCCGGTGAAGCCCTCCCAGCGCACGTCCATGCCCACCTTCAGGAACACGGTGACGATGCCGGTGTCCTGGCACAGCGGGCGGTGGCCTTCGGCGGCCATGCGCGAGTTGATCAGGATCTGCGCCATCGCGTCCTTGGCCGCGGGCGACTCCTCGCGCTCATAGGCGGCGGCGAGACTGGTGATGTAGTCGACCGGATGGTAGTAGCTGATGTACTGCAGCGCATCGGCCACGGACTGGATCAGGTCTTCCTGCTTGATGGCGGTCACGGCGAACGGGATTCCGGCGGGGGGACGGGAAGCGGGTATTTTAGACGCAGCCGACGCCAACGCCTGAACGTCCCGCGCCCCCACCATGCCACCGCCCCTGCCCCAGCCCCAACTGGACCTGCGCCAGCGCTTCGACGCGATCCGCAACATCGCGCCGTTCCTGCGCGGCATCTGGGCCACCAGCCCGGGGCTGACGCTGGCCTCGCTGGGACTGCGGCTGGTGCGTGCCCTGCTGCCGGTCGCCACGCTGTACGTGGGCAAGCTGATCATCGACGAAGCGGTGCGGCTGGTCGGGCTGGGCACCGTCCACGCGCTGCTGCCGGCGTGGCACGCCGGCCAGCTCGACCCGCTGCTGGCCCTGCTGGGGCTGGAGTTCGGCCTGGCCATCGGCTCCGACCTGTTGGGCCGACTGGCGGGTTACGCGGACGCCCTGCTCTCCGAGCGCTTCACCAACGCCACCAGCATCCGACTGATGGAGCACGCCGCCACGCTGGACCTCGAGGACTTCGAGGACGCCGACCTGCAGGACCGGCTGGACCGCGCGCGCCGGCAGACGGTCGGCCGCATGAACCTGCTAGGCCAGTTGTTCGGCCAAGCGCAGGACGCCATCACCGTGCTCAGTTTCGCCGTCGGCCTGCTGGCCTACGCGCCCTGGCTGATGCTGCTGCTGGCGGTGGCACTGGTGCCCGCCTTCATCGGCGAGTCGCATTTCAACGCGCTGAACTATTCGCTCAACTTCCAGTGGACGCCGGAGCGGCGCCAGCTGGAATACCTGCGCCAGATGGGCGCCAGCGTGGAGACCGCGAAAGAGGTCAAGATCTTCAACCTCAACCGCTTCTTCATCGAGCGCTTCCGCACCGTGTCGAAGAAGTTCTTCGACGCCAACCGCAAGCTTGCCGGCAAGCGCGCGTTCTGGGGCACGCTGCTGGCCGCGCTGGGGACGCTGGGCTACTACGTGGCCTACGGCTACATCGCCTGGCGCACCGTGCGCGGCGACTTCTCCATCGGCGACCTGACCTTCCTGGCGGGCAGCTTCCGACGCCTGCGCCAGTTGCTGGAAAGCCTGCTGACCGGGTTTTCCCAGGTCGCGGGACAGGCCCTGTACCTGGACGACCTGTACTCGTTCTTCCGGATCGAGCCTGAGATCGCCAGCAAGCCGGACGCCGTGCCGGTGCCCGCGCCGATCCGCAGCGGCTTCGTGTTCGAAAACGTCGGCTTCCGCTACGAAGGCAGCGAGCGCTGGGCGCTGCGCGGGCTGTCGTTCGAGCTGCATGCGGGCGAAGTGCTGGCGCTGGTCGGCGAGAACGGGGCAGGCAAGACCACGCTGGTGAAGCTGCTGGCGCGGCTGTACGACCCGGACGAGGGCCGCATCCTGCTGGACGGGCGCGACCTGAAGGACTACGACCTCGACGACCTGCGCGCCAACATCGGCGTGATCTTCCAGGACTTCGTGCGCTACCACCTGACCGCCGCGGAGAACATCGGCGTCGGCCAGATCGACGCGATGGACGACCGCGCCCGCATCGAGCGCGCCGCGCGCAAGGGCATGGCCGACGAGGTGGTGGCGTCGCTGCCGAACGGCTACGACCAGATCGTGGGGCGTCGCTTCAAGGACGGCATGGACCTGTCCGGCGGCCAGTGGCAGAAGATCGCCATCGCCCGCGCCTACATGCGCGACGCGCAGGTGATGATCCTGGACGAACCCACCGCGGCGCTGGACGCGCGCAGCGAGTTCGAGGTGTTCGAGCGGTTCAAGGAATTGTCCAGCGGCAGGACCGCGGTGCTGATCTCGCACCGCTTCAGCAGCGTGCGGATGGCCGACCGCATCCTGGTGCTGGCGGACGGCAAGGTGGAAGCCAGCGGCACTCACGAGCAGTTGATGGCGCAAGGTGGACGCTACGCGGAATTGTTCGAGTTGCAGGCGGCCGGCTACCGTTGAGCCCTGTTACCGTCATTCCCGCGAAGGCAGGAATGACGACATGAA
>DASWXO010000078.1:0-4202 GCA_036405455.1 Thermomonas sp. | reverse complement strand
GACGCGACCAGGGCCACCGCCAGCAGCAGCGCCCTGCGGCCTCCATGCATCGCCCGCCCCAACCACGCCGATCGCCGCATGTGCCACCCCGCTCCGTGCCCGCGACGCGTCGCGCGCCGGTCATGTCCTGCCGCCATCGTGACGTCCGTCACGGGTAAATGCCCGGCAACTGCATTTAGTATACTCATCGGTATATCATTCTCATTCCCATTCCCGGCCGCGCCCTCCCCCGCATGTGCGCACGGCGCCAGCCCCACGTTCTGCCCACCAGGATCCCATCATGATGGCAACCCGATCCCCCCAACGCCCGCCCCGGCCGACGCTGCGCTGGGTCCTGATGCTGGCCGGCGTCCTCGTCGTCTTCGGCGGCGTATTCGCGCTCAAGGCGTTCTTTGCCAAGCAGACCAACAACTTCTTCGACAACATGCCGCAGCCGGCGGTGGCCGTCTCCGCCGCGGCCGCCACGCCCCAGCGCTGGGCTGAAGGTGGCGAGGCGGTTGGCACGCTGGTGGCCGTCAACGGCACCGACGTCACCACCGAGGCCGGCGGCGTGGTCCGCAGCATCGAGTTCGAGGCGGGCCAACCCGTCGCCGCGGGCGCGGTGCTGGTGCGCCTGAACACCGCCAACGAGGAAGCCACGCTGAAGGCGCTGGAAACCTCGGCCAAGCTGGCTGAAACCCAGGCCCACCGCTGGCAGCAGCTGGGCCAGGACAAGCTGGTCTCGCTGGACGAAGTGCAGCAGCGCACGGCCGCCGCCGCCGCGGCGCGCGCACAGGTGGACGCCCAGCGCGCGCTGATCGCGCAGAAGACCATCCGCGCACCGTTCTCCGGCGTGCTGGGCCTGCGCAAGGTCAACCTCGGCCAGTTCGTGAGCCCCGGCGACGCCGTCGTCAGCCTGCAGCAGCTCGATCCGATCTACCTGGACTTCAGCCTGCCGGAACAGCTGGCCGGCAAGCTGGTGGAAGGCACCGTGGTACGTGCCAGCATCGATTCCCTGCCCGGCCGCGCGTTCGATGGCAAGGTCACCGCGGTCGAGCCGCAGGTCGACGCCAACACCCGCAACTTCAAGGCCCAGGCCACCCTGCGCAATCCCGACGGCGCCCTGCGCCCGGGCGGCTTCGCCAAGGTCGGCTTCGACCTCGGCGGCGAGCACGACGTGGTGGTGATCCCGCAGACAGCGGTCAGCTTCAACCCCTACGGCAATGCGGTGTTCGTGATCGGCAAGGTGAAGCGCAAGGCCGGTGAGACCGACATGCAGGGCAAGCCGCTGACCGGCGACAAGCTGGTGGTGACCCAGCGCTTCGTCAAGACCGGCGCCACCCGCGGCGACCTGATCGCGGTCACCGACGGCCTGAAGGCCGGCGAGCAGGTGGTCACCTCCGGTCTGCTGAAGCTGCGCAACGGCGCCGAAGTGACGATCAACAACGACGTGCGCCCGGCCGCCGACGCGCAGCCGAAGGTCGAGAACAGGTAAGCGGTGCCCCACCGGGACGGGTGCCGAGCACCCGCCCCGCCACCGGCCACCCGCCCACCTGAACCAGGATTCCCCCATGAAATTCACCGACATCTTCATCAGGAAGCCGGTGCTGGCGATGGTCGTCAGCCTGTTCATCCTGCTGTTCGGCCTGCGCGCGTTCACCGAATTGAACGTGCGCAAGTACCCGGAAATGCGCAACGCGGTGGTGAACATCAGCACCACCTACTTCGGCGCCGACGCGGACCTGATCCAGGGCTTCATCACCACCCCGCTGGAACGCGAGATCGCCAGTGCGGAAGGCATCGACTACCTCTCCTCGACCAGTTCGGCGGGCGTCAGCACGATCCAGGCCTACATCCGCCTGGACAAGGATCCCAGCGAGGCGCTCACCCAGATCAGCGCCAAGGTCAACAAGCTGCGCGGCCAGCTGCCGCCGCAGTCCGAGGACCCGGTGATCGACCTGCAGCAGGGCGAGCAGATCGCGGCGATGTACGTCTCGTTCGCCAGCAACACGCTGACCAACAACCAGATCACCGACTACCTGACCCGCGTGATCCAGCCGAAGCTGGTGACGGTGGACGGCGTGCAGCGCGCGGAGATCCTGGGTGCCGGCACGTTCGCCATGCGCATCTGGCTGAAGCCGGAGAAGATGGCGGCGCTGAAGGTGACCGCCAGCGACGTGTCCAACGCGCTGCAGTCCAACAACGTGCTGGCCGCGGTGGGCTCCACCAAGGGCCAGATGGTCGCCATCGACATGACCGCGCGCACCGACCTGCGCAACGCCGACGAGTTCCGCAAGCTGATCGTGCGCGAACAGGATGGCGCCATCGTGCGGCTGGGCGACATCGCCGACGTGGCGCTGGGTTCGGAAAGCTACGGCACCTCGGTGCGCATCAACGGCGAGTCCGCGACCTTCATGGGCATCTACGTGGCCCCGGACGCCAACTCGCTGGACGTGATCAAGGCGGTTCGGAAGGTGTGGGACGGCGAGATCGTGCCGCAGCTGCCGCAGGGCATGCAGGCCAGCATCCCGTACGACAGCACCGAGGCGATCCAGGATGCGATCGACGAGGTGATCCGCACGATCATCGAGGCGCTGGTGATCGTGATCGTGGTGATCTACCTGTTCCTGGGCTCGCTGCGCAGCGTGGTGATCCCGGCAGTGACCATCCCGCTGTCGCTGGTCGGCGGCCTGTTCCTGATGCTGCTGCTGGGCTTCACCATCAACCTGCTGACCCTGCTGGCGATGGTGCTGGCGATCGGCATCGTGGTGGACGACGCGATCATCGTGCTGGAGAACATCCACCGCCACATCGAGGAAGGCATGTCGCCGTTCGACGCCGCCATCCGCGGCGCCCGCGAGCTGGCGTGGCCGGTGGTGGCGATGACCACCACGCTGATCGCGGTGTACCTGCCGATCGGCTTCCAGGGCGGCCTCACCGGCGTGCTGTTCACCGAGTTCGCCTTCACCCTGGCGGGCGCGGTGCTGCTGTCCGGCGTGATCGCGCTGACGCTGACGCCGATGATGAGCTCCAAGATCCTGCAGCCGCACGACCCCGGCCACGCCAAGCGCGGCTTCGAGGCCTGGCTGGACGCAAGGTTCGACAAGCTGCACCAGGCCTACCAGCGCAAGCTGCACGGCGCGCTGGAGACCAAGTCGGTGATCGCGGTGTTCGGCCTGATCGTGCTGGTCAGCTGCGCCTTCCTGTACACGACCGCGCCGAAGGAGCCGGCACCGCTGGAAGACGAGGGTTTCATCTTCTCGGTCGCCAGCGCCGACCCGGTGGCCACGCTGGACTACGTCGAGCGCTACACCGAGGAAATCACCAAGATCGCCAAGGGCGTGCCCGAGGTGCAGGACTACTTCCTGTTCAACGGCGGCTTCGGCGGCAGCGGCGGCGGCGCCAGCCCGATGGCGATGGCCGGCTTCGTGCTGAAGCCGTGGAGCCAGCGCGAGCGCTCGACCAACGCGGTCCTGCAGCAGGAACTGCAGCCGAAGATGTCGCAGGTGACCGGCCTCAACGTGTTCGCACTGGTGCCGCCGTCGCTGCCCAGCGCGGGCGGGGGCGCCGGCGGCGGCGAGTTCGTCATCGGCGGCGTGGGCGAGCTGTCGCAGCTGGCCGACCTGGCCGACCAGGTGGTGCAGAAGGCGATGGCCAGCAAGCGCTTCATCTTCCTGGACAAGGACCTGAAGATCGACAAGCCGCGCATCGAGGTGAACATCGACCGCGACAAGGCGGCCACGCTGGGCATCGACATGCGCACGCTGGCGGCCGACATGTCGGCGATGCTGGCCGGCGGCTACACCAACCTGTTCGCGATGCAGAACCGCGCCTACCGGGTGATCCCGCAGGTGCAGCGCAGCGACCGCCTCAACGCCGCGGCGCTGGAGAACTACTACACCCGCACCCGCGACGGCACGCTGATCCCGCTGTCCACCATCGTGACCCTGAAGGAAAGCGCGCAGCCGCAGTCGCTCAAGCGCTTCCAGCAGCTCAACGCGGTGTCGATCACCTTCGCCCCGCGCCCCGGCGTGAGCAAGGGCGAGGCGCTGGCGATCCTGGACCAGGCCGCCAAGGACGTCCTGCCGCAGGGCTACAGCGTGGACTACGCCGGCGAGTCGCGGCAGTTCAAGCAGGAGGGCTCGGCGATGCTGCTGACCCTCGCGCTGGCGCTGGTGGTGATCTTCCTGGTGCTGTCGGCGCAGTTCGAGAGCTTCCGCGAC
>DASWXO010000077.1:0-1599 GCA_036405455.1 Thermomonas sp. | reverse complement strand
GTACGGCCCCAGCGCGTCGGGCGTGGCCTCCGGATGCAGGAACGGCCAGGCCGGATCGGTTACCGGCTCGACTGCCGACGCCTCTGCAGGTGGCATGCCGATCGATGCCGCGACCGCCGTGGCAGGTACCGTCGAAGTGGCGCGCCACCAGCGCAGGCTGTCGGCGACGAAATATGCGCCCTTGCTGGTGGCCACGGCGCGCGCGTCCTCGCTGTCCAGCCCGCGCGCGCCCGGCGCCAGCGGGAGCAGCCATGCCAACACACCGACGGCCACCACGCCGGCGAACAGGCCGGACCTGGCCCGCGCCGGCTGCCGGCTGCGCCAGACCAGTCCGGCCCAGAACAGCAGCAACGGCAACAGCAACCCGGCCCAGCCGGGCGCGCCGATCCCCGCGCCCGCGCCACCTACGGTCGTGCGGATCTCGGCCAGGCCATATCCGAACAGATCCGCACCCAGCGGCACCCGCGCCGCCAGGTAGTACTGCTCCAATCCCGCCTGGAGCAGCAGGAACAGCGACCACAACCCACCCACCGCCAGCAGCGCCGCGCGTCGGCCCGGCAGGCTCGCCAACGGCCAGGCAAGCAACAACAGCAAAGGCAGCGCGCGCAGCAGGAACAGCAGTTGATTGCCCACCGCCAGCACCACCAGCGCCGGTGCGCCAGCGGCGTCGGGCGCGGCCCGCAATGCTGCCCACAGTGCCAGCACCAGCTGGGCCAGCAACAGCGCCGGCAGCCAGGTCCACAGGCGCGATGCCGCCGGGTGCCTGCCCGGGGAGGCGTCGGTCGAGGCAGTGCGGGGCATTACCAGCGCCGGTACAGCGAGAGCGAAAGCTGGCGCTCGTCGAAGCCATCGGCATCATCGGACGTGCCGACGCCGACCTTGAACCCCCAGTCCGGGCGGAAGTAGTGCGTCCACGAAACGCCCAGCGACGCATTGCTGTTGCGCACCAGCGCGCCGCTGCGGTCCAGGTCGCTGCTGCGGCCGCTGCTGCCGCTGACTTCGAAATAGTCGTCGGCATTGCCACGGTAGTAGTTGCGCACCACCACGCGGTGGCTCCAGCTGCCCGAGCTCACGCCCGGCACGTGCTGCAGCTTGTAGCGCAGGTACCAGTTGCCCACGTAGCGGCCCACGCCGACGCCGTAGAACTCGGTGTCGGAACTGAAGCGCAGATGGTCGATGCTGGCGGACAGCTCCCAGCCACTGCCCACGCCCTGGAACAGCTCGGTCCGCCAGGAATGACGCGGCAGGATGCCGCTGGACGGGCCATGCTGGTAGCGGACGTTGGCGTAGGCGCGTGCCCACAGCGACACGTAGCCGTCCAGCGCCCAGGCGATGTCGCGGCGGCCGAAGTGGTCGGCCTGCAGGACTTCCAGCCCCAGCGAGCCGCGTTCGAACTTCCGCCGCAGGGTCAGGTTGGCGTCGTTCCAGCCTTCGCGGCCACCGCTGAACAGGGTGCGATCGACGCCGGCCCGCAGCGACCACGTGTAACCGTCGGCCAGCAGCGCATCCGGCACCGCCATCCGCGGTGCCGTGCTGTCGTTCAGGCTGTCGACCTGCACCGGGTCCGCGCCGCGGGCGCCGGCGGCGGTGAAGTCTGCG
>DASWXO010000076.1:0-15202 GCA_036405455.1 Thermomonas sp. | reverse complement strand
CGCGCCGCTGGGCGCGGTGGCCGCGATCATGATCGGCGCGGTGGTGTGCTGCGCCGCGGCGGTCGGCGGCGACAACCTGCAGGACCTCAAGGCCGGCTACATCGTCGGCGCCACGCCGTGGAAGCAGCAGCTGATGCTGGGCATCGGCGCGTTCTCCTGCGCGCTGATCATGGCGCCGGTGCTGAACCTGCTGGCGCAGGCCTACGGCATCGGCGCGCCGACGCCGGAACACCCGAATGCGCTGTCCGCGCCGCAGGCGACACTGATGGCCTCGGTCGCCAAGGGCATGTTCGGCGGCGAGCTGCCGTGGACTGTGATCGGCATCGGCGCCGTGGTCGGCGCGGCCATCATCGCCCTCGACGAAGTGCTGAAGGCCAAGGGCAGCAACTTCCGAGTGCCGGTGCTGGCGGCAGCCATCGGCATCTACCTGCCGCTGGAACTGATGGTGCCGATCTTCCTCGGCGGCCTGCTGGCCTACCTGGTGGAAAAGCGCCACGGCATGGTGGGCACCCACGACGAGGCGGCGCGCGACCGCCTGCACCGCCCCGGCACGCTGTTCGCCGCGGGCCTGATCACGGGCGAGGCGCTGATGGGCATCCTGATCGCGATCCCGATCGTGGCCTCGGGCCGCGCCGACGTGATCGCAGTGCCGGAAGCCCTGCAGCAGGGCAAGTGGGTCGGCCTCGCCGTGCTGGCGGTGGTCGGCTGGCTGCTGTACCGCACCGGCGCCAAGGCCAACCCGAACGCCTGAGTCATCACGACGCCTGCGCCTGCGCGGGCGTCTTCATTTCCTGCTCCATGGAACCACTGCCATGACCCTTCGCCACGCCATCCTCCCGCTTGCCCTCGCCCTGTCCCTGCCGGCCGCCGCCAGCGCCGCGCAGCGCGGTTTCACCGTGCAGGACATGGCCTACATGGACCGCTACTCCGCGCCGACGCTGTCGCCGGACGGGCGCGTGCTGGTGTTCGCCAAGCGCACGGTCGACAAGGACAGCAACAAGTCCAAGACCACCCTGTGGATGCGCAACCTCGTCACCCGCGACATGGCGCCGCCGAAGCAGGTGTCCCCGGAAGGCTGGAGCGTGAACTCGCCGGCGTTCTCGCCGGACGGCAGGACCCTGTACTTCCTCAGCGGCAAGTCGGGTTCCATGCAGCTCTACGCGATGCCGGCCGCCGGCGGCGAGGCGAAGCGCGTGACCGATTTCGCCCTCGACGTGGACGGTTACAAGCTGTCGCCGGACGGCAAGCAGGTGGCGTTGGCGTTCGCCGTGTTCCCGGACTGCAACGCCGACCTGGCCTGCACCAAGAAGAAGCTCGACGACGAGGCGGCCCGCAAGAGCACCGGCGTGCTGTTCGACCGCCTGTTCATCCGTCACTGGGACACCTGGGCCGACGGTCGCCTGAACCGCGTGTTCGCGGCGCCGCTGGGCGAGGGCATGTTGACGTCGGCGACGCTGCTGAGCGGCGACGTCCACGGCGACATCCCGTCCAAGCCGTTCGGCGACCTGTCCGATTTCGCCTGGTCGCCCGACGGCAAGACCGTGGCGATGAGCGTGCGCCAGTCCGATCGCAGCGAGCCCTGGAGCACCAACTTCGACATCTGGGTGGTCAATGCCGACGGCAGCGGTGCGCGGAATGTCACCGCGGCCAACAAGGCCTGGGACGCCGGCCCGGTGTTCAGCGCCGACGGCAAGACCCTCTATTACCGCGCGATGGCGCGCCCGGGCTTCGAGGCCGACCGCTTCGCGCTGATGGCGATGGATCTCGCCTCCGGCAAGGCGAAGGAAATCGCGCCGCGCTGGGACGCCTCCGCCGACGGTATCACCCTGTCCGCCGACGGCAAGTGGATCTACACCACCGCCCAGGAGCTGGGCCAGCATCCGCTGTTCCGCGTCTCGCTGGCCAACGGCGAGGTGGAAGGCGTGGTGAAGGACGGCAGCGTGTCGGCCTTCGACCTGGCTGGCCCGACGCTGGCGTTCTCGCGCAACACGCTGAAGAGCGGCGACGTGATCGCCACCACCAGCGCCGACGGCAAGGCGCCGGCGCGCGCGATCACGCCGTCGGCGGCGGAGATGCTGCCGGACGTGGCTTGGGGCGCCTTCGAGCAGTTCAACTTCATCGGCTGGAACGGCGAGACCGTGCACGGCTATGTCGTGAAGCCGTGGAACTTTGAACCCGGGAAGAAGTACCCGGTCGCCTTCCTGATCCACGGCGGCCCGCAGGGCAGCTTCGGCAACGGCTGGAGCTACCGCTGGAACCCGCAGACCTACGCGGGGCAGGGCTATGCGGTGGTGATGATCGACTTCCACGGCAGCACCGGCTACGGCCAGAAGTTCACCGATGCGATCAGCGGCCACTGGGGCGACCGCCCGCTGGAAGACCTGCAGAAGGGCTGGGCCGCGGCGCAGCAGAAGTACGCTTTCCTCGATGGCGGCAAGGCCTGCGCGCTGGGCGCCAGCTACGGCGGCTTCATGGTCAACTGGATCGCAGGCAACTGGAACGAGCCGTGGAAGTGCCTGGTCAGCCACGACGGCGTGTTCGAGAACAACGCCATGGGCTATGCCACCGAGGAACTTTGGTTCAGCGAGTGGGAGAACGGCGGCACGCCGTACGACAACCCGACGGGCTACCAGACGTTCAACCCGGCCAACCACGTCGCCAACTTCAAGGTGCCGATGCTGGTGATCCACGGCCAGCAGGATTTCCGCATCCCGGTGGAGCAGGGCATCGCGCTGTTCACGGCCAACCAGCGCAAGGGCGTGGAGTCCAAGTTCCTGTACTTCCCGGACGAGAACCACTGGGTGCTGAAGCCGCAGAACAGCGTGCTCTGGCACGAGACGGTGAACGCCTGGCTGAAGCAGCACATCGGGCAGTAAGACACTCGCGGCCGCGACAGGCCGTGACGTGTTGCCGCTAGGCGGCACGTCACGGGCGTCCGGTTGGCCCCTCCACAGACAGCGGCCCGCCCTGGCGCGTCCTGGACAGCAGGCAACGGAAGGAACCCTACGGAATGACGGCAGCGGCACTCCCCGCCCCCCTGATCGATAATGACATCGTCATCTTCGGCCTGATCGCCGGCACCTTGGGCGTCGTATTCTGGACCGCCTCCCGCCCCGGTGGCTGGCAGCGTTTCTACAACGTCGTGCCGCCGTTGCTGTTGTGCTATCTCCTGCCGGGTATCTACAACTCGATCGGCCTGATCGACGGCGCCCACAGCAAGCTCTACAACCCCGTCGCCAGCCGCGTGCTGCTGCCGGCCGCACTGGTGCTGCTGACCCTGTCGGTGGACCTGAAAGCGATCCTGCGCCTCGGCCCCAAGCTGCTGGCGATGTACGCAGCGACGTCCGCCAGTATCGTGCTGGGCGCGGTGCTGTCGTTCCTCGCCATGCGGGCGATCGCCCCGGAAACCATGGCTGGCGACACCTGGGCCGGCATGGCGGCGTTGGCCGGCAGCTGGATCGGCGGCGGCGCCAACATGATGGCGATGAAGGAGATCTTCGACGTCGATGCCACCACCTTCGGCCAGTTCGCGGTGGTGGACGTGGGCGTGGGCTACGCGTGGATGGCGCTGCTGCTGTTCATGGCGCAACGCGCCGCGCGCATCGATGCGCGCAGTGGCGCCGATACCACGGCGCTGGACGACCTGAAGCAGCGGGTCGAAGCGTATCGCGCCCAGCACGAGCGTATCCCGACGTTGGCCGACATGATGGTGATCGTGGGCATCGCGTTCGGCGCGGTAGGTCTGGCGCATGCCGTGGCTGGCCCGCTGTCGGCGTGGTTCGGTGCCCACGTCGGCTGGGCGCATACCGTCAGCCTGGACGAGCCTTTCGTCTGGGTGATCGGCCTGTGCACCGTGACCGGACTGGCGCTCAGCTTCACCCGCGCGCGTGCGCTGGAGGGCGCGGGTGCCTCCACCATCGGCACCCTGCTGCTCTACTTCCTGATCGCTGCCATCGGCATGCAGATGGAGATCGGCGCGCTGCTGGGCAAGCCGCTGCTGTTCCTGTTGGGCGCGGTGTGGCTGGCCATCCACGTGGCGGTGCTGTGGGGAGTCGGGCGCCTGCTGAACGTGCCGCTGTTTTATTTCGCGATCGGCTCGCAGAGCCACATCGGCGGACCCGCGAGCGCGCCGGTGGTGGCCTCGGCCTTCCACCGCTCGCTGGCGCCGGTGGGCGCGCTGCTGGGCACCCTCGGCTATGCCACCGGGACGGTGCTGGCCTACTTCACCGGGCTGATGCTGCGCGCGCTGGCGGGCGCCTGAGCCGGCAGGCCGCCGCCTACAGCCAGCGGATCCGGCGCAGGTAGCGGTACAGGCCGACGCACACCAGCGCAACCACGCCGATCAGCGCGGGGTAGCTCCAGCGTCCGTGGAGTTCGGGCATGTGTTCGAAATTCATGCCGTACCAGCTGGCGATCAGGGTGGGCGCGGCCAGCAGGCCGGCCCAGCCGGCGAGCTTCTTGACGATCTCGCCCTGCGCCACGGTGACCAGCGACAGGTTGACGTTCATCGCCGCGGCGACCATCTCGCGCAGGGTGTCGATGCTGTCGCCCACGCGCGCGGCGTGGTCCAGCACGTCGCGGAAATAGGGCTTCACTTCGTCCGGGATGGCGAACGCGGGGCTGCGGATCAGCTGCGACAGGATGTCCTGCATCGGCGCCACCGCCAGCCGCATCTGGGTCAGCTCCTTGCGCAGCGCATACAGGCGCTTGATGGTGCCGCGCTTGTAGCTCTCGGCGAAGACGTCCTGCTCCAGCGCGTCCAGTTCGCGCTCGAAATCCGAGACGATCGGCTGGTAGTTGTCCACGATGAAATCCAGCACCGCGTGCAGCGCCACGCTGGGCCCGTGCGCCAGCGCCTCCGGATCCCGCTCCAGCCGCTGGCGCACCGAGGCGAAGCTGAGCGAGGCGCCGTGCCGCACCGTCATCAGGTAACGCGGTCCGATGAAGACGTGGGTTTCGCCGAAGCGCACGTGGCCGTCCACCTGTTGCGCGGTGTGCGCGGCGATGAACAGGCTGTTGCCGTAGGGTTCCAGCTTCGGCCGCTGGTGTGCGTGGTGGGCGTCCTCCACCGCCAGGTCGTGCAGCCCGAACTCGTCCTGCAGGGCATCGAGCAGGCGCTCCTCCGGTTCGTACAGGCCGACCCAGACGAACCCGCCGGCGGGGTCCGCCAGCACGTCGCTGATGTCGTCGAGGGTGATATCGCGGCGGTGGCCGGCGTGGTCGTAGGCCGCGCAGTTCACCACGCAGGCGGGCAGGGCAGTGGGCGCGCTCATGGCCGCATCCTGCCCGCCCCCGGCGGGCGCATCAAGCGCGCGATGGGCGCGGCCAACAGCGGGACAGGGCGAAATGCAGCGGCAGCAGCAGCGCGATCCAGTGGCCGTTGCGCTGCGGGATCGACTGCAGCCACAGCGGCAGGCAGGCCAGCGCGGCGAGCACCACCACCACGACCAGCAGGGCGCGGAAGCGCGGGGACGGCGCGCGTCCGCGCAGCAGCGCCCAGGCACCGGGCAGCAGCAGCAGGCAGAGCGGGTCGAACAGCAGCAGGTTGCGGTTCGCCCACAGCGCGCGGTGCTCGGTGAAGGCCCAGGCCAGCAGCAACACGGTGCCGAGGAGGCCGCACAGCAGCCAGAACCCGCCGGCCAGTCCCGCCAGGGTGCGCGGGTACCGGGGCGCGGCGAAGGCCACCAGGCCGGCCAGCACGACGCCCGCGAGCAGCCATGGCCACAGCGCCTGTGCCTGTTCGACGGGCTCGGCCGCCTGCCGCTGCGGCAGCAGCACCTGCTCCGCGGCGACCAGCGGCTGGCCGTCCACGCGCGTCACCTTGCGCAGGTCGTCCGACAGGCGGCGCGGCAGGAAGCCCTGTTCCCAGCGCGACAGCGGACGGTCGCCATACGGCCCCAGCCCGATGTCGAACGCCAGCCACAGCCACGGCGCCGGGGAGGCCAGCCGCAGGGATTCGCCGCGGAAGGTGTCGCCGCTGGAGCGGCCCTCCAGCTGCTTGCGCAGGCGGCCACCCAGCGCCCGGTCCAGCGCGTCGCGCACGCGGGTGGCGCAGTTGTCGGTGTAGTAGTCGTAGCGGTAGCGCGCGTTCTCCGGCCTGGCGTTCTCGGCCAGGTCCGCGGCGAGCTGGCGCGCCTGCGCAGGGTCCAGGGCCAGCCATTGCAGCGTCGCGCCTCGACCGACCTCGCCGTAGTAGGCCAGGTCCTCCTCCAGCGGCAGCGCCACCAGCCGGTAGCGCATCTCGCCCTTCACGAAGCGGCCCACGAAACCCGGTTCGTCGAGGTCGAAGAAGCCGAAGTTGTAGTTGGTGCGGGTGCCGGTGGCCGGGTCCTCCACCACGATCGCATCGTGGCCGAAGCGCTCCCAGAAGATGTCGCCGGGGCCCATGGTGACCACGCCGATGCGCGGTGCTTGGCCGGTGGTGCCTGCGGTCGCAGGCGCCGGCGTTCCGCGCGCGATGCTGGCCAGCAGCGCCAGCAGCAGGACGACCAGCAGGCGCACCGCGTCAGTCCTCGCCATGCACGCCCACGTGCAGTGCGTGCAGGCGGCGCGCGTCCGCGCGGGCCACGCGGAAGGTGAAGCGGTCCAGCGTCAGTTCCTCGCCGGCCTCCGGCAGGTGGCCGATGGCGGCCGTCACCAGGCCGCCGATGGTGTCGTATTCGTCGTCGTCGAAATCCGCGCCGAAGCGCTCGTTGAAATCGGCGATCGGGGTGAGCGCATCGACCACGAACTGACCGTCGGCCTGGGCCGCGATGAGCACCCCTTCGTCGGCGGCATCGTCGTGCTCGTCGTCGATCTCGCCGACGATCTGCTCCAGCACGTCCTCGATGGTCACCAGTCCGGCCACGCCGCCGTATTCGTCGATGACGATGGCCATGTGGTTGCGCGACTGCCGGAACTCGCGCAGCAGCACGTTGAGGTTCTTCGACTCGGGGATCAGCACCGCCGGGCGCAGCAGCTCGCGGATCGTGGCCGGGCCGTTGTCGGCAACCACGCCGCGCAGCAGGTCCTTGGCCAGCAGGATGCCCAGGATCTCGTCCTTGTCCTCGCCGTGCACCGGGAAGCGCGAATGGCCCGACTCCACCACCTGCTTCATCAGGTCGAGGAACTTGCCGTCGGCGGGCAGCGCGACCATCTGCGCGCGCGACACCATGACGTCGCCGACGGTCATGTCGGCGATGTTCACCGCGCCCTCCATCATCCGCAGGGTGTCGGGGCCGATCAGGCCATCCGCCTGCACGTCGCGCAGCAGTTCGACCAGGTCTTCGCGGCTGGTGGGTTCGCCGGACAGGGCCGCGCTGATGCGATCCAGCCAGGATCGGTGCGGCTTCTCGGTGGATTTCTCATCGGCGTCGGCGGAGTGCCGACTGTCGTCCTCGGACATGGGGCGTGGGGGCCTCGTGGCTTGCAACAGAGCGGAGTCTAGCGAATCGGCGGCGCGCGCGGTGCGCGTGCGGGCCTCAGGCGTCCAGGTAGGGGTCCGGCAGGCCCAGCCCGGCGAGGATCTCGCGCTCCAGCCGCTCCATCGCCTCCGCCTCGCGCGGATCCTCGTGGTCCCAGCCGAGCAGGTGCAGGGAGCCGTGCACGGTCAGGTGGGCATAGTGCGCGTTCAGCGGCTTGCCCTGTTCCTTGGCCTCGCGGGCGACCACTGGCGCGCACAGCACCAGGTCGCCCAGCAGCGGCAGCTTCACGCCCTTCGGGAGGCCCTCCGGCAGTTCGGCCGGGAAGCTCAGCACGTTGGTGGCGTAGTCTTTGCCCCGGTAGTGGTGGTTCAGCGCGCGGCCTTCCTTTTCATCCACCAGGCGGATGGCGAGGTCGGCCTCGCGGATACGGCCGGACAGCGCTGCCGCCACCCACTTGCGGAAGCTGGCAGCCGCGGGCACGCCGGCGCGCGGCAGGGCGTAGCCGACGGCGACATCGAGGCGGACGGGGCCTTGGGTCATGCGCGCATCCTACGCCTGTCCGGCGGCCGCATCGCGGGCCTCGTACGCATTCACGATGCGCGCCACCAGCGGGTGCCGGACCACGTCGCGCGACTCGAAGAAGGTGAAGCTCACGCCCTCGACCCCGCGCAGCACCTCCACCGCGTCCTTCAGTCCGGACTTCTGGTGCTTCGGCAGGTCGATCTGGGTCATGTCGCCGGTGATCACGGCGGTGCTGCCGAAACCCAGCCGGGTCAGGAACATCTTCATCTGCTCGATGCTGGTGTTCTGTGCCTCGTCGAGGATCACGAACGCATCGTTCAACGTGCGGCCGCGCATGTAGGCCAGCGGTGCGATCTCGATGACGTTGCGCTCCAGCAGGCGAGCCACCTTTTCCACGCCCAGCATCTCGTAGAGCGCGTCGTACAGCGGGCGCAGGTAGGGGTCGACCTTCTGGGTCAGGTCGCCAGGCAGGAAGCCCAGCTTCTCGCCGGCCTCCACCGCCGGGCGCACCAGCACCACGCGCTGCACGCGCGACTGGTTCAGCGCGTCCACCGCCATGGCCACGGCGAGGTAGGTCTTGCCGGTGCCGGCCGGGCCGACCCCGAAGTTGATGTCGTAGCTGGCGATCGCCTGCAGGTACTTGCGCTGGTTGGGGCCGCGCCCGCGCAGGGTGCCGCGCTTCACGCGCACGGCCACGTCCTGGGACGCTGCGCCGTCGCCTGCCGCGGGTGCGGGCGCGTCGCCCCCGAACGCGCCCAGGCGCAGGTGCACGGCGTGTTCGTCCAGCGCTTCGCCGGCGGCATCGTCGTACAGGCGACGCAGGAACGCCTCGGCGCGCTCGGCGCTGTCGGCATCGTCGGCGTCCACGCGGAACACGCCGCCGCGGTTGGCGATCTGCACGCCCAGGCGCAATTCGACCAGGCGCAGGTGGGCATCGAACGGCCCGGTCATGTTGGCCAGCCGTTCGACGTCGTCCGACTCGAGGGTGAATTCGCGGTGTGGCATAGGCCGCGCAGGGTAGCGCGGCCGGCGCCTGGCCGCCACGTTGCGGCACCGCGGCTTGCCCCGCGCCGCGGGCTTGCCGCATTGTTGCGCGATCGTTTCCCGGGGACTCCCACCATGATGCGCACCCTTGCTCCTGCCGTGCTGCTGGCCCTGGCCGCGGCCCCGGCGTTCGCCGCCGACGTCACCGTGGTCACCGCACGCCGCATCCACACCATGGACGCGGCCCGCCCGCAGGTGGAGGCGATGGCGTTCGATGCCGAGGGCAAGGTGCTGGCGCTGGGCGATGCCCGCACGCTGTTGGCAAACCATCCGGGCGCGACGCGGCTGGACGTGGGCAACGCCACCGTGGTGCCGGGCCTGATCGACGCGCACGGCCACATGTCCGGCCTGGGCTGGGGCATGCTCACCGCGGACCTGGTCGGCACCACCAGCAAGGCCGGGATCCTCGCCCGCCTGCGCGACAAGGCCCGCACCCTGAAGCCGGGCGAGTGGCTGATCGGCCGCGGCTGGGACCAGAACGACTGGCCGGAGCAGGCGTTCCCGACCGCCGCGGACCTGGATGCCGCGTTTCCCGATCGCCCGGTCTGGCTCTCGCGCGTCGACGGCCACGCCGGCTGGGCCAACAGTGCGGCGATGCGCGCGGTGGCGCGCGACCTGTCCGGCGACTGGCAGCCGGACGGCGGCAGCATCCGGCGCGACGCCACCGGCAAGCCCACCGGCATCTTCGTGGACAACGCGATGGCGCTGGTGGAATCCGCGCGGCCGGCAGCGGACGAGGCCACGGCCGAGCAGGCGCTGGTGCTGGGCATGCGCGAAGCCGTCGCGCACGGCCTGACCGGCGTGCATGACGCCGGCATTCCGCTGGAGGAACTGCAGCGCTACCAGCGCCTGGCCGATCGTGGGCAGGTGCCGCTGCGCATCTACGCGATGGCCGACGGCAACAGCGCCGCGCTGGAGTCGCTGTGCGCCCACGGCCTGTACCGCCATCCTTCCGGCCGCCTGCAGATGCGCGCGGTGAAGCTGTATGCCGACGGCGCGCTGGGCAGCCGCGGCGCCGCCCTGTTGTCGGACTACAGCGACGACCACGGCAACCGCGGCCTGCTGGTGATGTCGCCGGAGGAGTTGGCCGCTGCCGCCGACAAGGCCCACCGCTGCGGCGTGCAGGTGGCCACCCACGCGATCGGCGATCGCGGCAACCGCATCGCGCTGGACACCTACGCGAAGGCGCTGGGCGCTGACGTGGCCGGCGACCACCGCTGGCGGATCGAGCACGCGCAGATCCTCGCGCCCGAGGACCTGCCGCGGCTGGCGGCGATGCACGTCATCGCATCCATGCAGCCCACCCACGCGACCAGCGACATGCCGTGGGCCGAGCAGCGCGTGGGCGCGCGCCGCATCGTCGGCGCCTACGCGTGGCGCCAGCTGCGCGATGCCGGCACGCACCTGGCGCTGGGCTCGGATTTCCCGGTGGAGTCGGTGGATCCGCGCCTGGGCCTGTATGCCGCGGTGACCCGCAGCGACGCGCGCGGCCTGCCGGCCGGTGGCTGGTACCCGGACGAGAAGCTGACCGCGTTCGAGGCCCTGCGCGGCTTCACCCTCGAAGCGGCCTACGCGGGCTTTGCCGAGAACGAGGTGGGCAGCCTTGCGCCCGGCAAGCGCGCCGATTTCGTGGTGCTGGCCGAAGATCCGCTCGCGGTGCCGGAGGCGGCCCTGCGCACGCTCACCGTCCGCGCGACCTACGTCGACGGCAAGCCCGTCTACGAAGCGCCGGCACGATGACGGAGCGCGCCTGCGCATGAAGATCATCCGGACGCGCGACTTCACCGCGGAGCGTGCCTGGGGCGCGCTGGACATCGCCAACATGGGTGGCATCACCACGCGCCTGCACTGGACGGACCAGCCCTACCGCTGGCACGTCAACGACGGCGAGGAGGTGTTCGCCGTGCTCGATGGCCGGGTGGAGATGCGCTACCGCGAGGCCGGCGTCGAACACCGCGCGGTGCTGGAGGCCGGGGACGTGTTCTTCGCCTCGACCGGCACCGAACACGTCGCCCATCCGCTGGGCGAAGCCCGGATCCTGGTGGTGGAGCGCGAAGGCAGCGCTTGACGGCGCCGCGCCACGGGCTGGCGACCGGTCAGCCGGCGCTGCCGGCCACCACCACTTCGCCGCGCAGGGAGTTGCTCATCGCCTCGGTGATGCGCACGGCCACGAACTGTCCCACCAGCCGTTTGGGCGCCGGGAAGTTCACCGAGCGCATGTTCTCGGTCTTGCCGGTCAGTTCGTCCGGGTTCTTGCGCGACGGACCTTCCACCAGCACCGTCTGCACGGTGCCCACCATCGCCCGCGAGATGCCCGCCGCATGCGCGGTGATGTGCTTCTGCAGGCGGTCCAGCCGGGCGTGCTTCTCCTCGCTGGTGGTGGTGTCTTCCAGGTCGGCGGCCGGGGTGCCGGGGCGGCGCGAATAGATGAAGGAGAAACTCTGGTCGAAGCCGACGTCCTCGATCAGCTTCATGGTCTTCTCGAAGTCGGCCTCGGTCTCGCCGGGGAAGCCGACGATGAAATCGGAACTGATCGAGATGTCCGGCCGGACCGCGCGCAGCTTGCGGATCTTCTGCTTGAACTCCAGCGCCGTGTAGCCGCGCTTCATCGCCGCCAGGATGCGGTCGCTGCCGGCTTGCACCGGCAGGTGCAGGTAGTTGGCCAGCTTGGGCACGTCGCGGTAGGCCTCCACCAGCGAATCGCTGAACTCCAGCGGGTGCGAGGTGGTGAAGCGGATCCGGCCGATGCCGTCGATCTCGGCGATGGCACGGATCAGCAGTGCCAGGTCGGCGGTGGCGCCGTCGTCGCCCAGCGGGCCGCGGTAGGCGTTGACGTTCTGGCCGAGCAGGTTGACCTCGCGTACGCCCTGGGCGGCCAGTTCGGCCACTTCGGTCAGCACCGACTCGAACGGGCGGCTGATCTCCTCGCCGCGGGTGTAGGGCACCACGCAGTAGGAACAGTACTTGGAGCAGCCTTCCATGATGGAGACGAAGGCGGTGGGGCCCTCCGCGCGCGGCTCCGGCAGGCGGTCGAACTTCTCGATCTCGGGGAAGCTGATGTCCACCTGCGGCGTGTCCTGCTCGCGGCGGGCGCGGATCAGCTCCGGCAGCCGGTGCAGGGTTTGCGGGCCGAACACGAGGTCGACGTAAGGCGCCCGCTCCAGGATCGCGGCGCCTTCCTGCGAGGCGACGCAGCCGCCCACGCCGATGATGACCGGGCGCTCGCCCTGCTTGAGGCCCTTCCACCGGCCCAGCTGGCTGAAGACCTTTTCCTGCGCTTTTTCGCGGATCGAGCAGGTATTGATCAGGATCACGTCTGCTTCGTCGGCGTTCGTGGTCAATTCCATGCCTTCTTCGGCGTGCAGTACGTCGGCCATGCGGGCCGAGTCGTACTCGTTCATCTGGCAGCCGTGGGTCTGGATGAAGAGCTTCTTGGCACCGGGTCGCGCCGGGCGGGCGGCGGGCAGGCCGGGCAGGGGATGCAGGTCGGTCATGGTCGATTCCGGGGCGCGGTGGGTAGGCCGGGCCGGTTGCAAAGGGCGCGATTCTAGCGCAGCTGCGCAGGTCGCAGGAAAATCAACCACTTGCCATTGCTCCGGGATGGCGGGAGACTTCCCGACCATGAGGGGAGCTTGGGTCCTGTTGCTGCTGAGCGCGGTGTCCGCGCCCGCGTTCGCGGGCGGGATCTACAAGTGTGCGGGTCGGGACGGTGCCATCACCTACGCCAGCAAGCGTCTGCCGGGTGCACAGTGCAAGCTCGTCGGAACGTACCGGGCCCAGCGTGCCGTAGCCTCGGCGGCCACCAAGCGGCCGCCGCCGAGCCCGCCTCCGTCCGTGACGGCAAAGACCGTTGCGGCACAGCCGGCGGACGCGGTCCGGACCGCGTCCTTGTCGCCCGGCGCGGCCCCGCGCGTGGTGCGGGGGCAGGTCTATGCCTATGTCGGCAAGGACGGCGTCCGCAACTACACCAGCGTGCGTCCGGCTGGTCTGCCTTCCGGGGCCATCCGCACCATCCACTACAGTTACATTGAGAAGTGCTACGCCTGCGGCGCGCTGCCCGGGCTCAATTTCCGCACCCTGCGGCTGAACGTCGCCGCCTACCAGGACGAGATCCGCGCCGCCGCCCGCGAGCACGGGGTGGACGAGGCCATCGTCCGGGCCATCATCCACGCCGAGTCGGCGTTCAATCCCAACGCCCTGTCGCGCGTGGGGGCACAGGGCCTGATGCAGCTCATGCCCGCCACCGCCAGCCGGTTCGGCGTGTCCAACGCCTTTGACGCGGCGCAGAACATCCGGGGCGGGGTCCAGTACCTCGCGTGGCTGCTCAAGCGCTTCAACGGCAACCTGACCCTGGCCGCGGCGGGCTACAACGCCGGCGAGGGGGCTGTGGATAAGTACGGCGGGGTGCCGCCCTACAGCGAGACCCAGCGCTACGTGCAGCGCGTGGGCGTGCTTGCCGAGCGCTACCGCGGCGCGCTCAACCCGGTGGCCTCGCCGCTACGGGGCGGATTGTCGGCCCGTTAAGCGTTCCGTTACACTTCCCTGTCTTTTGCGGCCGGCCAGCGCTCGCCAGCGCGTCGCTCGCCTGCCGCAGTCGTGTTTTCGTGCAATCTTTTTCGGAGTGCGGGATGGCCAACGAAGAGGTCAACACCGGCCGGCGTCGCTTCCTCACCGCGACGACCGCGGTGGTGGGAGCGGTGGGCGCCGGGTTTGCGGCGGTGCCGTTCATCAAGTCCTGGAGCCCGAGCGCGCGCGCGCGCTTCGCGGGTGCCCCCGTGTCCCAGGACATCGGCGCGCTGGAGGAAGGCCAGCAGCTGGTCCTGAACTGGCGCGGCCAGCCCATCTACATCGCCAAGCGCTCCAAGGCGATGCTGGACGTCCTGCCGCAGATGGATGCCCTGGTCGCCGACCCGAAGTCGGACAACATCGACCAGCAGCCGCAGTACGCCAAGAACGGCTGGCGCTCGATCAAGCCGGAGATCCTGGTCCTGGTCGGCGTCTGCACCCACCTGGGCTGCGCCCCCGAGCTGCACGCCGAGGTCAAGCCGCAGCCGTTCGACCCGGACTGGAAGGGCGGCTACTTCTGCCCCTGCCACAAGTCGCGCTACGACCTCGCCGGGCGCGTGTTCAAGGCCCAGCCGGCGCCGGCCAACCTGCCGGTGCCCCCGTACCACTTCGAGAACGACACCACCGTCGTGATCGGCGTCGATCCCAAGGGAGCCGCGTAAGCCATGGCGAACAAGATCCTCCAGGCCGCCACCGACGCCGCAAACGGCGTGATGGGCTGGGTCAACGAGCGCGCGCCGGGCATGATGCCCGCGTACCGCAAGCACATGAGCGAGTACTACGCGCCCAAGAACTTCAACATCTGGTACATCTTCGGCGTGCTGTCGATGGTGGTGCTGGTCAACCAGATACTGACCGGCATCTTCCTGACGATGCAGTTCAAGCCCAGCGCCGCCGAGGCGTTCGGCTCCGTCGAGTACATCATGCGCGACGTGGAGTGGGGCTGGCTGATCCGCTACATGCACAGCACCGGCGCTTCGCTGTTCTTCATCGTCATCTACCTGCACATGTTCCGCGGGCTGATGTACGGCAGCTACCGCAAGCCGCGCGAGCTGGTCTGGCTGCTCGGCATGGTGATCTACCTGGTGCTGATGGCCGAAGCCTTCATGGGCTACGTGCTGCCGTGGGGCCAGATGTCGTACTGGGGCGCCAAGGTGATCATCTCGCTGTTCGGCGCGATCCCGGTGATCGGCGGCGGCCTGACCGAATGGATCATGGGCGACTTCAACCCGGGCGACGCGACGCTGAACCGCTTCTTCGCCCTGCACGTCATCGCGCTGCCGCTGGTGCTGCTGCTGCTGGTGACCCTGCACATCTTCGCCCTGCACGAAGTGGGGTCCAACAACCCCGACGGCGTGGAGATCAAGAAGGGCCCGAAGGGCAACCGCTGGTCGCCCACCGCGCCGGCCGACGGCGTGCCGTTCCACCCGTACTACACGGTGAAGGACACCTTCTTCGTCGCCTGCTTCCTGATCATCGCGGCGTTCGTGATCTTCTTCGCGCCGACCTTCGGCGGGCTGTTCCTCGAGCACGACAACTTCACCGAGGCCAACCCGCTGGTGACGCCGTCGCACATCAAGCCGGTGTGGTACTTCACCCCGTACTACGCGATGCTGCGCGTGGTGCCCTCGTTCTTCGGCATCAAGCTGTGGGGCGTGCTGGTGATG
>DASWXO010000075.1:0-22701 GCA_036405455.1 Thermomonas sp. | reverse complement strand
TTCCGGCGCGCGGATGCCGCCGCCCCACGGCACGCGCAGCACCATCGGGCAGGTCAGGCGGCCGCGGGTGCGGTAGCGCATGCGCGCGGCGTGGCAGACGATGAAGTCGACCATCGGGTACATGAAGCCGTCGAACTGGGCCTCGGCGACCGGCTTCATGCCCTGCGAGGCCATGCCCACCGTCAAACCGGCGATCGTGGTTTCGTCCAGCGGGGTGTCGAGGATGCGCTCCGGGCCGAACTCGGCCGACAGGCCCGCGGTGGCGCGGAACACGCCGCCGTTGACGCCCACGTCCTCGCCCAGCACGACGACGCTGTTGTCCGTACGCAGTTCATAGGCCAGGGCCTGGGTGATCGCCTCGATCAGGGTGATGGGTTGCGCGCTCATGCCCGGCCCTCCAGCGCGAGTGCGGCATCCCGCTGCGCCAGCAGCTCGGCCGGCATGTCCCCGTACAGGTAGTCGAACATCGCTTCCACCGGCTGCACCGGCGTCTCCAGGTAGGCGTTGATTTCCTCGTCCACGCGCTTGCCGCACTCCTCGATCCAGGCCTTCTCCTGCGCCTCGTCCCACAGGCCGGCGGCGGTCAGGAAGGCCCGCAGGCGCAGGAAGGGCTCCTTCTCCCACGCCGCCTTCACTTCCTCCTCGCCGCGGTAGCGGCGGGCGTCGTCGGCGGTGGTGTGGTCGTGCAGGCGGTAGGTCATGAACTCGATGACGCTGCCGCCTTCGCCGCTGCGCGCCCGCTCGGTGGCGCGGCGCATCGCTTCCAGCACCGCGACCAGGTCGTTGCCGTCCACCTGCAGGCAGTGCAGGCCGCCGGCCAGGCCCTTCTGCGCCAGCGTCTGGGCACCGGTCTGGGCCTTGCGCGGCACGCTGATCGCCCAGCCGTTGTTGACCACGCACAGCACCACCGGCAGCGAATACGCGCCGGCGGAATTCACCGCCGCGTAGAAGTCGGTCTTGGAGCTGCCGCCGTCGCCGCAGCAGGCCACGGCGACGCGGTCCTGCTTGCGCAGCTTGAAGCTCAGCGCGGCGCCGGACGCCATCAGCATCTGGGTGGAGATCGGCACGCACCACGGGTAGTCGTGCGCCGGCCCGCCGGTGAGCAGGTTGCCGCGCTCGTCGCCGCCCCAGTACATCAGCACCTCGCGCGGGCGCACGCCGCGCATGAACTGCGCGCCGTACTCGCGGTAGCTGGGGGCGAACACGTCCTCGGGCCGCATCGACGCGCCGATGCCGACGTGGGTGGCCTCGTGGCCCAGGCAGGCGGCGTAGGTGCCGAGCTTGCCGGTACGCTGCAGGGCGATCGCCTTGTTGTCGAAGGTCCGCACGAACAGCATCTGCTTGAACAGCGGCAGCAGCGCCTTCGCGTCGGGCACCGCCGGCGGCAGCGGGCCGGCCAGGGTGCCGTCGGGCTTGAGGTATTGCAGGTATTCGATGTCGAAGTGGGCGGCAGTGCTCATGTTCGCCTTGGGTCTGGAGCAATCGCTCTATGATAACGGGCAACGCGTGACGGTCCGTTGCGCGCTGCGGCATCGCCCCGGCCTTGACCGGGATCAGCCGCCCCGCGGTGGCCGCGTGCGAGAATCCCGCGATGACCAGCGAACACGACACGGCGGGCGCCAACCGGCGCGACCTCGAGGCCGACATCCACACCGACCTGGCGGGCCGCATCACCTACGGCGGTTACCTGCGTTTGGATCAATTGCTGTCGGCCCAGCAGCCGCTGTCGGATCCGCCGCACCACGACGAGATGCTGTTCATCGTCCAGCACCAGACCAGCGAACTGTGGCTGAAGCTGCTGATCCACGAGCTGTCCGCGGCGCTGGACCACCTGCGCAACGACCGCGTCTGGCAGTTCGGCAAGGGCGCGGCCCGCTGCAAGCGCGTGCTGGACCAGCTCACCGCCCAGTGGTCGGTGCTGGAAACCTTGACGCCGTCCGAATACATGGAGTTCCGCGACGTGCTGGGGCCGTCGTCCGGCTTCCAGTCGCTGCAGTACCGCACGGTGGAGTTCCTGCTGGGCAACAAGAACGCGGCGATGCTGAAGGTGTTCGCCCACGACGCGGTGGGCCACGCCGCGCTGGAGGCGGTGCTGCGCGCGCCCAGCCTGTACGACGAGTTCCTGCGCTACCTGGCGCGCTGGGGCCATGCGGTGCCGGACGCACACCTGGTGCGCGACTGGAGCCAGCCGCACGTGCTGGATCCGGCGCTGGTGCCGGTGTTCGAGCGCATCTACGGCGACACCACCCGCTACTGGCGCGAGTACCAGCTGTGCGAGGACCTGGTGGATCTCGAGACCCAGTTCCAGCTGTGGCGCTTCCGCCACATGCGCACGGTGATGCGGATCATCGGCTTCAAGCGCGGCACCGGCGGCTCCAGTGGCGTGTCGTTCCTCAAGCGCGCGCTGGAACTGACGTTCTTCCCGGAGCTGTTCGAGGTGCGCACCTCGGTCGGCCTGGAGGGCGCCGCCCGCTGAACCCGGCCGGGACCGGCCGTTCTGTTGCGTTGCAGCATCCATCGGGTTTGACGCTGGCGGGGCCGCTCGGCCATCCTCCGCGGGTTCCGCGCCGGCCATCGGCGCGGTCCGACATCCTCAATCCCATGCAACACAACAAGGGGGACGCCGCATGAGCGGAGCCACACCAACCACCCAGCCGGCGAACCCGCCGGACTTCCCGCAGCTGATGGGGCATCCCAGGCCCTTGTGGATGCTGTTCATGTCGGAGTTCTGGGAACGCTTCGCGTTCTACGGCATCCGCTGGGCGATGGTGCTGTACATAGTGGCGCAGTTCCATGGTGGCGACGCCGCGGGCGAGAAGCCTGCCAGCGAGCTCTACGGCGCGTATCTCGCGCTGGTCTACGCCGGTGCCATCTTCGGTGGCTACGTGGCGGACAAGCTGATCGGCTTCCAGCGTTCGATCCTGCTGGGTGCGTTCGTGATGTCGGTCGGCCTGTTCCTGCTGGCGCTGCCCGACGAGTCGCTGTTCAAGCTCGGCCTTGCCACCATCATCGTCGGCAACGGCCTGTTCAAGCCGATCATCTCGACGATGGTCGGCAAGCTCTACGCGCAGGGCGACGAGCGCCGTGATTCCGGCTTCACCATCTTCTACATGGGCATCAACCTCGGCGCGCTGCTGGCGCCGCTGGTGACGCAGTACCTGGCCAAGAAGATCTTCGGCATCGAGGACATGCCGGCCTACAAGATCGTCTTCATCTCCGCGGGCATCGGCATGCTGCTGAGCCTGGTCTGGTTCTGGTTCGGCCGCCGCCAGCTCAAGGGCATCGGCCTGCCGGCGGAGCACCAGACCGGCCTGCGCAACGTCAGCCTGGTGCTGCTGTTCGGCGTGGTGATCGGCATCCCGCTGTTCTACGCGCTCCTGACCATCGACGCGGCGCTGCTGCAGTACATCCTGATGGCGCTGTTCGTGATCCCGGCGGTGATGCTGGTGCGCGAGGGCGTGGTCGAGGGCCGGGTGGCGCGCGACAAGGTGATGGCGATGCTGACCATCTTCGTGTTCAACGTGCTGTTCTGGATGTTCTTCGAGCAGGCCGGCAGTTCGTTCAACTTCCTGGCCGACCGCATCGTCGACCGCGACATCGGCATGACCAGCCTGTTCCAGGCGCTGGCGGGCACCAATGACTTCCCGGTGTCCTGGTTCCAGTCGGTCAACTCGGTGGCCATCATCGCGCTGGCCCCGATCATGGCCTGGCTGTGGGTGAAGATGGGCAAGAACAACCCCATCATCCCGCGCAAGTTCGGCCTCGGCCTGATCTTCAACGGCCTGGCCTTCCTGCTGCTGATGGTGGCCCTGAAGAGCATGGTCGACGACGCGGGCAAGATCCCGTTCTGGACCCTGTTCATGGTCTACGTGATCCAGTCGGTCGGCGAGCTGTGCCTGTCGCCCATCGGCTTGTCGATGACCACCAAGCTGGCGCCGTCGCGCCTGGCGGGCCTGGCGATGGGCTGCTGGTTCCTGTCGATCGCCATCGGTAACAACCTTGCGGGCATCTTCGCCGGCCAGGTCAGCGGCGAAGGTGGCATGACCGTGGAGTCGGCCCACGCCGGCTACACCTTCGGCTTCTATGCGCTGGTCGGCTCGGGCGTGCTGCTGTTCCTGATCGCGCCGCTGATCCAGCGCTGGATGCACGGCGTGAAATGATGCCGACAGCCGCGCCGCGTCGCGTGACGCGGCGCCCCGGCACTCGCGCACGGCGGCCTTCGGGCCGCCGTGCGTGTTTCCGGCGGCTGCCGCCTCAGGCCGCGCCGTCCTTGCCCGCGGATTCGGCGCGCAGCTCCAGTTCGTCCAGCCGGTCCAACAGGCGGAACAGCAGCGCCCGCTCCTGCGCGGGAAGTTCGCCCAGCACCTGCTGCTCGAAGCCCAGCGCCAGCGGCACGACCTCGTCGTAGATCGCATAGCCCGCCTCCGACAGGCGCAGCACCGAGCGGCGGCGATCGTCCTCGTCGAAATCGCGCTCGATCCGCCCCGATGCCAGCAGGCGCGCCACCGCGCGGCTCACCGCCACCTTGTCCATCGCCGCGCGCTGCGCGACCTGGTTGGCCGACAGGTCCGGCGTGCGGCCCAGGATGGCCATCACCCGCCATTCCGTCACGCCCAGTTCAAACCGCTGCGAGTATTCGCGCGCGATCGCGCTGCTGAGCCGGTTGGACAGCACGCTGAGGCGGTAGGGCAGGAAGCGGTCGAGGTCGAGGCGGGCGTGGTCGGGCATGGCGAGGGGGTGGGTCCGCTTGAGATGGTTGCAATTGCAACTATAGAATGCGCATTCCCGGCGTTGAGGACCACCCCATGAGCGCGCAACCCAATCTTGGCATGCAGCCGACCACCTTCGACAACCCGATGGGCATCCACGGCTTCGAGTTCGTGGAGTTCGCCGCACCGGCCGGCCAAGGCCCGCGCATGCGCGAGTACCTGGAGAAGCTGGGCTTCACCGCCATCGCCCGCCACCGCGCCCGTGCCATCACCCTGTTCCGCCAGGGCACCATCAACTTCCTGCTGAACGAGTCGGCCGATTCGTTCGCCGCCGACTTCGCCGCCCAGCATGGCCCGTCCGCCTGCGGCTTCGCGATCCGCTTCACCCGGCCCACCGCCGAGGTGCTGGCGCACGTGCTGGCCAACGGTGGTGCCGAGGTCGACCACAAGGCGGATACCGGCGCGGTAGCCACGCCGGCCATCAAGGGCATCGGCGACTGCATGCTCTACCTCGTCGACGACGACCGTGCCGACCTGTACGCGGACTACGAGCCCCTGCCGGGCGTGGACCAGCATCCCGTGGGCTTCGGCCTGACCTTCATCGACCACCTCACCCACAACCTGTTCGTGGGCAACATGGCGAAGTGGTCGGACTACTACGAGAAGCTGTTCAACTTCCGCGAGATCCGCTACTTCGACATCAAGGGCGCCAAGACCGGCCTGCTGTCGAAGGCGATGACCGCGCCGGACGGCGTGGTGCGCATCCCGCTGAACGAGTCCAGCGACGAGAAGAGCCAGATCAACGAGTACCTGCGCGAGTACAAGGGCGAGGGCATCCAGCACATCGCGCTGTTCACCGACGACATCTACGAGAGCGTCGAGCGCATGCGCGCGGCGGGGATCGAGTTCCTGGACACGCCGGACACCTACTTCGAGGTGATCGACCAGCGCGTGCCGGACCACGGCGAGGACGTCGCGCGGCTGGCGCGCAACAAGATCCTGATCGACGCCGACCTGGAGACCAGGTCGCGCAAGCTGCTGCAGATCTTCACCCAGAACGCGTTCGGCCCGATCTTCTTCGAGATCATCCAGCGCAAGGGCAACGAGGGCTTCGGCGAAGGCAACTTCCAGGCGCTGTTCGAGAGCATCGAGCGCGACCAGATGAAGCGCGGCGTGCTGTAACCGGCGGTGATTCCCGCCCGCCGCGCGGCGGGGACTTCCAGAGCGAGCAAACCATGGCGATCCAGAGCAACGGTTACCAGTCCGGGTTCGGCAACGAATTCGCCAGCGAGGCGGTTGCCGGCACGCTGCCGGTGGGCCGCAATTCCCCGCAGCGCGTCGCGCATGGCCTCTACGCCGAGCAGCTGACCGGGACCGCGTTCACCGCGCCACGCCACGCCAACCGGCGCAGCTGGCTGTACCGCATCCGTCCGGCTGCGGTGCACGGGCGTTTCGCGCCGTTCGCGCAGCCCGCCTTCCACAACGATTTCGGCGGTGGCCCGGTGACCCCGGAGAAGCTGCGCTGGAGCCCGCTGCCGCTGCCCGGCGCGCCCACCGATTTCGTCGAGGGCCTGTTCACCATGGCCGGCAACGGCGGTCCCGAGGCCGGCACCGGCGTCGGCATCCACCTGTACGCCGCCAACCGCGACATGCAGGGCCGGTTCTTCTACGACGCCGACGGCGAGCTGCTGCTGGTGCCGCAGCAGGGCCGCCTGCACGTCGAGACCGAGCTGGGCGTGCTCGACGTGGAGCCGCAGGAGATCGCGGTGATCCCGCGCGGCGTGCGTTTCCGGGTGGCGCTGCCGGACGGCGCGTCGCGCGGCTACGTGTGCGAGAACTTCGGTGCGCTGCTGCGCCTGCCCGACCTCGGGCCGATCGGCAGCAACGGCCTGGCGAACCCGCGCGACTTCCTGGCGCCGAACGCGGCGTTCGAGGACGTGGAAGGCGACTTCGAGCTGATCGGCAAGTTCCAGGGCCACCTGTGGCGGGCGCCGATCGGCCATTCGCCGCTGGACGTGGTGGGCTGGCACGGCAACTGCGCGCCCTACAAGTACGACCTGCGCCGGTTCAACACCATCGGCTCGATCAGCTACGACCATCCGGACCCGTCGATCTTCCTCGTGCTGCATTCGCCCAGCGACACGCCGGGCACCAGCAACCTCGACTTCGTGATCTTCCCGCCGCGCATCCTGGCGATGCGCGACACGTTCCGGCCGCCGTGGTTCCACCGCAACATCGCCAGCGAGTTCATGGGCCTGGTGCACGGCGCCTACGACGCCAAGGCCGAGGGCTTCGTGCCGGGCGGCTGCTCGCTGCACAACTGCATGACCGGCCATGGCCCGGACGCCGCCACCTTCGAGAAGGCCAGCGCGGCCGACACGTCGAAGCCGGATTACATCGAAGGCACCATGGCCTTCATGTTCGAGACGCGCGCGGTGATCCGGCCGGTGGCGCAGGCGCTGGACGCCGTGCACCGCCAGCAGGATTACCCGGACTGCTGGAACGGCCTGGGCAAGCGTTTCCCCGGCTGACCGAGCCGCTCAGCCGCTGACCAGTTTCAGCGCCGGCGGCGTGCCGGTGCCGTCGGAGGGCGGTACCTGCGGCGTGGCAACCACCTGTGCCAACGCCGGCAGCCATTGCTCCGGCAGCACTTCGCCGAGGCGCGTCGCGATGCGTTCGGCGTAGCTGGGCGGCGTCAAGCGCTGCAGCACGCGCAGGCCGTCCAGCAGGGCGGCCAGCAGGGCGTCGTCGCCATCCGCGAACTGGATGCGCGCCTTCTGCTCCACGGCGTCCGGATGGCGCTGCAGCTGCAGCATGTCGATGAGATACATCTTCGCCCCGACCAGCGAGCGGCGCTGGCGGGCGCTGGCCGGCGCGGGCGGGAGCAATACCGGCACCGTCGGCACCGCGGGCGGGACCGTCGATCCTGCCGGCACCGTAGCGGGCTTCACGGTAGCGGCCCGGATCTGCTCGCTGCGCGCCTGCAGGACGTCGGTGGTCGCGCGCAGCAGGCCGGTGAACGCGCCGGCGACGCCCGCACCGGGGCGCGCGGTCGCCTCCACCGGCACGTCGTCGCGCTGCAGGTAGCCGTCGCGCAGCAGGCGATCGATTACGGGCAGGATGTCGGAGCCCAGCAGGGACACCAATGCATCCAGGCTGCGCTTGCCGTCGGCGACGATCAGGATGCGGCGTTCCGGCAGGCTCAGGCCAGCATCGGAACCGGCCTGCAAGGCATTGCGCGCGAGCGGGGTCTTGTTGAGCAGCATGCGGAGGCTCCTGTCGACGCCCGGCACGCTAGCGGGCGCGCATGTCGGCTGCATGACGCGGGTGGGACGATCCGTCGACACGCGCCCTCTATACTGCCCGCATGAACGCGCAACCCACGGTACTCGAGCGCGCGCAGCGCGTGCTCGTCGAATTCTTCCGCCTCGAAGCGGCCGGCGGCATCGTCCTGATCCTGGCCGCGGTGCTGGCCATGCTGGCCGCCAATTCGCCGCTGGCGCATGCCTACGAAGTGTTCCGCGACACGCCGCTGGGCGGCGGGGGCTGGGGCAAGTCGCTGCACTGGTGGATCAACGATGGCCTGATGGCGGTGTTCTTCCTGCTGGTCTCGCTGGAGATCAAGCGCGAGGTGGTGTCCGGACAGCTGTCCAACCGCGCGCAGCTGGCGCTGCCGGTGGTCTGCGCCGTGGCCGGCGTGGCCGCGCCGGCACTGTTCTACACCGCGCTGAACCAGGGCGATGGCGAGGCGATGCGCGGCTGGGCGATTCCCACCGCCACCGACATCGCCTTCGCGCTGGGCGTGCTGGCCCTGCTGGGGCCGCGGGTGCCGCTGGGGATGAAGCTGTTGCTGTCCACCATCGCGGTCGCGGACGACCTGATCGCGATCCTGATCATCGCGTTCTTCTATTCGCAGGGGCTGCAGTGGGGTGCGCTGGCCGGCGCGGCGATCGTCGTGCTGGCGATGTTCGTGCTCAACCGACGCAAGGTCACGCGGTTGGCGCCTTACCTGCTGCTGGGACTGGTGCTGTGGGGGCTGGTGCTGGCCTCGGGCGTGCACGCCACCCTGGCGGGGGTTGTCACCGGCCTGATGATCCCGCACTACGACCGCGACAACGCGATCGACGACGCCGTGGAGCATTCCCCGCTGGAAACGCTCGAGCATGCGCTGCATCCGTGGGTCGCCTACGCGATCCTGCCCCTGTTTGCCTTCGCCAACGCCGGCCTGGCGTTGGGCGGCCTGCGCATGGATGACCTGCTGACGCCGCTGCCGGCGGGCATCCTGTTGGGCCTCGTGCTGGGCAAGCCGCTGGGCATCGTCGGTGCCGCGTTGCTGATGCGCGCGACGGGCCTGGCGAAGTTCCCGGAGGGCATGGACCTGCGCGCGATGCTGGGCCTCGGACTGCTATGCGGCATTGGCTTCACGATGAGCCTGTTCATCGCGTCGCTGGCGTTCGCCGGGCAACCTGCGCACTACGCGGAAGGCGTGCTGGGCGTGCTGGGCGCGTCGGTGGTGGCGGCCGTGCTGGGCACCGCTTGGTTGGCTTGGGTTCTGCCGCGCGCGCCGCACGCATGACCCGCACGGCGCTGGTGTTCGGCGCCAGCGGCCAGATCGGTGCCGCGCTGTTGGCGCGCTTGCGTGCAGCGGACTGGGACGTGCTGGCGCTGTCGCGCGCGCGGCGCGCGGGCGCGCCGGGCGTGCGCTGGCTGCAGGGCGAGTTCGCGCGGATGCCCGCGCTGCCCACCCGCTGCGAGGTCGTGTTCAGTTGCGGCCCGCTGGACCGGTTCGCGGCGTGGTATGCGGATTCCGCGGTGCCCGCGCCGCGCATCGTCGCGTTCGGCTCCACCAGCGTGCACGTGAAGCAGGCCTCCGCCGACATCGGCGAGCGCGACGTGGCCCGGCGGCTGCGCGAGGCCGAAGCCATCCTGTTCGCCACGGCGGCCCGCCGCGGCGAGGCAGCGGTCGTGCTGCGTCCCACCCTGGTTTACGGCGCCGGTCGCGACGCCACCCTGACCCGGATCGCGGCACTCGCGCGTCGGGCCGGCCGCTTCGCCCTGCCGCGCGGTGCCGCGGGCTTGCGCCAGCCGGTGCACGTCGATGACCTGGCCGTCGCGGCGCTGGTGGCGGCGGAGAGCGGGCAGGCCGCAGGCCGCGCCTACGACCTGCCGGGCGGGGAGTCCGTGCGGTACCGGGAGATGGTGGCGCGCGTGCTGGCCAGCCTGACGCCGCCGCCGCCGCTGCACGTGTTGCCGGATCCGGTGTTCCGCGTGGCGCTCAGCGCCCTGCGCGCGGCAGGCCTTGCGCGCGATCTCAACGATGCCGCGGTTGCGCGCATGCGCGACGACCTGGTGTTCGACCTCGCGCCGGCCGCGCGGGACCTGGGCTATGCACCGCGCCCCTTCCGGCCGCTGCCGGGGACGTTCGACGCGCCGCCCTGAGGCGCGTCGAACGGGTGCGTCAGTCGACGGAAATTCCCGCCAGCTTGTCCAGCGCTTCGGCGTACTTGGCGCGGGTGCGGGCGATGACCTCGGCGGGCAGCGTCGGGCCGGGCGGCGTCTTGTCCCAGGCCAGTCTCTCCAGGTAGTCGCGCACGAACTGCTTGTCGTAGCTGGGCGGGCTGGTGCCGACGGCGTACTGCTCCGCCGGCCAGTAGCGCGAGGAGTCCGGCGTCAGCATCTCGTCCATCACGTAGAGCGTGCCGTCGGCGTCGGTGCCGAACTCGAACTTGGTGTCGGCGAGGATGATGCCGCGCTGCGCGGCGTAGTCGCGGGCGAAGCCGTAGATCGCCAGGGTGGCGTCGCGCACCGCTTCGGCCAGCTCGCGGCCGACCAGGTTCACCGCGGCGGCGAAATCGATGTTCTCGTCGTGGTCGCCCACCGCCGCCTTGGTCGACGGGGTGAAGATGGGTTCGGGCAGCTGTTGCGCCTGCTGCAAGCCGGCGGGCAGCGCGATGCCGCTGATCGCGCCGGTGCGCTGGTAGTCCTTCCAGCCGCTGCCGATGATGTAGCCGCGCGCGATGCACTCCACCGGGACCGGCTTGAGCTTCTTGGTCACCACCGCGCGCTTGGCGTACAGCCCTGCGTCCACGCCCGCCGGCAGCACCGAGGCGACATCGATCCCGGTCAGGTGGTTGGCGATGATGTGCCGGGTCTTCTCGAACCAGAAGTTGCTGATCTGGCAGAGCATCTCGCCCTTGCCGGGAATCGGGTCGGGCAGCACCACGTCGAACGCGCTCAGGCGGTCGGTGGCCACCATCAGCAGGTGGCCGTCGCCGAGGTCGAACACGTCGCGGACCTTGCCGCGGTGGATCAGGTGCAGGCCGGGCAGGTCGGACTGGAGCAGGGTGGTGGCCATGGGCGCGCGGGCAGGAAGGTGGGGTGCCTAGTTTAAGGCCGGCACCCCCCGCCCGCCCTGTAAACTGCGCGCATGCGACGCTGGTACGGACAATTCCTGGGCTTCATCGCCGGCTGGCTGCTGCTGCGCCATCCGGTGGGCGGGTTCCTGGGCCTGCTGGTGGGCTATGCCTTCGACCACGACGCGTTTTCCCGTCCCCGCGCGCCGCGGACGGGGGACAAGGCGCCGCCGCGCCCCGATGCCGGCAACGCCGACGTGGACTGGGCCTACCGCGTGTTCGGCCTCCCCGAGGACGCCAGCGACGCCCAGATCGACCGCGCCTACCGCAAGCTGATGGGCCAGTACCACCCCGACCGGGTGGCCGGCGCCGCGCCCGACCTGCAGAAGATCGCCGAGCAGAAGTCTCGCGAGATCAACGCGGCTTACGACCGCATCCAGAAACTCCGGAAGAAATGACCATGACCCCGACCCTGCTGCAAGAGACGGTGATCGCGCCGTCGATCCTCTCCGCCAACTTCGCGAAGCTGGGCGAGGAGGTCGACCACGTGCTCGCGGCCGGCGCCGACTGGGTGCATTTCGACGTGATGGACAACCATTACGTGCCCAACCTGACCATCGGCCCGCTGGTGTGCGAGGCGCTGCGCAAGCACGGCGTCACCGCGCCGATCGACGTGCACCTGATGGTGGAGCCGGTGGACGCGCTGATCCCGATGTTCGCCGATGCCGGCGCCAGCCACATCAGCTTCCACCCCGAGGCCAGCAAGCACGTCCACCGCAGCGTGCAGCTGATCAAGTCGAAGGGCTGCCAGGCCGGCCTGGTGTTCAACCCCGCCAGCTCGCTGGACGTGCTGGACACGATGCTGGACGAGATCGACTACGTGTTGTTGATGTCGGTGAATCCCGGCTTCGGCGGGCAGTCGTTCATTCCGTCCGCATTGAAGCAGCTGCGCAAGGTGCGCGACATGATCGACGCCCGCGGCCGCCCGGTGCGCCTGGAGATCGACGGCGGCGTGAAGCCGGACAACATCGGCGAGATCGCCAAGGCCGGTGCCGACACCTTCGTCGCCGGCAGCGCCATCTTCGGCAAGCCGGACTACGCGGCGGTGATCGCGGCGATGAAGCAGGCGGTGGCCGCGGCGCGGGCCGGTTAGCGCCCTGTCCGCCGGGCGACGCGTCCGGGTGCCTTAACGCCGGACTGAGATTCGCCTGAGCGGTGCTTACGCGCGCACCGGCCACGCTGCGCCCCTTCGCCGATGCGATGGAGCCTGGCTGTGGGAGAACACGGGACAAACGCCGCCACGCGGGACCTCGCCAAGGTGCCGGCGGTGACGCTCGGCTTCTGGGTCATCAAGATCGCCGCGACCACGCTGGGTGAAACCGGCGGCGATGCGGTGACGATGTCGTGGCTGGGCGAAACCTCCGCGCAGGCGGACGGAACGGGCTACCTGATCGGGACGGGCCTGTTCGCGGCGGTCTTTGCCGCCGCGGTCTGGGCCCAGGTCCGCGCGACGCGCTTCCGTCCGGGACTGTATTGGTTCGCCATCATCGCCAGCACCACGGTCGGCACCACGCTGGCGGACTACGTGACGCGGTCCATCGGCCTGGGCTACCCGGGCGGATCCAGCCTGTTGCTGGCAATGCTGCTCGCGGTGCTGTGGTGGTGGCGGCAGGTGCTGGGCACGGTGTCCGTTAGCAGCGTTGGCAGCCCGCGGGCGGAGGGCTTCTACTGGCTGGCCATCATGTGTTCGCAGACGCTGGGCACCGCGTTGGGCGACTGGGTGGCGGACACCGAGGGGCTGGGCTACACCGGGGCGATGGTGATCTTCGGGGCGGCGTTGGCGGCCATCGCACTGCTGTCGCTCCGCCGGTCGGTCTCGCGCACCCTGCTGTTCTGGGCGGCCTTCATCCTGACCCGGCCGCTGGGCGCGGTGGTTGGGGACTTCCTGGACAAGCCGGTGGAAAGCGGTGGCCTGGCGCTCAGCCGGCTTGCGGCCACGGGCGTGCTGCTGGCGTTCATCGGGCTGTGCGTGTGGCTGCTGCCACAGCGGGCGGCAGCCAGGGCGCATTGACCATCGGCGCCCGGGGGCATGTCCGGCGGGCAGTGGTTGCCGCGCGTTGAACCCGGCGCGGCGCGGGCGAAGCCGGTTCGGCCGCCCGGGGCGTTCCGGCCCACGGCGGCATAAAAAACCAGCCGGTGCCACGCGGGGGTGACGTGGCACCGGCTGCCGCGAGAGATTGGGCGTCCTGCCCGTCCGCCGTCCCTGCGATGGCCTTCCATGCTCCGCCCGTCCGGTGACCGGGAGATGACGGAATGGCGTTTGCGCGATGACGCCGGCTGCCGCTACAGTGATGGCATGAACCGGGCGATTCCTTCTTCAGATCATGGCTGGCGATGGTGGCGTGGCAATGCCGCTTCGTCCGTCCCCATGCATTCCTCGAAGGCCCCGCTCCGTGACCACGCACGCGCAATTCCAGCAGTACGCCGCTGACGGCTACACCCTCGTCCCCGTCGTCCGCGAGGTCCTCTCCGACCTCGATACGCCGCTGTCCGTCTACCTGAAGCTGGCCGACGGCCCGCATACCTACCTGTTCGAATCGGTCGAGGGCGGCGAGCGCTTCGGGCGCTACTCCATCATCGGCCTGCCGGCGCGGCGCGTGTACGAGTTCCGCGGCCATGCGCTGTCCGTGCGCGAACACGGCGAAGTGATGGAGACGCGCGAAGTCGCCGATCCGCTGGCCGAAGTCGAACGCCTGCGCGCCATGCACGTGGTGCCGGAAATTGCCGGCTTGCCGGGCTTCACCGGCGGCCTGGTCGGCTGGTTCGGCTTCGAGTGCATCGAGTACATCGAGCCGCGCCTGCGCGCCAACGGCAAGCCCGACGAACTCGGCACGCCCGACATCCTGCTGATGCTCAGCGACGAGCTGGCGGTGTTCGACAACCTCAAGGGCCGGCTGTACCTCATCGTCCACGCGGACCCGCGCGAACCGCAGGCGTGGGTGCGCGCCAACCGCCGCCTGGACGCGCTGGCGCACCGCCTGCGCCACGGCGGCGCGCCCTACCCGGAGACGCTGCAGCCGGCTGCGCTGGACGAGGCCGACTTCGTCAGTGGCTTCACCCGCGAGGGTTTCATCGCCGCGGTGGAGCAGGTGAAGGATTACATCCGCGCCGGCGACGCCTTCCAGGTGGTGCTGAGCCAGCGCATGAGCGTGCCGTTCCAGGCGCGCCCGGTGGACGTCTATCGCGCGCTGCGCGCGCTGAACCCGTCGCCGTACATGTACTTCCTCGACGTGGGCGGCACCCAGGTCGTGGGGTCCTCGCCGGAGATCCTGGTGCGGCTGCAGGGCGGCAAGGTCACGGTGCGGCCCATCGCCGGCACGCGCCCGCGCGGCCGCACGGTGGAGGAAGACCAGGCGCTCGAAGTCGAGCTGCTGGCCGATCCCAAGGAGCGCGCCGAGCACCTGATGCTGATCGACCTTGGCCGCAACGACGCCGGCCGCGTCTCGCAGGCCGGCAGCGTGGAGGTGGGCGAGCGCTTCGTGATCGAACGCTACAGCCACGTCATGCACATCGTCAGCGAGGTGACCGGTCGCCTGCAGGACGGGCTGAGCTATGCCGACGTGCTGCGCGCCACCTTTCCGGCCGGCACCGTGTCCGGCGCGCCGAAGATCCGCGCACTGGAGATCATCCGCCAGCTGGAGCCGGTGAAGCGCAACGTGTACGCGGGTGCAATCGGCTACATCGGCTGGCACGGCGACGCCGATACCGCCATCGCCATCCGCACCGCGGTCATCCAGGACGGCCGCCTGCACGTGCAGGCCGGTGCCGGCATCGTCTACGACTCCGACCCTGCGACCGAGTGGGACGAGACCATGAACAAGGGCCGCGCGTTGTTCCGCGCAGTGGCGCAGGCGGCGAAGGGGCTGTAGGCGCCCACATTAAAAATCGTTCATCCGGCGGCAAGCGCGCGGTGAGGCGCGCGGGCGCAGTCTGGACTTGCGTTGGGGATGTCCCCCATCCAAGCCCACACGTCCCACCGAGGAGTTCGCCATGACCATCATCCGCAAGTCCCTGTTCGCCGTTGCCCTCACCGCCCTGGCCGGCGCTGCCGTCGCCGCGACTCCGGCCGCGCCGGCCAGCAGTGCGGCCAAGCCGGCCGCCCATGCCAAGGTCAAGCACGAGAAGGCCGGCAAGGAGGACGCCAAGACCGGCAAGACCGAGAACGCGGCGCCGACGAAGAAGTGATCCCCCTTCCCGCGACGGTGCCCGGCATCCGGGCGCTGCCGCGGGCCTGTCTCCTGTCCGCGGGTTGCGGACCCTGCCCCGCGAGCGCGAGCCCGCGGGGTATTCTCATGTGGAGAGGCGAGGAATCCCGATGCGCATCCTGCTGGTCGAAGACGATGCCCACACCGCGGCGTTCATCGCCAAGGGCCTGCGCGAGGACGGGCACGCGGTGGACCACGCCGCCGACGGCAAGCAGGGCCTGTTCCTCGCCACCACCGAGCCGTTCGACGCGCTGGTGCTGGACCGCATGTTGCCGGGGCTGGACGGCCTCACCTTGCTGCGCACGCTGCGCGGGGCGGGCAACCCGGTGCCCATCCTGCTGCTGACCGCGCTGGGCGACACCGACCACCGCGTCGAGGGGCTGCGGGCCGGGGCCGATGATTACCTGGTCAAGCCGTTCGCGTACGCGGAACTCAGTGCGCGACTGGACGGCATCGTGCGCCGCCACCGCCACGAGGGCGGACGCGAACCCACCCGCCTGCGCGCGGGCGACCTGGAGCTGGACCTGCTGGCGCGGGAGGCGCGCCGCGACGGTCGCCGCATCGAGCTGCAGCCACGCGAATTCCGCCTGCTGGAATACCTCGTGCGGCACGCCGGGCAGGTGGTGACCCGCACGATGCTGCTGGAAGCGGTGTGGGACTACCACTTCGACCCGCAGACCAACGTCATCGATGTCCACATCAGCCGGTTGCGGCAGAAGATCGACCACGGCTTCGCCCGACCGCTCCTCCACACCGTGCGCGGCGCCGGCTACAGGCTGGGCGAATGAGGCGCCTGCTGCCGTCCACCAGCACCCGGCTTGCACTGCTGGTGATGGGCTTCTTCCTCGCGGCCGTCGTGGTGATCGGCGGCGGCGTGTACGTCGCGGTGTCGACCCTGCTGCTGCGCGACGCCCGTGAACTGGTCCATGCCGACACCATCGCGTTGACCGACACCTACCGCGACGGCGGGCGCGCCGCCCTGCTGGCGGAACTGCGGAGTCGCATCGACGGCGGCGAGGGCGATCCGGATGCGGTGTATGCGCTGGCCGATGCGAGTGGCCGGGCTCTGCTGGGGCAGCTGCCGGAGGCGCGCGAACCCGGCATGCACGGGCGCTGGGTGGAATTCTCCGAGCGCGCGCCGGAAGGGGCGCCGGCACCGCGCGTGATCGCGTTCGAACGGCGGCTGCCGGGCGGCGAGCGGCTGCTGGCCGGGCAACGGCTGCAGTCCGAGGATCGCCTGCTCGCGCTGATGCAGCAGGCCGCGGTGCTGGCCCTGCTGGTCGCGGTGACGTTGGGCGCGCTGGTGGGCTGGCTGACCTCGCGCTGGGTGTCGCGGCGGCTGCGCAGCCTGGACGCCACCGCCGCCCGCGTCGGTGCCGGCGAGCTGGGCCTGCGCGTGCCGCTGGACCGCAGCGGTGATGCCTTCGACCAGCTGGCGCAGCGCTTCAACGCGATGCTGGACCGCATCGAGGAGTTGCTGGAGGGCGTGCGCCACGCCACCGACCATATCGCCCACGACCTGCGCACGCCGCTGACCCGGCTGCGCAACCGGCTGGAGGACCTGCGCCAGCACGCGCCCGAGGCTTCGTCACAGCAGGGGCTGGCGCAGGCACTGGCGGAAACCGATCAGTTGCTTCAGGCCTTCGCCGCGCTGCTCCGGTTGGCGCGGATCGAGGCGCAGCCGGCGGACGCCACCGCGCCGCTGCTGGACCTGCGCGGCCTGATCGATGACGCCGCGGACATGTACGGGCCGGTGGCGGCGGAACGCGGCCTGCGGATCGTGCAGGCGGGCGGGGCGGCGACCGTGCGCGGCGACCGCGACCAGCTGTTCCAGCTGGTGGTCAACCTGCTGGACAACGCGCTCAAGCACGCGCCGCCCGGCAGCGATGTCGAGCTGGCCCTGGACGCCACGCCGGAGGGCGTCCGGCTGCAGGTCGCCGACCGCGGAACCGGGATCCCGGTGGCCGACCGCGACCGCGTGTTCGACCGCTTCCTGCGGCTGGAAGCGCACCGCGGCACGCCCGGGGTCGGGCTGGGGCTCAGCCTGGTCCGCGCCATCGCACGCCACCACGGCGGGCGCGTGGCGCTGCTGGACAACGCGCCGGGATTGCGCGTCGTGGTGCTGCTGCCGGCGGCCTGAGCGGGGCGGCCGGAGACCGGCTTGCGTTATCCTGCGCGGCTCCCCCTCGTGCCGCCCGCATCCGGGCGCAGGCCGCCATGCTGCTGATGCTCGACAACTACGACAGCTTCACCTTCAACCTGGTCCAGTACCTGCAGGAACTGGGGGCGGACGTGCGGGTGGAGCGCAACGATGCGCTGACGGTGGAGCAGATCGAACGGCTGGCGCCGCAGCGCATCGTGATCTCGCCGGGGCCGTGCACGCCGAACGAGGCGGGCGTGTCGCTGGCCTTGATCGAGCGGCTGGGGCCCACCACGCCGATCTTCGGCGTCTGCCTGGGCCACCAGGCGATGGGCCAGGCCTACGGCGGCGACGTGGTGCGCGCCGGCCGGATCATGCACGGCAAGACGTCGAACATCCGCCACGAGGGCAAGGGCGTGTTCGCCGGCCTGCCGGACGGCTTCGAGGCCACCCGCTACCACTCGCTGGTGGTGGACAAGGCGACCCTGCCGGACTGCCTCGAGGTCACCGCGTGGACCGAGAACGCCGACGGCTCGGTGGAGGAGATCATGGGCCTGCGCCACCGCGAACATCCGGTCGAAGGCGTGCAGTTCCATCCCGAGTCCATCCTCACCCAGCACGGCCACGCGCTGCTGCGGAACTTCCTCGAGCGCACGGGCTGAGCGATGGCGTCGTCGCCCCCGTCGCCGTCGTTGCGCCTGTTCGTGGTCCTGCTGGGCGGGCACCATGCGCGCGCCAACACCGAGGTGCACGACGTCGTGTTCGCGGTCGCGCCGGACCTGCGCGCCGCCTACCCGCAGTTGCGCCAGCAGTGGTTCGGCGCGGCGGACGGCCTGCACATCGACGCATGGATGACGGTGGACGGCGTGGAGGACCGGCAGGTCCGCCTGCTTCCCGATCCACCGGCCGCCGACGCGCCGCGGCTCTATTTCGCCAATCTCGGCGGCTACCCGCCGGGCGTGTTCGGCGAGGACCACCGCTACCTGCTGGTGGTCGCCGACGACCTGGCCGAGGCCAAGCGCAAGGCGCTGCGGCAGGCCGGTTCCGACTGGGCCAAGCCGCACCGCGACGCGCTGTTCGAACTTGACACCTGCCTGCCGCTGGGCCCGATCGGCGGCCTGCACGTGCACCTGGTGCCGGGGCCGCACGCCGGCATCGACAGCCAGAGCGACTACATCGTCCTTTCCTGATTCCCGCCAAGAACCGCTATGCCCATCACTGCCCAGGAAGCCCTGCAGCGCACCATCGAACATCGCGAGATCTTCTTCGACGAGATGGTCGACCTGATGCGCCAGATCATGCGCGGCGAAGTCTCGCCGGCGATGGTGTCGGCCATCCTCACCGGCCTGCGCGTCAAGAAGGAAACCGTGGGCGAGATCGCCGGTGCCGCCACCGTGATGCGCGAGTTCGCGCTGCCGGTGGCCGTGGCGGACAAGACCCATCTGGTCGATATCGTGGGCACCGGCGGCGACGGTGCGCACACCTTCAACATCTCCACCTGCGCGATGTTCGTGGTGGCCGCGGCGGGCGCACGCGTGGCCAAGCATGGCAACCGCAGCGTGTCCTCCAAGTCCGGCAGTGCCGATGCGCTGGAGGCGCTGGGCGCCGCCATCGAGCTGTCGCCGGCGCAGGTGGCACGGGCGATCGAGCAGACCGGCATCGGCTTCATGTTCGCGCCCATCCACCATCCGGCGATGAAGGTGGTCGCACCGGTCCGCCGCGAAATGGGCGTGCGCACGATCTTCAATATCCTCGGCCCGCTCACCAACCCGGTGGGTGCCACCCGCATCCTGATGGGCGTGTTCCATCCGGACCTCGTCGGCATCCAGGCGCGCGTGCTGCGCGAGCTGGGTGCCGAGCGCGCGCTGGTGGTGTGGGGTCGCGACAACATGGACGAGATCTCGCTGGGCGCCGGTACCCTGGTGGGCGAGCTGCGCGACGGCAAGGTCCGCGAATACGAGATCCATCCCGAGGACTTCGGGATCGCGATGTCCGCCAGCCGCAACCTGCGGGTGGCCGATCCGGCCGAGTCCATCGCCATGCTGCGCGGCGTGCTGGACAACCAGCCCGGCCCCGCCAACGACATCGTCGCGCTCAATGCCGGCGCCGCGCTGTATGCGGCCGGCGTCGCCGACAGCATCGCCGACGGCCTGGCGCGTGCGCGCGCCGCGATCGCCGACGGCAGCGCCCGCGCGCGCATGGAGCAGTACGTCGCCACCAGCCGTGCGCTCGCCGCCGGCTGACTCTTTTCCTATTTCGGATTCCCGCCCGTGAGCACCATCCTCGACACCATCCTGCGCCGCAAGCACGACGAAGTGGCGGCCCGCCGCGAGCAGATTTCGCTGTTCGAACTGCGCACCCGCGCCGCGTCCGCGCCGCCCGTGCGTGGCTTCGCCGACGCCATCGACGCGAAGATCCGTGCCGGCCTGCCGGCGGTGATCGCCGAGGTGAAGAAGGCCAGCCCCAGCAAGGGCGTGATCCGCGCCGACTTCGACCCGGCCGCGATCGCCCGCAGCTACGCCGCCGGCGGCGCGGCCTGCCTGTCGGTGCTGACCGACGTCGATTTCTTCCAGGGCAGCGATGACTACCTGCGCCAGGCCCGCGCGGCATGCGGGCTGCCGGTGCTGCGCAAGGATTTCGTGGTCGATGCCTACCAGCTGTACGAGGCGCGCGTGCTGGGCGCGGACTGCGTGCTGCTGATCGCCGCCGCGCTGGATGACGCGCGGCTGTCCGAGTTCGCTTTCATCGCCGCCGAGCTGGGCATGGACGTGCTGGTGGAAGTGCACGACCTGGACGAGCTGGAACGGGCGCTGCCAGTGCCGGCGCGCCTGCTGGGCATCAACAACCGCAACCTGAAGACCTTCGACGTGTCGTTGCAGACCACGCTGGACCTGCAGGCGGCGGTGCCGGCCGACCGCGTGCTGGTCACCGAAAGCGGCATCCTGGCGCCGGCCGACGTGGCGCTGATGCGCGGTGCCGGCGTGCATGCCTTCCTGGTCGGCGAGGCGTTCATGCGCCAGCCCGACCCGGGCACGGCACTGCGGGACCTGTTCGTATGACGGCGGTGCCCCCGGCCCCGCGGGACGACGCGCCGCTGGTGGTGTTCGACTTCGACCACACGCTGTACGACGGCGATTCCGGCAGCCACCTGTTCAAGTGGTTGATCGAGCGCGCCTGGTGGCGGCGCCTGCTGGCGCTGCTGCTGGCGCCCTTCGCGGGGCCGCTGGTGGCGTTCCTCCCCACGCGCCGCGCGGGCATTTCCGCGTTCGTCTGGGCGGGCACGCTGGGCGTGCGCGACCGCGCCGCGCTGGACGCGCTGATCGACCGCTACGTGGCCCTGCACGCCGACGCGATCCGGGCGCGGCTGCTGCCGGTCGCGCTGGACGTGTTCCAGCAGCACCGGGCGCGCGGTGACCGCGTGCTGGTCGCCACCGGCGCGCCGCCGGAGCTGGCGCGGGCGATCCTGGCCTTCGTCGCGCATGCCGACGTGCCGGTGATCGGCACCCTGCTGGGTCCGCGGTTGGGCGGCATGTGCGCGCTGCGCCACTGCCACCACGCCATGAAGATGACCATGATCCGCGAGGCCGGCTACACGCAGCCGGTGGCGCAGGCCTATTCCGACAGCAGTGCCGACCTGCCGCTGCTGCAGGCGGCGGCGAAGCCGGTGGTGGTGAATCCGAAGGCGGGGAGGGTGGCCATGTTCCGGCGCGTGCTGCCGGCCGGCACGCCGATCCTCAACTGGGGTTGCCCCGGCCGCGCGGGCGAGCCGGCGGCCTGACCGCGGCGATCAGGCCGATCCCAGCGCCTTGACGAAACGGACCGAGCTGCCGCTGTAGCCGCAGGCCTGGTAGAACGCGTGCGCCTCGGTGCGCTGGGCGCCCGAGGTGAGTTCGATGCGCGCCGCGCCGCCGGCGCGCGCCCGGCGCTCGGCTTCTTTCAGCAGGTGGCGGCCGATGCCCATGCCCTGCGCGGTGGGGGTGACCACCAGCGCGGTGACGCGGCAGGTGGTGGTGCCCAGTGGCAGGTAGTACATGAAGTCCAGCGAGACCAGGCCGCAGACCGCCCCGTCCCGGCGCGCCACCACCAGCGCCTGGCGCTCGTTGGCGAGGATCGCGCTGATCCGCTCGGCCGCGTCGGCGATGTCGCAGGGGTAACCCAGCTCGGACAGCAGGTGGGCGACGTCGTCGGCGTCGGCCGGCACCGCGTTGCGCAGGTCCACGTCGGGGGCGCGGTGGCCCGGGGAGAAGGCGTGGCTCATGCGCGTGTCGCTCCTCGCTAGCGGGTGCCGTAGACCACCACGGTCTTGCCGCGGGCGTGTAGCTTGCCGTCGGCCTGCAGCTTCTTCAGCACCCGCCCGGCCATCTCGCGCGAGCAGCCCACCAGCCGCGCCAGCTCCTGGCGGGAGACGCGCAGCTGGGTGCCCAGCGGGTGGCTCATCGACTCCGGCTCGCGGGCCAGGTCGAACAGCGTGCGGTAGATGCGGTCGGTGACGTCCAGGAACGCCAGCCGGCCGGCCTTGCGGCTGGTGTCCAGCAGGCGCTGGCTGATCTGGGCCCCGATCGAATAGAGCAGGCGGGTGGCGTCGTTGGCCTGCGCGGCCAGCAGGGCCTGCAGGCGCTCGTGGCTGATCTCGGCCAGCTCGCAGGCGGTGCGCGTGCGCAGCGCGACGACGCGGTGTTCGGACTCGACGAACAGGCCCATCTCGCCCACGAACTCCCCCGAGCCGATGTAGCCCAGCACCAGCTCGCGGCCGTCGTCCTCGCGGGCGATGATGCTGACCGAGCCGGAGATGATGTAGTACAGCGTGCCGGCCGGGTCGCCCGGATGGAACACCTCGCTGCGCGCCGGATACTTGCGGCGGTGGCAATTGGCGATGAAGCGCTCGATGGTCTCGGCGTCGGCGCCCAGCGGGGTGAATGCGCGCGGCATGGCGGGCTTGGGGACTTTGCTGCTCATTCGGGCGTACATTCGAGAATGCTAAAGCTTAGGCCGAACCGTGATGGCGGGCAAATTCCCGGCCCGCCCCGGCCAGGGCGCCTGCACGCGCCGCCGGGCGCTTTGCCCCATAATGGCCGGTCTGTCCCGTCACCGCCGGATCCAATGCCGTGGTCAAACCGCTGCCGCGCCTGAAGCTGCAAGGCTTCAACAACCTCACCAAGTCGCTCAGCTTCAACATCTACGACGTGTGCTACGCCGCGTCGGAGGACGAGCGCAGGCGCTACATCGAGTACATC
>DASWXO010000074.1:0-17284 GCA_036405455.1 Thermomonas sp. | reverse complement strand
TGCGCGTTGGCGAACAGCTCGTGCAGGCGCTTGGTCAGCTCGCGGTTCTTCTCGCGCAGGATGTCCAGCTGGTAGCTGGCCAGCGACGCGGTGGGGCCGTTGTCGCGCGGCACCACCAGGGTCAGCGCCAGGTCCGGGAACTGCTGCAGGAAGGTCGGATGCCGGCGCAGCCAGGCCGCCACTTCGTGCGCGCCCAGCTTCTCGGTGGTGTCAGTGAACTCCATCGTCACATCCATTCTCCTTCGAACACGAATGCGGCCGGGCCGCCCATGAACACCGTGCCGGCGGCGGCATCCCAGCGGATGCGCAGCGTGCCGCCCGGCAGGTCCACTGCGATATCGGCGTCCTGCGGCACGCGCCCGCGCCGCGCCAGCACCGCCACCGCCGCGCAGGCGCCGCTGCCGCAGGCCAGCGTCTCGCCGACGCCGCGCTCGAACACGCGCAGGCGAATGCGGTCCGGTGCCAGCACCTGGGCGAAACCGACGTTGGCCGAGGCCGGGAACATCGTGCTGCCCTGCACCGCCGCGCCGATGCGGGCGACCTCGGCGGTATCCACGTCGGCGACCTCGATCACCGCGTGCGGGTTGCCCATCGACACCGCGCCGAAGCGCAGCGGTTCGCCACCAACGTCCAGCGTGTATTCGCCGTTTTCGTCGACGACGCCGGCCAGCGGCACGTCGGCGGGCGCGAAGCGCGGCGCGCCCATGTCGATGACGAAGCCGCCGTGGCCGTCGTGCCGGACCGGGTGCACGCCCGCCGGGCTTTCGATGGCGAAATCGGCCTGCGCCGGCGCGGCGCCGTCGCGCACCAGCCAGGCGGCGATGCAGCGCGCGCCATTGCCGCACTGGCCGGACGGCGAGCCGTCGCCGTTCCAGATGCGGTAGGCGGCCACGCTGCCCGCGCTGCGCGGGTCTTCGACGGTCAGGAGCTGGTCGCAGCCCACGCCGAAGTGCCGGTCCGCCAGCCGCGCGCACAGCGCCGGCGAAGGCGGCGACACCTGGCCGCGCAGGTCCAGCACGACGAAGTCGTTGCCGGCGCCGTGCATCTTGCTGAACCGCATGGCCGGCTCAGGGCTGGGCGGACGGTGTGCCGGCGGCGTCGGCGGCCGGCGCGGCGGGGTCGGCCGCCACCGGCGCGTCCGCGGCCGGCTTTTCCGGCAGCACCAGCGGGCCCTTGTTGCCGCAAGCGGCGAGCAGGCAGGACAGGAGCGAGAGCAGGACGAGGCGCTTGGTCATCGTCGCAGTGTACCCGCGGCTCCGGCTCACTGTCGCGGTTCCGGGCGGCGCCACAGCCAGACCGCCACCAGTGCCATCACCGTGATGCCGATGGCCGCCATCCACCAGCGCGGGGCGAAGATCGCCATCGACACCGAGGACACCGACATCATTCCGATTGCCAGCAGTTTGGCCTGGCGCGAGACCGTGCCGTTCTGCTCCCAGTCGAGGATGGCGCGGCCGAATTTGGGATGCGCGAGCAGCCAGCCGCGCAGCCGATCGGAGCCGCGCGAGGCGGCGAACGCCGACAGCAGGATGAACGGCACCGTGGGCATCACCGGCAGGAACGCGCCGATGATGCCGAGGACCAGGCTGGTCCAGGCCAGCAGCGCCCACAAATGGCGGGTCATGGGGTGCGCGCGCCTCGCGCTTCGATGGCAGGGGAGCGGAGGTTAGTCGACGCCCAGCCGATCCAGCATGAACGCATACATCTCCGCCTGCTCGCGGTAGCGGCGGAAGCGCCCGGACTTGCCGCCGTGGCCGGCTTCCATGTTGGTGCGGAACACCACCGGTTCGCCGGATGTGTTCAGGTCGCGCAGCCGCGCCACGTACTTCGCAGGCTCCCAGTACTGCACCTGCGAATCCCACAGCCCGGTGCCGACGAACATCGCCGGGTAGGCCTTGGCTTCCAGGTTGTCGTAGGGCGAGTAGGTGACGATGTAGTCGTAGAACGGCTTCTGTTCCGGATTGCCCCATTCGTCGTATTCGTTGGTGGTCAGCGGGATCGACGGGTCGAGCATCGTCGTCACCACGTCCACGAATGGGACCTGCGACAGGATCACCCGGTATTTCTCCGGCGCCATGTTCGCGATGGCGCCCATCAGCAGGCCGCCGGCGCTGCCGCCGTGCGCGGCCACGCGGTCGGGCGCGGCATAGCCTTCCTTCACCAGGAAGTCGGTGACGTCGATGAAGTCGGTGAAGGTGTTCTTCTTGTGCAGCAGCTTGCCGTCCTCGTACCAGCGGCGGCCCATCTCCTGGCCGCCGCGGACGTGGGCGATGGCGTAGGCCATGCCGCGGTCCAGCAGGCTCACCGCGGTGACCGAGAAACCGGGATCCATCGACATGCCGTAGCTGCCATAGGCGTACTGCAGCAGTGCGGCCTTGCCGTTCTTCTCGAAGCCCTTGCGGTAGACGATCGACACCGGAATCTTCGTGCCGTCGCGGGCGGTGGCCCACAGGCGCTCGGTGACGTAGTTCGCGGGGTCGTAGCCGCCCAGCACCGGCTGGCGCTTGAGCAGGCGACGCTCGCCGGTGGCGACATTGAGCTCGTACACGGTGGCCGGCGTGGTCATCGACGTATAGCTGTAGCGCACCCAGGCGGTGTCCGGCTCGCTGTTGACGTCCAGGCCCATCGAATAGGCGGATTCGTCGGCCTGGATGTAGTCCTCGCCGTCCGGCTTGAGCAGGCGCACGCGCTCCAGGCCGCCGCTGCGCTCGGCGATGGCGGTGAAGCCGTCGAACAGCTCGAAGCCCTCGATGAACACGTCGTCGCGGTGGCCGACCCAGTCCTGCCAGTCCTTGCGCGCGGTCGCGCCGTCGGCGGCGGTGACCAGCTTGAAGTTGGTCGCCGGCGTGCCGTCTTGGTTCCGGTCGTTGGTGCGGATCACCCAGCGCCCGCCGAAGTGGTCGGCGTCGTACTCCACGTCGCGCGCGCGCGGCGCCAGCACGGTGAACTCGCGCGGGTCGCTGGCCGGCGCGTAGCGCAGCTCGTCGGACACCGTGCTGCTGACGCCGATGACGATGTACTTCTCGTCGCGGGTGCGGTCGATGCCCATGTAGAAGCTGTCGTCGTGCTCCTCGTAGACCACCGGGTCGTCCTTCGGGTCGGTGCCCAGCACGTGCTTCTTCACCCGCACGGTCAGCAGCGTCTCCGGGTCGTTCTCGACGTAGAACAGCGTCTTGTTGTCGTCGGCCCACACCAGGTTGGGCGAGACCCCGGCGATCGTCTCCGGGTAGGCCTGGCCGGTCGCCAGGTTGCGGAAGCGGATGGTGTACTGGCGGCGGCCGTTGGTGTCGTCGGCGTAGGCCAGGATCGCGTTGTCCGGCGTGACTTCGAAGTCGCCGACGCTGTAGTAGTCCTTGCCCGCGGCCAGCGCGTTGACGTCCAGCAGGACTTCCTCGCCCGCGAAGTCGCCGGCGGCATTGGCCTGCTGGATCGACAGTGCATCCATGCCCGGCGCATCCTTGCGGCGCGCGTGGATCGGGTAGTCCTTGCCGGTCTCGAAGCGCGCGTAGTACCAGTACCCGCGCTTGCGGGAGGGCACGCTGGCGTCGTCCTGCTTGATGCGGGCGACGATTTCCCCGTAGAGCCTGTCCTGCACGGCCTTCGTCGGCGCCAGCACCGCGTCGGCGTAGGCGTTCTCGGCCTGCAGGTAGCCCAGCATCGCCGGATCCTTGCGGCTGTCGTCGCGCAGCCAGTAGTACTCGTCCTGCCGCTCCGCGCCGAACGGCGCCTTCACCACGTGCGGCTTCTTGTCCGCATCGGGCGGAGTGGGCGGGGTCTGGGCGGAGGCGAGGCTGCTCATGAGGAAAAGACCGGCGAGAAAGGCATGGGGCTTCATGGAATGGGGCTCCACGGGGCGGTTTGCAACGCTTTGCTCGTCATCCCCGCGCAAGCGGGGATCCATGGGTGCCGTGCACGTCGCAACCGAGTGCCACGGCCCGGGGTTCCCGCTTGCGCGGGAATGACGGCCGGGACGTCACTTTGTCAGCTGCTGCCAGAGGAACGTGTAGGCCAGTGCGTTCATGTGCGCCGCCTGGGCGTTGTTGGCTGCGCCGCCGTGGCCACCCTCGATGTTCTCGTAGTAGCGCACGTCTTTCCCGGCGGCTTCCATCTTGGCCATCATCTTGCGGGCGTGGCCCGGGTGGACGCGGTCGTCCTTGGTGGACGTGGTGAACAGCGTCGCCGGATAGGTCTTGGCCGGGTCGAACAGGTGGTACGGCGAGAAGGTCTGGATGAACGACCAGTCCGCGGTGTCCGGGTCGCCGTATTCGGCCATCCACGATGCACCGGCCAGCAGGTGGCTGTAGCGCTTCATGTCCAGCAGCGGCACCTGCACCACGATGGCGCCGAACTTCTCCGGATATTGGGTCAGCATGTTGCCCATCAGCAGGCCACCGTTGCTGCCGCCCATGGTGCCGAGGTGCGCGGGCGAGGTGATCTTGCGCGCCACCAGGTCGTCGGCGATCGCCGCGAAGTCCTCGTAGGCCTTGTGGCGGTTGGCCTTCAGCGCGGCCTGGTGCCAGCGCGGGCCGTACTCGCCGCCGCCGCGGATGTTGGCCAGCGCGTACACGCCGCCCTTCTCCAGCCAGCCCTTGCCGATGCCGCCGGAATACGACGGCGTCATCGACACTTCGAAGCCGCCGTAGCCGTACAGCAGGGTCGGCGCCTTGCCGTCGAACTTGAGCGTCTTCGGCCGCACCAGGAAGTAGGGCACCTTGGTGCCGTCCTTGCTGGTGGCGAAGTGCTGCTCGATCACGTCCTTCGACCCGTCGAAGAACACCGGGTTGGACTTCAGCACCTCGGGCTTGCTCCCGACCTCGGCGATGGACAGCGTGGTGGGGGTCAGGAAGTCGGTGGCGGTCAGCCAGACCGCGTTGCTGTCATCCGCGTCCACCGCGCCCACGCCAATGGTGCCGATGGTCGGGGCGCCGACGAAGTCCGCCTTCGCCCAGCCGGCCTTGCCCGGCGTCAGCACGGACAGGCGGTTCTTGACGTCTTCCATCACGTTGAGGACGAGGTGGTCCTTCGTCCACGTGTAGCCGGCCAGCGCGGCGTTGTCGGTCGGCTCGAACAGCGCGGTGAACTCGCGCTTGCCGGCCATGAAGTCGTTGAAGTTCGTGGCGATCAGCGAGCCGGGCGTCCAGGTCTTGCCGCCCGCTTCGTAGGGCTCGCGCAGCTCCAGCAGCAGCCAGTCCTTGTGCACGCCCTTCTGCGCGCTGTTGGGCGCGTCGATCTTGGCGAGGCTGCCGTCGGCATTCCGCAGGTAGAGCTCGTCGTTGTAGAAGGCCAGCGTACGGCTGACGAAATCGCGCTGCCAGCCTGGCGTGTGGTCGCGCATCGCGGCGATGTACATGTCGCCCGGCTTGCCCTCGTACACGGTCTTCGCCGCCGACAACGGCGTGCCGCGCTTCCACTCCTTGACGATGTTGGGATAGCCGGAGCTGGTCAGCGTGCCCGGGCCGAAATCGGTGAACACGTAGACCGTGTCCTCGTCGATCCACGACAGCCCGCCCTTGGCTTCCGGCCGGAAGAAGCCGTCCTGCACGAACTGCTTGGTGGTCAGGTCGAACTCGCGGGTGACGTCGGCGTCGGAGCCGCCGGGCGAGAGCGCGATCAGGCAGCGCTGGTACTTCGGCCGCAGGCAGTCGGCGCCGTGCCAGACCCACTTGGCGTTCTCCGCCTTGTTGAGGGCGTCCAGGTCGAGCACGGTTTCCCACTGCGGGTCCGGCTTGCGGTACTCGGCCAGCGTGGTGCGGCGCCAGACGCCGCGCTCGTGCTGCTTGTCCTTCCAGAAGTTGTAGTAGTACTCCCCGATCTTCTCGACGCCGGGGATCTTGGCGTCGGAATCCAGGATGGCGCGGATGTCGGCTTCCAGCTGCTTGAACGCCGGGCTGCCGGCGATCTCCGCCTCGGCCTTGGCATTGCGCGCCTTCACCCAGGCCAGCGACGTCTCGCCCTGGACGTCTTCCAGCCAGGCGTAGGGATCGTCGGTCGGTGGGGTCTGCGCGGAGGCGGCACCGGCAAGCGCGAGGCCGGCGACCAGGGCGGCGTGGGACAGCTGGGACATGGCGTGCTCCGTGTGGCGTTGGATCGTTGAAACACCACGCTAGCACGCCCCGCCGGCCCCGGCAGGTGCCGCCCGGACTAGGCGCGGCGGGCGACCTGGCGGGCCTGCGCGGCGGGACGCGCACGCCGGCGCGCCTGCACCCGGCGGCGGCGCGGCAGGCGCAGGGTGACCGCGGGCAGGGGGAAGCGGCGCAGGCTCCACCAGGCCGCCAGTGGCATCCCCACCAGCCACAGGGGCAGCCAGCCCAGCAGGTCGCTGCTGCCACGGGCGGCGGGCACCAGCAGGACGGCCAGGGTGCCGAGGATCACCAGTTGGCGCAGGCAGGCATCGAGATCGCGGTGGGTCATGGCAGCGGCTCCGTTCGGGATGGCCACAGCCTGCGGGCGGGCCATCTCACGGGCTGCGACCGTGCGCCGGGGGTCAATACCCGGACGCGTCCAGCGCCTTTTCCGCCTCGCGGCGGCCGATGTCGATCAGTTCGGACGCGCGCCAGAACTCGTAGAACTGGCAGGCGTCGCGCGGGATGCGGATCAGCAGCTCCGGCGGCTCCAGCGCCAGCTGCACGCGGGCGATGCGCTCCTGCATGGTGTCCAGCGCGCGCGACATCACTTCCATCAATCCGAAGCGCGGCTGGGGTTCGCTCGAGGAGGCCACCTCCCCGAGGCGCTCCATCCAGCGGCCGATCAGGCTGGCGGGGGCTGCCGCGGCGCCGCCTTCCTCGGTGTCGACCACGCGCACCGGCTCGTCGGCGCGCTCCGGCAGGCTGCCGTGGATGTCCACCGCGATCACCCGGTGCGCGCCGGCCAGCCGGGTGGCGGTCATCGGCAGCGGCGCCAGCAGGCCGCCGTCCACCAGCTCCATGCCGCCCAGCATCACCGGGGTGAAGATGCCGGGGATGGCGAACGACGCGCGCAGCGCGTCCCACAGGTCGCCGCGGCGCAGCCACACTTCGCGCTGGCGCAGCAGGTCCACCGCGACCGCGGTGAAGTCGATGGGCAGGTCCTCGATGCGCGGCGAACCCACCACCTCGCGCAGGGTGCGCACCAGCCGCTCGCCGGTGAACATGGCCGGGCGGCCGAGACCGGGATCCAGCAGGCGCAGCATCTCGTTGCGGCCGGTGCGCAGCATCCAGTCGCGCAGCGCGTCCAGCTTGCCGGCCGCGAAGGCGCCACCGACCAGCGCGCCGCAGGACGTGCCGGCCACCGCCTCCACCACCAGCCCGCGTGCCTGCAGCACTTCGATCACGCCGATCTGGGCCAGCCCGCGCGCGCCGCCGCCGCCCAGCGCCAGCACGACCGAGGGCTGCGTGCCGACGGGCGCCATCAGTCGGCCCCGTAGTTGGACAGGGCCAGCTGCAGGTGCGCGCGCAGTTGTTCGCGCAGCGCCTTCGGCTCGACGATCTCGGCGTCCGCGCCGTAGTGCAGGACGTCCATCAGCAGCTCGCGCGGCACCGAGTACGGCAGCTTCAGTTCGTAGCTGCCGTCGGGCAGGAAGCGGCCCTGCTGCTGCGAGTGCCAGTGCTCGTCGGCCACCCAGCGCGCCGCCTTGGCGCTGAAGCGGATCGTGGCCCAGCCCTTGGGGGCGCCGGAGAAGATGCCGTAGCTGCCGGCCAGGTGCGCGTTCAGGGCCTCCTCGTCCACGTCCTGCGCGCGCCCGTCCAGCATGCGTGCGCCGGCGATGCGGTCGATGGAGAAGCTGCGCAGGCCCTCGCGGTCCTCGTCCCACGCGTCCAGGTACCAGTTGTCGCGGTAGTGGGTCAGCCGCTGCGGGCTGACCGTGCGGCGGGTCTTCTCGTCGGTGGAGCGCGCGCGGTAGTCGAACGCCAGGCGATGCCGTTCCAGCACCGCCGAGGCGACGATACGGAAGGCGTGCTCGTCCATGCGGCGGATGCGGTGCGGGATCACCCGCACCCGCTCCACCGGCCAGCGCTTGCCGCCGGAATGGGCGTCCAGCAGCTTTTCCACCCGCTGCTGCAGCGGCGCCAGCGCCGACGACAGCATGCCGCCGCTGCTGCGCGCCAGCAGCTGCTGGGCCGCCAGCAGGGCGTGCAACTCCTCGGAATTCAGCCACAGGCCCGGCAGTTCGAAGCGCTCGGCCTCGGCCTTGTCGTAATGGAAGCCCGCCTCGCCGTCGCCCACCACCGGCGCCATCAGCGCGTCGCGCAGGAAGGCGATGTCGCGGTAGACGGTGGCGCGGGAGCAGCCCAGCGCGTCCTGGAGGTGGCCCACGGTGACCGGGCGGCGCGCGGCCTGCAGGGTGCGGTGCAGGGCGATGATGCGTTCGTAGCGGTCCATGCCCTGATTATGCGGCAGCCGTTCACGGTTCGCGGGCCACGGGCATGGTTAGAATGCAGGCGGACCCCCGATGCCGACGACCATGCTGCCCCTGCTGTGGCTGGCGTTCACCGCGCCGCCGACCGCCCTGCCGTCCCCCTTGCCTGCGGTCCTGCCGCCGGAGGTGGCGCAGCGCCTGGTCGCGCCACCGCGCTGCCTGGCGGCGCGCTGCGTGAACGGGGAATGGTCGGTGGACGCGATGGCCGAGATCCCCTCCGGCCAGCGTCGGGTAGGGGCGGACGACCTCCCGGGCAGCGGCGGCCGCCTGCGGTTGCCCAACGAACGCCGCGACTGGGTCAAGCCGCTGGGCAGCAACGCCCGCGTGGCGATGCAGTACGGCCTGCAGGCGTTGAAGACCCCGGGCACCAGCGTGCGGGTGTCGGTGGACACCGGTTACCGGATGCAGGGCTACGCCGACGACGGCATCGCCGGCACCGGGCCGATCCTCCGCGGGCAGGTGGAATGGAACCAGGCGTTGGGCAAGCGCGCGCGGCTGTCGCAGGTCACCCGCGTGGAAACCGGCCAGCGCGGGGCCTACCTGCGCAACAGCCTGCTGCTGAACGTGCAGCTGCAGCCGGCGCTGACCCTGAGCTCCGGCGTGGAGATGCGCCGCGACAGCGACATCGCCGGCCGCAACCAGACCGACGCCACGCTGAAGCTGAAATACGCGTTCTAGGCGACGGGCCGCACCCGCCGCGCTCAGCCGTCGATCAGCGCGCGCGCACCCTGTGCCAGCAGTGCCTCGGCAACGGCGATCCCCAGCGCCTCGGGTGCCTCGCGCGTGCCCGTCGCCTCGGCCCGCACGCAGCGGCCATCGGCCACCGCGCCGACCAGGCCGCGCAGGTGCAGGCGGCCGCCGTCCAGTGCGGCCAGCGCCGCCACGGGGACATGGCAGCTGCCTTCCAGCGCGCGGTTCATGGCGCGCTCGGCGGCCACGCAGGTGCGGGTGGTGGCGTCGTCCAGCGCTGCGCACAGCGCCGCCACGCGCGGATCGTCGTCGCGGCACTCGATGGCGATGGCGCCCTGTGCGGGCGCCGGCAGCCAGGCCGGGGCGTCCAGCCGCGCGCGGATGCGGCCGTCGAAGCCGAGCCGCTGCAGGCCGGCGCAGGCCAGCACGATGGCGTCGTAGTCGCCGGCATCCAGCTTGGCCAGCCGCGTGTTGACGTTGCCGCGCAGATCCAGCAGCTGCAGGTCCGGGCGCAGCGCGCGCAGCTGCGCCTGCCGGCGCAGCGAGGAGGTGCCCACGCGTGCGCCCCGGGGCAGCGCGTCGAGGCCGTCGAACCGGGGGCTCACGAACGCGTCGGCGTGGTCGGCGCGGGCCAGGATCGCCGGCAGCGCGAAGCCCGGCTCCAGCTGCATCGGCACGTCCTTCAGCGAATGCACCGCGCAGTCCGCCTCGCCGCGCTGCATCGCCAGCTCCAGTTCCTTGAGGAACAGGCCCTTGCCGCCGATCGCGGCCAGCGAGCGGTCGAGGATCTCGTCCCCGCGGGTGCTCAGCGGCACCAGTTCGACCTGCAGGCCGGGATGGGCGGCGCGCAGGCGGTCGGCGACGTGTTCCGTCTGCCAGAGGGCGAGCGGGCTCTTGCGGGTGGCGATGCGCAGCACTGTCATGCCGGCATTATCGCTGTTCCGCCGGCGCCGGGTGCGCGCGGGCGGCAGGCCGTCACGGGTGGCGCAGCGTATCGCGCAGCTGGGTCAGGCAGCGCCGGCTGACTTCCAGCGGCTGCGGTACGTCGCGCAGCACGGCGTGCACATGCGCATCCAGGCCGCGGCGCAGTTCGACGATCTGGTCGCGCGCCACCAGGCAGTTGCGGTGGATGCGCACGAAACGCTCGCCGAATTCGGTCTCCAGCGACTTCAGCGATTCCTCGATCAGGTCCTCGCCGCGCGCGTGGTGCACGACCACGTATTTCTCTTCCGCCTGCAGGTAGCGGATGTCCTCGACCGGGATCAGCCGCAGGCTGCCGCGCAGGCGCGCGCACAGCTGGCTGCGCGGCTGGCCCGGCGTCGTGCCGTCCTGCTGGCGCGCGCGGCCGGCGAGGAAGGTGCGGACCTTGGCCAGCGCCTCCGCGAGGCGCTCGCCGCGCACCGGCTTCACCAAGTAGTCCAGCGCCTGCGCCTCGAACGCCGACAGGGCGTGGGCGTCGAAGGCGGTGCAGAACACGATGGCCGGCCGTGGCTGCAGCGCGCCCAACCGGCGCGCTGTCTCCAGCCCGTCGATGCCGGGCATGCGGATGTCCAGCAGTACCAGGTCCGGCCGCTGGGCGTTGCATGCGGCCACTGCCGCTTCGCCGTCGCCGGCCTCGCCCGCCACGTCCACGCCGGGTTGCGCCTCCAGCAGCGCGCGCAGCCGCGCACGCGCCAAGGGCTCGTCATCGACGATCAGCACGCGCAATGCGGTTGCGGTCATGGCGTGTCTCCCCGGCAGCGCCCGGCCCTATGGCCGATGGTAGCCGCGCCGCGCGGGGCGCGTCACCTCACCCCGCGGCGAAGCGCGCGGCCATCCAGTCGCCGAGATCGGCGATTTCCTCGGCGCACACCTGGTGCTGCATGGGGTAGCGGTGCCAGGTCGCCTCGAACCCCAGGCTGCGCAGGGCCTGCACGCCCGCCTCGCCCGCGGCGACCGGCACCACCGGGTCGAACGTGCCGTGGGCCATGAACAGCGGCTGCGCGGCCGCGGCCGGCTGGGCGCGCTGTTGCGCCAGTGCCAGCGGCATCGGCAGGTAGGTGGACAGGGCGATGAGGCCGGCCAGTGGCTGCGACCGCGCCAGGCCGGCGGCCAGGGTGATCGCGCCGCCTTGCGAGAAGCCGGCCAGCAGCAGCCGCTGCGGCGGGACGCCGCGCGAAGCTTCGCGTTCGATCAGTGCGTCCACCTGCGCCACGGAGGCATCCACGCCGTCCAGGTCGGCACGATGGGCGAGGTCGAAGTCGCGGATGTCGTACCACGCACGCATGCGCGCGCCGCCGTTGATGGTGACCGCGCGCACCGGCGCATGCGGGAAGACGAAGCGCAGCGCCGGCCAGTCGCGGCGCACCAGTTCCGGCACGATCGGCGCGAAATCGTGGCCGTCGGCGCCGAGGCCATGCAGCCACAGCACGCACCACTCGGGGTTCGGGCCGGTTTCGTGTTCGACGGTGTCCAGCAGCATGCGTGCCTCCAGCAACGGGTCGGCGCGCATTATGCCGGGCGATGCCTCAGCTGCCGTCCGCGGCCAGCAGTGCCGCCGTGTCCAGCAGGCGCACGCCGGGCGTCTTCGCCAGCGCCGCGCGCAGCCAGTAACCGTGCTCGGCACCCACCAGCACCACGATGCGCTTGCCCGGGTTCTCCCGCGCCGCGCGTGCGACGGTGGCCAGGAACTCGCCGTTCCAGGCCTCCCAGCCGGTACGCTCGCCCTCGCCGACCAGCGCCGCCTGCAGGGCATGCTTGGCCTGCATCTGCGCGTCGGTGACGGCATCGTTGACCCGGGCGGGCGAGGTCCAGTAGAGGCGCAGCGTGTCGTACAGCGCGCCGGTCTGCGCCTGGAACGCCTTCGACGCGGCGGGCTGCTGCTCGGCGAACGCGCGATTGGCGGCGAGGTAGGGCTGCAGGATCCCGGCGTCGCGCGGCGGTGCCGGCTCCATCGGGTACACCCGGTAGCCGCGGGCATCGATCAGCGGATAGACCACCGCCGGGTATTCCACCTTGTTGGCCTCCGGTCCGCGGCTGGCGTAGCGCGCCGGGCTGACCTCGATGCACAGGACATCCGGTGCGAGCCGCTCGATGCTGCGCTTCAGCGCCGCGTCGTCGTAGGCGGGCACCTCGGCATGCAGCTTGTGGAGGGTGGCCAGCACCGCGACTTCGGCGGGCGGACGCTCGCCGGCGTGGGCCAGCGGCAGGCAGCAGGACAGCAGCAGGGCGAGCAGGTGGCGCATGGGCGGGCTCCGGTGGGCTCGGGACCGCAGGATGCGGCCCCACGCCAGGGCGGCGCCAGCGCCGGAAGTCATCGGGCCGGTGGTGTCGCGGCAGCGGCGCGCGCTTCGCGCTCCAGCGCGGCCTGTCGCATCGACCCGTCGCTGAACGCAGCGGCGGCGGTCTGGTAGTAGCTGATCGCCTGCAGGGTCAACGCGGGATCCTCGGGCAGTTCCGGCTGCGCGACGTCGCGGGCGTACGCGGGGCGCAGCGTGTCCACCTTGCGGTGCGGCGAGAGCTGCACCAGCTTGTCGTCGCGCAGGTAGCCCAGCAGCTGGTAGGTGCCGATGAACGCGCGCTCGCGGCCGGGCGGCAGCTGGAAGATGTCCACGCCGTAGAAGCGGCTGTCGTAGTCCATGCCCAGCAGGCCCAGCACGGTGGGCGCGATGTCGATCTGGCTGACCCGGCGCTCCACCCGGCCCGGCGCCACTTGCCCGCCGGGTGCGTAGATCCACAGCGGGATGCGGTAGCGGAACGCCGGCAACGCGGCGATGCCGGCGCTGGACGCGCAGTGGTCGGCGGTGATCACGAACAGGGTGTTGCGGAACCACGGCTTGGTGCTGGCCCGGCGCAGGAAATCCCCGATCGCCCAGTCCGTGTAGGCCACGGCGCTGCTGCGCTTGCCCTGTGGCCACGGCCCGCGCCCGGCCGGGAAGGTGTACGGGCGATGGTTGGAGGTGGTCATCAGGTGGGCGAAGAACGGTTTGCCGGCGGCGGCATCGGCATCGAAATGCTGCATCGCCATCGTGTAGAGATCTTCGTCCGCGACGCCCCAGACGTTCTCGTGGTGGATCGCCTTGTCCGGGATGTCGGTGCGGTCGTGCACGTCGTACCCGTTGTGGGAGAAGAAGCGGTTCATGTCATCGAACGCGCCATAGCCGCCGTACAGGAACATGGCGTGGTAGCCCTTGTCGCGGAACACCTCGCCCAGGGTGGCGAGGCCTTCGTTGTGCTCGCGCCGGACGATGGATTCGCCCGGCGTGGGCGGCACCGACAGCGAGAGCGCCTCGAGGCCGCGCACGGTGCGGGTGCCGGTGGCCCACAGGTCGGCGAACAGCAGGCTGTCCTTGGTCAGGGCATCCAGCTGCGGCGTCAGCGAGTCGGGACGGCCGTAGGTGCCGGAGAAATCGGCGGACAGGCTCTCCACGCTGATCAGCACCACGTTCATGCGTTGCTCGGGCGCCGGGTTGTGGATGCGCCGGGCGATGCCGGTGGGGCCGAAGAAGGTGGCGTCGGGCGTGGCGACCTGCGCGCGTACCTGCGCCCAGGCTTCGTCGATCGGCACGGTGCGGTAGTAGCGCGGGTAGTCCAGCGAGGCGCTGCGGTACGCGGCGAAGAACTGGTAGATGCCGTTGCCGGCCAGCTCGTTGACGTAGGCGTTCTCCGTGCGCTCCTTCATTTCGCCGTTGACCAGCCAGGTGCCCAGCGTGGCCAGCGCCAGCCACGCCGCCACCACCGCCGTGCGTGCCCCGAAGCCGGCGGTGTCCGCCACGGCGCGGCGCCAGCGACGGGTGGCGACGAAGCCGCCCAGCGCGACCGCGGCCACGGCGGTGAGGATCCAGCCCACCGGATACGACTGACGGATGTTGCCGATCACCTCGGTGGTGTAGACGAGGTAGTCCACCGCGATGAAATTGAAACGGGCCTGGAACTCGTCCCAGAACGTCCACTCCGCCACCGCCACGAACAGCAGGACGAACAGCAGGACCAGGCACAGGGCGCCTACCGGCACGCGCCCGCGCTTGCGCAGCAGCCAGCCGGCCGGCATCAACCAGAGCAGCAGCAGCAGCGGGATGCCGAAGTACAGCGCCGCCAGCAGGTCGTAGCCCAGGCCCACGCCGAACACATAGAGCCAGTTGCCTGCGCTTGCCGGGACGCCGCTCCCGGTCACCACCAGCAAGGCCAGCCGGGTGGCGGCGGAGATCGCGAGCAGGCAGCCCACCAGCCAGAGCAGCGGGCGGAAGCGGTCCAGAAGCGGGAAGCGGTTGGGCATCGTGCGGGCCGGGTCGGGGATCAAACCGCCAGCGTGCCCGCCGCGGAGTAAGCCCGGTTCAGCCGAATCTCAGCCAATCGTTAACACCGGCGCGCGCGGCGGTGGCAGGCTATCCGCATGTCGCTCCCGCCGTTGCCCTCCGTTCCCACTGCCGGCCTGCGCGTCCTGCTGGTCGAGGACGAGCACGACATCGCCGCCAATGTCTGGGATTTCCTCGAACGGCGGGGCTACGTCGTGGACCACTGCGCCGACGGTGCCGGCGGGCTCGCGCGCGCGATGCAGGGCGGCTTCGACGTGGTCGTGCTGGACCTCGGCCTGCCGCGCCTGGACGGGCTGGACCTGTGCCGCCGGTTGCGCGAGGCCGGCCACGGCGTGCCGGTGCTGATGCTGACCGCGCGCGACACCCTGGACGACAAGCTGCGCGGCTTTGCCGAGGGCGCCGACGATTACCTGGTGAAGCCGTTCGCGCTGGCGGAACTGGAGGCCCGCTTGCGCGCGGTGGCGCGTCGCGGCCGCCCCTCTGGCCCACTGGCCTGCGGACCGCTCGTCTACGACCCGGACGTGCTGGCGGCGCAGCGGGACGGCCGGCAGATTCCCCTGACGCGGCTGCAGGGCGCCCTGCTGGAGATCCTCTTGCAGGAGGCGCCGCGGATCGTCCCGCACGCGCGCTTGATAGAGCGTGCCTGGGGCGCGGCCGGCGCGGACATGGCGGCGCTGCAGACGCAGGTGTACGAGCTGCGCGCACTGGTGGACCGGCCGTTCGCCCAGCCGATGATCCAGTCGGTGCGCGGCGTCGGCTACCGCGTGGTGGCACCCGAATGAGCACGCTGCCGCCGCGTCGCACGCTGCCGTTGCGCTGGCGGTTCACCCTGCTCGCGCTGCTGCTGGGCCTGCTGCTGGGCGGGCTGGCCGCAGCCACCCTGCTGGGCGTGGCCGAGGACTACGAGTACGTGCTCGCCAACGAGATCCTGCAGGGGCAGGCCGAGGACTACGGCCTGCGCCTGGCCAATGGCCTGCCGGCCCAGCTGCCGCGGACCCAGCGCCTGCGCGGTTACCACGCCGGTGACGCCGCGCTGCCCGCTGCGTATGCGGCGTATCCGGCCGGGGTGCGCGAGGATCCGGCCAACGCGAATGTCCACGTCGGTGTCTTCGACACCTCGGCGGGGCGGCTGGTGTTCACCATCGATCTCGGCGACATCGAGCTGCGCGAGCGCCACCTGCGGCTGCTGGTCGCCACCGTGGTGGTCGTGGGCACCGTACTGTCGGGCTGGCTGGGTTGGCTGCTGTCCGGCATCGCGCTCCGGCCGGTGCGCGCGCTGGCCGAAGCCGTGGAGACCCTGCCGGTGCAGCCGCAGGCCACCCGGCTGGCCGCTGCTGCCAGCGACGATGACCTGGGCCGGCTGGCCCGGGCCGTCGATGGCTACCAGGCACGACTGGTCGCGGCCGACGCGCGAGAGCAGGCCTTCCTGGCCGATGCCAGCCACGAACTGCGCACGCCGCTGGCGGTGATCCAGGGGGTTGCCGAGGTGCTGCAGGACGAGCCCGACGCCACCTCCGCGCAGCGGGCGCGGCATGCGCGGCTGGCGCGGGGCGTCGGCGACATGCGTCGCCTGCTGGAGGCGATGCTGGCGGCGGCGCGGCGCAAGCCGGCGCAGGAGGATGTCGTGGAGGTCACCGTCCTGCTGCGCGATGCCGCGGCACTGGCGCTGGCCGGGCGGACGGGAATCGAGGTCGAGATCGTGGCGTCGGGCACGCTGCGCACCGCGCCGCAGGAAGCCGAGCTGCTGCTGGGCGGCATCGCCCGCCGGCTGGTGCAGGGTCGGACGGACGGCACCCTGCTGCGGATCGCGCTGGAAGAAGGCCGCGTGCGCATCCGGGCCCTGCCCCTGCCTGCCGACGGCGATGCCGGGGCGGCGCGTGCCGACACCGGCACCGGCTCCGCCTTGCTGGACCGCCTGGCCAGCAGGCTGGGCTGGACGGTGGCGTTCGACGCGCCGGGCCAGGCGTTGATCCGATTGCATTGACGCTGGTGGGCCCACCAGGACTCGAACCTGGAACCAAAGGATTCACGTTGCCCGATGCTTTCGCACCGGCGTGGACTATCTCATCACCCTCAGCCTGGGCTGGTGGGGTGCGGGAGGCTCTGGCCTGTCATTAAGGGCGCTGTAGCCCCCAGGTAGTCTCTGCACCTTCCGGCGGTGTACCGCCGGCTCGGCTCAAGGTTGCCGCCGGCCACCAATCCACTGGTTCCGCTGCGGGTTCCCTGAATTCTTCCCGTTTTCATCCGCGCATTCCTGCGCGGCGTCACCGAATCGATGAGTCCTCTGCTCTAACCATTGAGCTATAGGCCCGTACGGGCATCGTAGCAACCGAGCGGGCCGATCTCCAGCCAGCCGACAGCAGGACTCCCGCCAAAAGAAAACCCGCCGGTTCGCGGCGGGTTTCTCTTGGGAGCGTGCGCGCTGCCTCAGTCGATGTCGAGGAAGCTGCGCAGCGTCTCCGACCGCGAAGGATGGCGGAGCTTGCGCAGCGCCTTGGCCTCGATCTGGCGGATGCGCTCGCGGGTCACGTCGAACTGCTTGCCGACCTCTTCCAGCGTGTGGTCGGTGTTCATGTCGATGCCGAAGCGCATGCGCAGGACCTTGGCCTCGCGCGGGGTCAGCCCGGCCAGCACGCTGCGCACCGTCTCGATCAGGTTGATGTCGGTGGTGGCGTCGATCGGGGACATCACGTTGGTGTCCTCGATGAAGTCGCCGAGGTGCGAATCCTCGTCGTCGCCGATCGGCGTCTCCATCGAGATCGGCTCCTTCGCGATCTTCATGACCTTGCGGATCTTGTCCTCGGGCATGTCCATTTCCTTCGCCAGCTCCTCCGGCGTGGCCTCGCGGCCGTACTGCTGGAGCATCTGGCGGGAAATGCGGTTGAGCTTGTTGATCGTCTCGATC
>DASWXO010000073.1:0-14778 GCA_036405455.1 Thermomonas sp. | reverse complement strand
GCTGACCCAGCTGCACAAGCTGACCCACAACTGGGGCTGGGCGATCGTGCTGCTGGTGGTGCTGATCAAGGCGGTGCTCTATCCGCTGTCGGCGGCGCAGTACAAGTCGATGGCCAAGATGCGCAAGTTCCAGCCGCGCATCGAGCAGCTCAAGGAGCGCTACGGCGACGACAAGCAGAAGTTCCAGATGGCGATGCTGGACCTCTACAAGAAGGAAAAGATCAATCCCGCCGGCGGCTGCCTGCCGGTGCTGGTGCAGATGCCGGTGTTCCTGGCGCTGTACTACGTGCTGCTGGAGGCGGTGGAGCTGCGCCAGGCCCCGTGGATCCTGGGCTGGGTGGGCGACCTGACCGCGCGCGACCCGTATTTCATCCTGCCGATCCTCAACGCCGCGGTGATGTTCCTCACCCAGCGGATGACGCCGATGGTCGGCATGGATCCGATGCAGAAGAAGATGATGCAGATGATGCCGCTGGTGATGGCGGTGATGTTCGCCTTCTTCCCCGCCGGCCTGGTGCTGTACTGGGTCACCAACGGCACGCTGGGCATGGCCCAGCAATGGTGGAACACCAAGCGGTTCGCCGAGGAACCGGCCAAGTAATCCCACCGGAACCCGCCGCAAGGCGGGTTCCGCGCATCGGGTCGCCGCAGCCGCGCCGCTTGCCGGCGCAAAGCGGCTACGCTGCCCGCACCCACGGGTTCCGTTTCGATCATGCCGAACGCACAGGACACCATCGTCGCCATCGCCACCGCGCCCGGTGCCGGCGGCGTCGGCATCGTCCGCTTGTCGGGCCCGCGTGCCGCGGCAATCGCCGAGCAGGTGTGCGCGCGGGCGCTGCGTCCGCGCGTCGCCGAATACGCCCGCTTCCGCGATGCCGCCGGCGAGACGCTGGACGATGGCATCGCACTGCGGTTCGTCGCGCCCGCCAGCTTCACCGGTGAGGACGTGGTAGAACTGCAGGGGCACGGCGGGCCGGTGCTGCTGCGGGCGCTGGTGGCCCGCTGCGTCGCGCTGGGCGCACGCCAGGCGCGGCCCGGGGAATTCAGCGAGCGCGCCTTCCTCAACGGCAAGCTGGACCTGGCGCAGGCCGAAGCCATCGCCGACCTGATCGCCGCCACCGACGACCGGGCGGCGCGTGCCGCGCGGCGGGCGCTGGACGGCGCGCTGTCGCGCCAGGTGGACGCCCTGATGGCGCGGCTGCTGGCGATCCGCGTGCACGTGGAGGCCGCGATCGATTTCGCCGACGAGCCGCTGGACACGCTGGGCGGCGCGGCGCTGCGCGACCAGCTCGACGCGACCCGCACCGCGCTGTCGTGCCTGCAGGCCGATGCCGAGCGGGGCCGCAAGCTGCGCGACGGCCTGCACGTGGTGCTGGTGGGGCCGCCGAACGCGGGCAAGAGCTCGCTGCTCAATGCCCTGGCCGGCAGCGAGCGTGCCATCGTCACCGACATTGCCGGCACCACCCGCGACGTGCTGCAGGAAACGATCCGCATCGACGGCGTCGAGTTGACCCTGGTCGACACCGCCGGCTTGCGCGCCGCCGATGACGCCATCGAGGCGGAAGGCATCCGCCGCGCGCGCGGCGAGCTGGGTCGTGCCGACCTCGCGTTGGCGGTGGTGGACGCCCGCGATCCCGCGGCTGCCCGCGCGGCGCTGGCCCCGGATCTCGTCGGCGTGCCGCAGGTGCTCTGGCTGTACAACAAGGTGGACCTGCTGCCCGCACCGCCCGTGCTCGACGAGGATGCGCTGGCGATCTCCGCGCGGACTGGCGAGGGACTGGTGGCGCTGCACCAGCGATTGCTCGCGCTGGCCGGCGGCGAGGCCGCGGCAGACGGCGCGTTCACCGCGCGTGCGCGCCATGTCGATGCGCTGGCGCGCGCGGACGACTGGCTGCGCCAGGCCTCGGAAGAGCTGGCCTGCGAGCGCCTGGAGCTGGCCGCGGAAGCCTTGGTGCGCGCACATGACGCGCTGGGGGAAATCGGCGGCCGCGTCGATGCCGACAGCCTATTGGGTCACATTTTCGCGTCCTTCTGCATCGGCAAATAAGCGCGTCCCCTTGACAATGGGCGGCCGTTTGACGCGTGCTATCCTGAAAAATCGTGCGTCACTACCAGGGGGAATACGCGATGACTGCAATCGAGAAATCGCGCGGACGATGGGTGCCGGTCGTGCTGACCGTGGCCGTCGCCTGCGCACTGACGGCCTGCAAGAAGGACGACGCGCCCGCGGCGGGCCCGCAGGCCGCCCAACAGGCCGCGCCGGCGCCGACGCCGGAGTCGGTGGTCGCGGCCTCGGTCTCGGCGATGACGCCGGACCAGCTTCGCGATGCGGCCAACAAGGCGTACGGCGACAATCGGCTGTACGCGCCGGCCGGCAACAACGCGATGGAATATTTCCTCGCCCTGCGTGACAAGGTCCCGGGGGATGCCGGTGCGTCGACCGCGCTGAGCGACCTGCTGCCGATGACCGTCATCGCCACCGAGCAGGGTATCGCCCGTGATGACCTCGACGATGCCAAGCGCCTGCTGGCGTTGATCGGCAAGGCCGACCCGAACCACCCCGCGTTGGGGCGCCTGAAGGCCAGCGTCGCGAGCGTGGAGGCGAAGCTGAAGCAGCAGGCCCAGACCCAGCAGTTGACCGCGGAAGAAGAAGCCAAGCGCCGCGAGGAGCAGGCCAGGAAGCGCGAGGAAGACCAGAAGAAGCTGCAGGAGCAGCAGAAGCAGCAAGCCGCGGCCGACCTGCAACGCCAGCAGCAGGCCGCCGCGGACGCGGAAGCCGAGCGGCAGCGCCAGGCAGCGGCAGCAGCGGAACAGCAGCGCCAGCAGGCCGCGGCACAACAGCCCGCGGCGACGCCGGCCACGCCGCCCCGCCCGCGCCCCGCGCCTTCGGTGGAGCTGCGCGCGGTCTCCCAGCCGGGGCCGAAGTTCCCGCCCGCCGCGCAGCGCGCCGGGGCCACGGCAACGGTGCAGGTGGAGTTCACCGTGGGCACCGATGGCGCCGTGTCCAGCGCCCGGGTCGTATCCGCGGACGCGCCCCGCCAGTACCAGCGTGACTTCGAGCGCGAGGCCCTGGCCGCGGTCAAGCGCTGGCGCTTCCAGCCGGTCAGCCAGGCCACTACCAGCCGCCGAACGATCGCGTTCGAACAATAACCGGATCGACCATGTGGTAAGAAAAAGCCCGGCATCCGCCGGGCTTTTTCGTTGCAGCGAGGCGACGCCGGGTCAGGCCGAGATCGCCAGTTTCTCCTGGCGGTAGCGCCACACCGCCAGCGCCCAGAGCACCGCCGCCAACGCCAGCGAGCTGGCGAGGTACAGCGCCCACTGCTCCATCGATGCCGCTTCGCCGCGGGTGATCTTCTGGATCAGCTGGTTCTGCGACAGGAACGGCACCGCGTACTGCCACGCCGCGGTGTCCTTCAACGGATACGCCATCAGCCCGTACGCCGGCAGCATCGGCAGCATCATCAGCCACATGATGTGGCTCTGCGCTTCCTTCATGCTCTTGGCGCCCGCCGCCAACGCGGTGATCAGTGCCGTGCCGATCAGCACCAGCGGCACCAGCGTCAGCAGCAGCTTGCCCATCGCGAGGAAGCTCACGTCCATCTGCTTGGCCATGCCGCTGGCCAGGGTCGCGGAGACCTTGAACGACACCAGGATCAGCAGCATCGAGGCGAGGCCGAGCAGCGCGGCCGCCAGCATCTTGCCGCCCACCAGCGCGGCGCGCGAGGCCGGGGTGGCCAGCAGCGGCTCCAGCGATTGCCGCTCGCGCTCGCCGGCGGTGGTGTCCATCGCCAGGTGCGCGCCGCCGATGAAGGCGAAGATGGTGAGGATCATCGGCAGCAGGATCGACATGAACTGGCTGTTCTTGGCCTCCGGCGTGGCCATGTCGCGGGTGCCCACCTGCAGCGGCATGGCGATGGCCGGGTTGATGCCGCGCACCAGCAGGCGCATCGCGCCGACGCCGTTGCCGTAGCTCTCGAGTACCTTGCTGACGCGCGCCACCTTGACGTCGCCGTTGCGGCGGGTGGTGTCGGTGATGATGTCGATCTTGGCGGGCTTGCCGGCCGTCCAGTCCTTGGCGAAATCGGCATCGATCGCCAGCGCCAGGTCTTCCTGCTGCGCGCGCACCCGCGCTTCGATGTCCGCCGGTGCCGGCTTGGCGTCGATGCCGTAGGTGGCCAGGAACTTCATCAGGTTCGGCGCCCGCTCCATGCCGACCACCGGCACGCTGAGGGTCTTCTCCAGCTGGGTCTCGGCGCGCATCTGGGTGAGCTTGCCGATGCCGAGGAAGATCAGCGGGTACAGCAGCGGGGCCACCATCAGCGACAGCAGGAAGGTGCGCCGGTCGCGGAAGAAGTCCAGCCATTCCTTGCGCATCACCGTGAGCATCGCGGTGGTGAAGGACGTCTTGTTCATGCGTGCAGGCCCTCTTCGCTGCCGATCAGTTTCACGAATGCGTCTTCCAGGTTGGCCTCGCCGGTCAACGCGCGCAGTTCGTCCGGGGTGCCCTGCGCAGTGACCCGGCCGCTGGCGATGATCACGATGCGGTCACACAACGCCGCGACCTCCTGCATGATGTGGCTGGAGAAGATCACGCAGCGGCCCTCGCCGCGCAGCTCCTGCAGGAACCCGCGCAGGCCGCGCGTGGTCATCACGTCGAGGCCGTTGGTGGGCTCGTCCAGGATCACGTTCTTCGGGTCGTGGATCAGCGCCCGCGCGATCGCGGTCTTGGTGCGCTGGCCCTGCGAGAACCCTTCGGTGGCGCGGTCGAGGAAATCCTCCATCTGCAGCGCCTGCGCCAGCTTCGCGGTACGCGCGGCGATCTCCGCCGGCGCCATCCCGTGCAGCTTGCCGAAGTAGTCGATGTTCTCGCGCGCGGTCAGGCGCTTGTACACGCCGCGCGCGTCGGGCAGCACGCCCAGGCTGCGGCGCACGCGCTCGGCGTCGCTGGCCACGTCGATGCCGTCCACCAGCACCCGCCCGGATTCCGGCGACATCAGGGTGTAGAGCATGCGCAGCGTGGTGGTCTTGCCGGCGCCGTTGGGGCCCAGCAGGCCGGTGATCTCGCCGTCGCGGGCGGTGAAGCCCACGTCGTCCACGGCGACCACCGGGGTCTTGTCCTTGCCCCGCCCGGGGAAGGTCTTGCGGAGGTGTTCTGCAACGATCATTGCGTCAATCCTTGGAAGTCGTGTCGTGGCGATGCCGGCTCAAGGCTCGGCGCCGTTGAAACTGACGAAGGGGACGGCGTAGCCGAGCTTGTCGAGGCAGGCCCCGTCCAGCGCCTTGGCATCGGCCTTCTCGACGAACTGCGCGAACAGCTTCGGCATGCAGCCGGCGCCCAGCACCGAATGGCCCTGGCCCTGCAGCACGAACAGGCGGCCGTTCGGCAGGCTCTTGACGATGTCCTTGCCGTAGCGGGGCGGCGTCACCGGGTCGAACTCGCCCGCCAGCACCAGCGCCGGCACCGGGGTGGCCAGCGGCTGGTTGAAGTCGGCCGGCACCCGGCCCTTCGGCCAGGCCTTGCACATCGCGGCCATGCCGGAGGGCATCGCGTTGCCCAGCACGGTGCCGGCGTCCTCGGCGCGCGTGACCATGCTGTCGGCGTCCTCGCTGCACACGACCGAGAGCTGCATGCCCATGGCCATCGCGTCCTCGAGGTCGCCGGTCATCATCCTGGCCAGCGCCATCAGGTTCTCGTAGTGGCCGGCGTTGGCCTCGTGGATCAGCTTCGGCAGCAGCCCGGCGGCCAGCGGCATGTAGGCGTACATCCGCACCAGCCCGGCCACCGTCTCGGCGCGCAGGGTGCCCTGCTTCATCTCGCCGCTGGTGGCGTCGCGGTACTGCACCTGCGCCGGGTTCGCGCGCAGCGTCGTCAGCAGCACGTCGAGCTCGGCGCGCGGATCGCCGAGCTTGTCCTTGCAGGCCGGGTCCTTGGTGCACAGGCCGAACTGCAGCGACAACGCGTCGTCCAGGTTGCGCGCGAAGATGTTGCCGAGGCCCAACTTGTTGGGCACGGGCGAGTCCAGCACGATGCTGCGCGTGGCCTGCGGATGGCGCATGGCGTACTGCTGGGCCACGCGGGTGCCGTAGCTCACGCCGACCAGGTTGACTTGCTGCGCGCCGATCGCCTGGCGGACCGCATCGAGGTCGGCAACCGCGTCGGTGGTGGTGTAGAAGCGCAGGTCGGCCTTCTTCGACAGCTCGGCCGCGCAGGCGGCGGCCTGGGCCTGCATCGCCTCGGGCGAGGTGTCGGCGTCGTCATCCGCGCCCTGCGTTGCCTTGCAGGACAGCAGGTTGGAATGGCCGGTGCCGCGCTGGTCGACCAGGATGACGCTGCGGCGCTTGCGGACTTCCTTGAACACCGGGTCCATCGCCGGGAAGGTGTCCACCGCCGATTGGCCGGGGCCACCCGCCAGGAAGAAGACCGGGTCGGGCGAGGACTCGCCGTTGCTGGTCGGCTGCAGCCACGCGATGTTCAGCGCGATCTTGCGTCCGTCGGGACGGCTGCGGTCTTCCGGCACCTCGAAGCGCGCACACTGCGCCTCCAGGCTGTCCTTGCTCATCGGCGAGCTGAGGCTGCACGGGGTGAACGGGATCTTGCCCAGCATCACCGGCTTGACCGGTGCAACGGGCGTGGAGGCGGAGGCGTGGTCGCCGGCGGCCTGCTTATCCGGGGCCAGCGCCCGGTAGCCGAACAGCGCGGCGGCGACCGCCACGGCGAGGATCAGTCTGGTCTTGCGGGAGTTCATCGGGACCCCTTCGGGTGTTGCGGTTGGAAAAGGACGGCGTGCCATCACGCCTCGTCGGGCAGGAACACGTCTTCGATGCGGCAGGCGAACAGGCGGGCGATGCGGAAGGCCAGTGGCAGCGACGGGTCGTATTTGCCCGTCTCCAGCGCGTTGACAGTCTGCCGCGAGACCTCCAGTCGCAGCGCCAGCTCACCCTGCGACAGGCCCTCGCGTTCCCGCAGTTCGCGCAGGCGGTTGTTCACCGGGCGGCCCTCACAGGTAACGCCTCGCCAGCACCATCTTGGCGAGGCCATAGGCGAGGCACAGCAGCGGGAACACCCAGATCATCGCGACGGCGGCGTCGATGTCGACGACCTTCGCCTTTTGCAGCAGGCCGCCGGCGAAGAACAGCAGCGACACCAGCAGGCTGGCGATGCCGATCGCCTCGGTTTCGATGCGCCGCTGCAGCTCGTCGATCTCGCGCAGGTAGCGCAGCGCCGCGCGCATCAGCAGCGCGATCGGCAGCACGGGCAGCACCGCCACCACCGCGCGCAGCGGCACCGAGTCGATCCCGCGCTTCACCAGCCAGATCGACAGGAACAGGGTCAGGGAGTAGCCGACCATGATCGGCCACAGCGCCCGCAGGTAGCGCCGGCCGGCCGGCTGGGCGTACATCTCGTCGCAGTGCTGGCGCCACCAGCGCGGCACCAGCAGGAACAACGCCGCGCCGAGCAGGTAGCCGGCGCCGATGCCCACCCACGTGCCCACCGCATCGTCCGGCCACGACAGCAGCCAGCGGCCGGCGCCGGCCAGCGCCAGCGAGGCCAGGCCGATCACGACGAAGATCCACATCCAGCGGCGCATGGTCATCGGTTCAACCCCGGCGCGAACGGGCGAGGAACACCACGCCCAGCGCGATGAAGGAGGTGGCCACGCCGATGAAGGCGACCTGGCCCGCGGCCAGCGCGGCGGCCGAGAACGCCACGCCGGCGCCGAGGAATGCGATGCCCGCGCCGCGCAGCTGTTTCGGATCCTGGGGTTTCATGTCCCGCCTCGTGTCAAGGTTGCTTGACACGACGATACCGGTGCCTCGGATGGGATGTCAAGCGTGCTTGACAGTTTCCGTGGCGCCCATCGTCCCCTCGACATGCAGCACCACGCGGTTGCGGCCTGCGTGCTTGGCCGCGTACTGCGCCTGATCCGCCTGGTCGAGCAAGGTATCCAGGTCGGTGTCGGGCCCGGCCGTGGCCACGCCGATGCTGGCGGTCAGCGCGATCAGGTGGCCACCGGCCGCCACGGGACTGGTCGCCAATGCCGCGCGCAGGCGTTCCGCCAACTCGGCCGCATGCGCCGGCGGTTCGCCCGGCAGCAACAGCACGAACTCCTCGCCGCCGTGGCGGCCCAGCAGGACGTCGTAGCGGCGCAGGTTGGCGCGCATGACCTGCACGGCATGCCGCAGCGCGATGTCACCGGCCTGGTGGCCGAAACGGTCGTTGACCTGCTTGAAGTGGTCCAGGTCCAGCATCAGCGCCGAGAAGGGCCGCCGCTGGCGCTGGCACAGCTCCAGCTGCAGCTGGCCGTCGCCCAGCAGCGCGGCGCGGTTGAGCGCGCCGGTCAGCGGGTCGGTGCGGGCCAGCCGGCGCAGCGCCACCAGCTGGCGTTCCACGATCATCAGCATCAGCGCGAAGCACTGCGCCAGCGTGGTGAACAGGCCGCCCAGGTAGGTGATGTACATCGGCAGGCCGGCCCGCAGCACGTCGCCGCCGGCATCCGGCGCCACCGGCGCCAGGCCGCGGGCAAGGAACACCCCGGCATCCAGCAGGAACACCGCCGCCGCCATCCGGCTGCTGATGCGGATTTCCGCCGGCGCGTAGCGCAGCAGCAGCCAGGCTTCCCACCCCTTCCAGACGATGAACAGCACGCTGTAGAGCACCAGCCGCACGCGCAGGTCCGGTGACACGATGCTGAACCAGGCGATCCCCAGCAGGTACAGCCCGGCCAGCGCGAGCGCCGGCGTCCACGGCGGCCGGCGCTCCACGTGCAGCGCCACGCCGGCCAGCAGCAGCACGCTGCAGGCCATCGCCAGCACGTTGCGTAGCAGGATGGAGGCAACCTCGGGGATCGGCAGCGGCAGGCTGAACAGCGCGGTGCTCAGGGCGCCGGCCCACAGGCTGGCCGCCCACAGGCGCGGCACCCACTGGCCGCGCTGGACCAGCAGGATCATCGAGAAACCGAGGGCGATGCTGAAGTACAGCAGCAGGCCGATGAAGGCGATCGTCGGGAAATCGAAGGGCATCGCGGAGTCGGGCGAAGGGCGCGGGCAAAGCCGCTATCGTGCCCGATCCGCGGCGCCCGTCCAGACCGACCATCGTCGCGATCGGTACGCTCGGCGGACGGCAGGGGGCGGCAGGCCCACCGCCCGGATCACTTGTTGCTGACGTATTTCTCGCGGTGGGTAAGGCCGGGCGCTTGCGCGGCATGCCGCGCGCCCGGCCGAACGCCGCGCGCGTGAGCGCGTGGCGGGGGATCCGCCGCCCGGGTCACTTGTTGCTGACGTATTTCTCGCGGCGGATCATCGGCACCGGCAGGCCGATCGCTTTCAGCGCCTCGAAGGTCGCATCCACCATGTCCGGGTTGCCGCACAGGTAGGCGATATCGCTGGCCGGGTCGGGCGCCAGCTCCGGCAGCACGTTCTGCACGTAGCCGTGGCGCACGTCGGGATGGGCCAGCGGCGAGTCCGCGGCCGGCAGCTCGCGTGACAGGCACGGCAGGTACCGGAAGCGCGGATGGGCGTCCGCGAAGGCGCGGAATTCGTCGCCGTACAGCAGTTCGGCCGGCGTCCGCGCGCCCTGCAGCAGGACCACGTCCACGTCGCGCTCGGCCATCTGCTGCGCCAGCTGCGGCAGCATCGCCCGGTACGGGGTGATGCCGGTGCCGGTGCCGATCAGCAGGTAGCGGCGGTTGGCGTCGTTCGGATAGAGGCAGAACCGCCCGAACGGGCCGCTGGCGTCCACCGTGGTGCCGATCGCCATGCCCTCGAACAGGGCGGTGGCGGCGCCGCCGGGCACGTAGCTGACGGCGATCTCCACCCGGCCGTCGGCCGGTGCGTCCAGCGCCCGGCCCACGGCGATCGAATAGCTGCGCCGCGCCGCGGTGCCGTCCGCGTACTGGAAATGGATCTGCAGGAACTGGCCGGGGATGCACGGCAGCGGCTGGCCGTCGTCGCGTTCGAACGACAGGTGCGCCACGGTGGGCGCGATCATGCGGCGGGCGACGAGCTTGAGCGGGAAATGGGCGATGGCCACGGCGATGCAACAGTGCGTGGCGGGGGTGGAGCCACGGGGCTGCCTATACTACCGGCTTCCCGCGCGACCCTCCGCGCACGAGGCCACCCATGACCGTCGATCCCGCTGCGCCCGCGCTGCGCGTGCGCGACCTGCGCAAGACCTACGACAACGGCGTCGAGGCGCTGAAGGGCGTCAGCCTGGACGTCGCCCCCGGTGATTTCCACGCCTTGCTGGGCCCCAACGGCGCCGGCAAGAGCACCTTGATCGGCATCGTCAGCTCGCTGGTCAACAAGACCTCCGGCTCCGTGCAGGCGTTCGGCGTGGACATCGACGCCGACCGCAGTGCCGCGATGCGCCTGATCGGTCTGGTGCCGCAGGAATTCAACTTCAACATGTTCGAGAAGCCGCTGGACATCTGCGTGAACTACGCGGGCTTCTACGGCGTCCCGCGGCCGCAGGCGCTGGCGCGCGCCGAGCAGGTGCTGAAGGACGCGCAGCTGTGGGACAAGGCGGACAAGATGAGCCGCACCCTGTCCGGCGGCATGAAGCGCCGGCTGATGATCGCCCGCGCGATGATGACCGCGCCGAAGCTGTTGATCCTCGACGAGCCCACCGCCGGCGTCGACATCGAGATCCGCCGCGGCATGTGGAAGACGTTGAAGGAGATCAACGCCGCCGGCACCACCATCATCCTGACCACGCACTACCTGGAGGAAGCGGAGAGCCTGTGCCGCAACCTCGCCATCATCGACCACGGCCGCATCGTCGAGCAGGGCCCGATGAAGTCGCTGTTGGCCAAACTCGACGTGGAGGGCTTCCTGTTCGACGTCGAGGACGACCTGCCCGCCACCCTGCCCGTGATCGAGGGCGCCACCCTGGTGGCGGTGGACGCGCACACCCTGGACGTGGACATGCCGCGCGCGATGGACCTCAACCGCGTCTTCGCCGCGCTCGACGCTGCCGGCATCCGGGTGCGCTCGATGCGCACCAAGAGCAACCGGCTGGAAGAGCTGTTCGTCCGCATGACCACCCGCGAAGGAGCCCCGACGTGAGCAATCCGAACCTCGTTGCCCTGGGCACCATCGCCCGCCGCGAAGTCGCGCGCATCCTCCGCATCTGGGGCCAGACCCTGATGCCGCCGGCGATCACCATGACCCTGTACTTCCTGATCTTCGGCGGCCTGATCGGCTCGCGCGTGGGGCAGATGGGCGGCATGGGCTACATGGAGTTCATCGTCCCCGGCCTGGTGATGATGAGCGTCATCCAGAACAGCTACGGCAACATCAGCAGCTCGTTCTTCGGCGCCAAGTTCGGCCGCCACGTCGAAGAGCTGCTGGTCAGCCCGATGCCCAACTGGGTGATCCTGGCCGGCTACGTCGCCGGCGCCGTGCTGCGCGGGCTGATGGTGGGCGGCATCGTGCTGTGCATCGCGATGCTGTTCACCCGCGTGCACGTGCCGCACCCGCTGGTGACGATCAGCTCGGTGCTGCTGGGCGCGACCATCTTCTCGCTGGCCGGGTTCGTGAACGCGGTGTACGCGAAGAAGTTCGACGACATCGCCATCGTCCCGACCTTCATCCTCACCCCGCTGACCTACCTCGGCGGCGTGTTCTATTCGATTAGCCTGCTGCCGGGCTGGGCGCAGGCCGCCACCCACGCCAACCCGATCTTCTACATGGTCAACGCCTTCCGCTACGGCCTGCTGGGGGTGTCCGACGTGCCGCTGTGGGTGGCGTACGCGCTGATGCTGGGCTTCGTGCTGGCGCTGGGGGCATTGGCGCTGCGCCTGCTCGACAAGGGCGTTGGCCTGCGCAGCTGAGCCGTCCGCTGGCGCACCACCATCGCTTACACTCCGCGCCTTCCTTCCCCCGACGTGGAGCCGATGCGATGTCGATGAGAAACGCGATGCTGGTGCTGGCCCTGGGCGTGACCCTGGCCGGCTGTGGCAAGAAGCAGGATGACGCCACCCCCGCGAATGCCGCCCCCGAGGCCACCGCGGCGACCGCGGCGACCGCGACCGAACAGCCGGCGGCGCCCGCCGTGGGGTCGGAGGCGATGCCGGCCCCAGCGGTGACCGCGTTCGACATCAACGCTATTCCGGTGAGCACAGCGACGCTGCCGGCCTGGCCGTACGTCCTGCTGCCGGCCGGCTACCAGTTCAACTATGCCGACGACCTGGCCTCGCGCACCAAGGACCTGGCCCGCGTGCCGGTCTGGACCGGCGGCCAGCTGCTGTGGGTGGAAGGCAAGGTCTTCAGCGACCGCATCGACAACCAGGACGGGAAGACCTACTCCAGGTTCGAGGTGCGCAAGAACGTGCAGCAGGCAATCGAGGCGCTCGGCGGCGTGCGCTTGACCGAGCGTACCTTCGACGAGGCGACCTACAAGGCGAACGAAAAGGCCTTGGACGACGTCCGCCAGGAGTTCGACCGCATGCAGAGCGCCTACTGGTACGACGAGGACGCCGACACCTACGTCATCCGCCGCGCCGACAAGGCGATCTGGGTCGTGTTCCAGAGCAGCAACGACCGCGGTGCGCTGCTGGTGGCCGAGGGCCCCCTGCCGGAGGCGCCGGCGAAGTCCTGACGGTCGTTCGTCGCGGACGATGGCGCCCGGCTCCGGCCGGGCGTTTTCGTGTCCGGGGTCAGTCCGGCAAGCGGAAGAACGCGGCGGCGGTGGCGGTGGTCGCCGCGGCGACCGACGCGACGGCCTCGCCACGGTCGCGCGCCAGCTCGGCCACGATATGCGGCAGGAACGCTGGCTCGTTGCGGCGGTCCTTCGGCATCGGCTTCAGCGTGCGCGGCAGCAGGTAGGGCGCATCGGTTTCCACCATCAGCCGGTGTGCGGGGATGTTGCCAACCAGCTCGCGCAGATGCTGGCCGCGGCGCTCGTCGCACAGCCAGCCGGTGATGCCGACGTGCCAGTCGCGGTCGAGGACGTCGAACAGTTCCTCGCGGGTGCCGGTGAAGCAGTGCACCACCGCCGGGCCCAGCCTGCCGTCGAAGTCCTTCAGCATCGCCATGAAATCGGCATGGGCGTCGCGCTGGTGCAGGAACAGCGGCTTGCCGGTGTCGGCGGCGATCTGCAGCTGCCGCTCGAACGCGCGCCGCTGCGCCGGCCGCGGCGAGAAGTCGCGGAAGTAGTCCAGCCCGCACTCGCCCACCGCCACCACCGCCGGGTGGGCATGCAGCGCGCGCAGCTCGGCGTCGCACTCCTCGGTGTATTCGGTCGCGTGGTGCGGATGCACGCCGGCGGTGGCGAACCATTCGCCCGGGCGGGTCAGCGCGAGCTCCAGCGCCTTCGGCGAATGCTCCCGCGAGGCGCCGGTCAGGACGGCGCGGCGCACGCCGGCGTCGCGGGCGCGTTGCCACACCGCGTCGCGGTCGCGGTCGAAACTGTCGTGGGTGAGGTTGAGGCCGATGTCGATGAGATCCATCCCCCTATTGTAGGAGGGCCGCCCGCGGCGCCGGCCGCGGCATGGCCCGCGGGGCGCGCTCCTACAATGCGCGCATGCAATTTCCCATCACGCCCCTGCTGCCCGACCTCCTCGCCTCGCTGGCCGCGCATCCGCGGCTGGTCCTGGAGGCGCCGCCGGGCGCGGGCAAGACCACCCAGGTGCCGCTGGCGCTGCTGGACGCGCCGTGGCTGCAGGGGCGCAAGGTCGTGATGCTGGAGCCGCGCCGCGTCGCCGCGCGCGCGGCCGCCGGATTCATGGCGAAGCAGTTGGGGGAAGCGGTCGGCGAAACGGTGGGCTACCGTATCCGCTTCGAGAACAAGGTCGGGCCGACCACCCGCATCGAGGTCGTCACCGAGGGCATCCTCACCCGCATGCTGCAGGACGACCCGTTGCTGGAGGGCGTCGGCGCGCTGCTGTTCGACGAGTTCCACGAGCGCCATCTCGCCGGCGACCTGGGCCTGGCGCTGGCGCTGGATGTGCAGGCTGGCTTGCGCGAGGACCTGCGGATCGTGGCGATGTCGGCGACGCTGGACGGCGCGCGCCTCGCCACCTTCCTCGATGCCCCGCGCCTATCCAGCGCGGGGCGCAGCTTCCCGGTCGAGATTTCGCATTTCCCGGCACGCCGCGACGAGGCGCTGGAGCACCAGGCGCGGCGCGCGATCGAGCAGGCGCTGGCCACCCATCCGGGCGACCTGCTGGTGTTCCTGCCGGGCCAGCGCGAGATCGTGAAGGTCGAGGCGCTGCTGGCCCACGCCGGCCTGCCCGCCGAGGTGTTGCCGCTGCACGGTGAGCTGCCGGTGGACCAGCAGTCGCGCGTGCTGCAGCCCGCGCCCGACGGCCGCCGCCGGGTGGTGCTGGCGACCAACGTGGCCGAATCCAGCGTCACCCTGCCCGGCGTGCGCGTGGTCATCGACAGCGGGCTGGCGCGCGAGCCGCGGTTCGATCCCAACAGCGGATTCGCGCGGCTGGACGTCGTGGCCATTTCGCAGGCCAGCGCCGACCAGCGCGCCGGCCGCGCCGGGCGCGTGGCGGAGGGCTGGGCCTACCGCCTGTGGCCGGCGTCGCAGCGGTTGGAGCCGCAGCGCCGGCCCGAGATCGCGCAGCTGGACCTGGCGCCACTGGCGCTGGAGCTGGCGGCTTGGGGCAGCGCCGACCTGCGCTTCCCCGATCCGCCGCCGCCGGGGGCGCTGGCGGCGGCGCGCGACCTGCTGCGCCGGCTGGACGCCCTCGATGCCGCCAATGCGATCACCGCACGCGGACGCAAGATGCGCGCGCTGGGCACCCATCCGCGGCTGGCGGCGATGCT
>DASWXO010000072.1:0-2044 GCA_036405455.1 Thermomonas sp. | reverse complement strand
TCCCACTGGCTGCGTCTCCGAAAGGGGCGCGGCCATCGTTTCGCCCAGCGGTGTGAATCGCTGTGAACGATCTTCCACGAGGTTTCACATGCAGCAGCTCAGCCTCACTTTCGAGCCCGGCCTAGCCCAGCGGTACCGCGATATGCGCGAGTGCTTCGGCGCCTGCGTCTACCAGCGTGGGCTGGGCCGGGTGGCCGCGGCGCTGGACGTTACCCCCTCCGGCCTTTCCCAGATGCTGTCCGGCGAGCGCAACCTCGATTCCGGCCTGGTCGAAGGGTACATGCGGGAGTTCCGGGACGTGACCCCGGCCCTGTACTGGGCCGCGCGGTTCCTCCAGGACTCGCACACCCGCCAGCAGCAGGCGCTGGACGCGCTGCCGGGCCTCGTGGACCAGCTCAACCGCCTGATGGCGGAAGCGAGGGCGGCATGAACCGCCAGCACCGCGAGACCAGCCGCATCCGCTGGCCCCGAAACGCCACCGAGCGGGCGATCCGCCTGGTGATCATGCGCTGGCACATCGCCGGCTGCCTGAAGCAGCTGCGGGAGGGCACCTGATGGCCCGCATCCGCACGATCAAGCCGGAGTTCTGGGCATCCGAGCAGGTCATGGAATGCTCGCCGATGGCTCGCCTACTGTTCATCGGCCTGTGGAATTTCTGTGACGACGCAGGCAACCACGTGGCCAGCGAGCGGACGATCAAGGCCGAAATCTTCCCCGGAGACGACATTTCCACCGACGACGTTCGCCGAATGCTCGCCGAATTGTCGGCGAATGGTCTGATTGCGTTCTACGCCAGCAATGACAAGGGGTTCATCCACGTAACCGGCTGGAAACACCAGAAAATCGAGCGCCCTTCGTTCAAACACCCGGCATACCCCGGCACTGTGTCGGCGAATGATCGCCGAACGCTCGGCGACCAATCACCCCCGGAAGGGAATGGAAGGGAAGGGAAGGGAGAGGAAGAAGAGCAATCCTCCCTTCGGTCGGACTTGTCCCCGCAGCTGCCGCTGACCGGGGACCAGGCTGCCGCGAAGACCGACCCCCCTGCTGACCTCCAGGCCCGCAAGTCGCAGCGCATCCAGCAGATCGCCGAGGAAGCGCAAGCCGCCTACAACCGGATCCTGGCCAAGCCTGCCGGCCTGCTGACCGCGTGCACGGTGCTGAACAAGCCGCGGCTGAAGGCGGTCGACAAGGCCATCCCGACTGCGAAGCTGCTCTGCAAGGCGCTGTACGGCAGCGAGCGCGTGGTCGCGCAGTTCTGGGAGGACTACTTCGCCGAGGCCTCGCGCGACGGCTTTCACTCCGGCCGAGGCCCCTACGGCAACGGGCACGAGAACTGGCGCCCGGACTTCGAGTACCTGCTGCGCGAGGACGTGATGGCGAAGCTGTTCGACCGGGCGCAGTCGGCTGACGCGGAGGCCGTGGCATGAACGGCCCGATGAATCGCAAGGGCATGCCGGCGATGCGCAAGGATCCGTTCGCCAAGACCGTGCTGGCCCTGCTTCGTCCGCGCGCCGAGCGTGGCGGGTGGGTGCGCGTTGAGGATCTGGCGCGCGAAGTCGGAGTGAGTAAATCCACTGTCCGCCGCCAGCTGGATGCCCTCGAGGCTGCTGGCTTCCCGGTCGAGCATCACGTCGACAGCGGGGCGCCGCGCCGGCTTGCCCTTGGGGTGCGATCACTGCTGGTCAGCAGTCGCCGAGATCCGGACCCGGATCCCGCGCGCTGGGTGGATCGGGATTCTCTGCGGCGGCCCGCTTCTGGGCGCACGGGCGCACATCACCCCTGGAGGAAGGCGGCATGAACGATCATCTGCGCATCCCTCCGCACTCGGTCGACGCCGAGCAGGCCGTGCTGGGCGGCCTGATGCTCGATCCCCGGGCGTTCGACCGCGTGGCGGACATGCTGGCGCCGGCGGACTTCTACCGCCGTGACCACCAGCTGATCTACCGCGCCGTCCGGCAGCTGGCCGAGAAGCGCAAGCCGTGCGACGCGGTGACCGTGGGCGAGGTGCTGCTCGCGCAGGGGCATGGCGAGGTGATCGCCG
>DASWXO010000071.1:0-13315 GCA_036405455.1 Thermomonas sp. | reverse complement strand
CATCGCTTCTTCCTGGTCGTGGGTGACCATCACGAAGGTGGTGCCCACGCGCTCCTGGATGTTGACCAGCTCGAACTGGGTGCGTTCGCGCAGGCGCTTGTCCAGCGCGCCCAGCGGTTCGTCCAGCAGCAGCAGCTTGGGTTGCTTCGCCAATGCGCGTGCCAAGGCCACGCGCTGGCGCTGGCCGCCGGAGAGCTGCGCCGGCTTGCGTGCGCCCAGCTGCGGCATCTGCACCAGCTCCAGCATCTGCTGCACGCGGTCCTTGATCTCGCCCGCGCCCATGCCGTCCTGCTTCAGGCCGAAGGCGATGTTCTGCGCCACGCTCATGTGCGGGAACAGCGCGTAGCTCTGGAACATCATGTTCACCGGCCGCTGGTACGGCGGTAGCGCGGTGACGTCCACGCCGTCGATCAGCACCCGGCCGCGATCCGGCGTTTCCAGCCCGGCCAGGATGCGCAGCAGCGTGCTCTTGCCCGAGCCGGATCCGCCCAGCAGCGCGAAGAACTCGCCGCGGTACACGTCCAGCGAGATGTCGTCGCAGGCGTACAGCTTGCCGAAGGTCTTGGTGATGCCCTCGATCCGCAGGAACGGTTGCGCCGCCGGGTCCTTCCAGGGCTCCAGCGGTGCAGCGGAACGGATGGCCAGCGCCACCTCAGCGTCCGCTCTTGATCGCGGTCCAAGCGCGCACGCGCTGGCGCTGCACGGCCTCGGGCAGCGACTTGGGATCGACCAGCTTGGCACGCACGGCGTCCGGCGGGTACACGCCGGGGTTGTTGGCGATGCCGGGTTCGACCAGCGCGGTGGCGTCCTTGTTCGGGTTGGCGTAGCCCACCGCATCGGTGATCGCGGCGGACACCTTCGGGTCCAGCAGGTAGTCGATGAAGGCCTGCGCGTTGCCCGGGTGCTTGGCGTCCTTCGGGATCGCCATCACGTCGACCCAGCGGATCGCACCTTCCTTCGGGATCACGTAGCGGATGTCGGGCGCGGGTTTGCCGGTGGCTTCCGCCGCTTCGGCGGCGGCGTCGGCGGCGCCGAGGATGTCGCCCGAGTAGCCCATCGCCACGCAGACGTCGCCGTTGGCCAGCGCGTCCTTGTATTCGGCATTGTTGAAGGTGCGGATGTACGGGCGGATCGCGGCGTACACCTGTTTCACGGTCTCGATCTCGTCGGCGGCGCCGGCGTTCGGGTCCTTGCCCTTCCAGATCAGCGCGGCGCCGAAGGCCTCCTGGTCGTCGTCCAGCACGCTGATGCCGCACTTCGCCAGCTTGGCGGCGTTGGCGGGATCGAACAGCAGGCTCCACGAATCGATCGGTGCGTTCTCGCCCAGCGCGGCCTTCACCTTGTCCACGTTGATGCCGAGGCCCGTGGTGCCCCACATGTACGGCACCACGTAGGCGTTGCCCGGGTCGATGTCGGCCAGGCCTTGCAGGATGGACGGGTCGAGGTGCGACAGGTTCGGCAGCTTCGCCTTGTCCAGCGGCAGGTACAGGCCGGCCTTGATCTGGCGCTGGGCGAACGGGCGTGCCGAGGGGAACACCAGGTCGTAGCCGCTGCTGCCGGCGGTCAGCTTGGTTTCCAGCGTCTCGTTCTCGGAGTAGACGTCGTAGTTGACCTTGATGCCCGTCGCCTTCTCGAAGTTCGCGATGGTGTCCTCGGCCACGTAGTCGGACCAGTTGTAGACGTTGAGGACTTTTTCCTCCGGGCCGGCCGGTTTGGCGGCGGCGGCCGGATCACCGCCGGACTTGCCGCCGCAGGCGGTCAGCAGGAGGACGGCACAGGCAAGGGGGGCAAGGCGCAGGGTCACGGCAATCTCCCGGGTGTGATCGGGGAATGGTACGCGCTGGCACGGGCGGGGTGGGGCCCGGATACGGTCTCCTGCATGCGGTGGATGCCCGCGCGGTGCGCGGGCCGGGCATCCGCGCCGACGGCGGAGTGCTCAGTGGCCGCGGGGATGGCGGGGCAGCTGCGCCCGCAGGAACGCCATTTGGTCGGCGAGGGTGAGGGGCGCTGCTGGCCATCGACAGCCGTCGATGGCGGCGCTCCGAACGCCCGCGCCTTGCGCGGGCCGGGCATCCGTGCCGACGGCAGGGGCTCAGTGGCCGCGGGGATGGCGGGGCAGCTGCGCCCGCAGGAACGCCATCTGGTCGGCGAGGATGTTGCGGTTGGACAGGATCAGGTGCTCCACCCAGCTGGGTCGATAGGGCACCGCCAGCAGCGGCATGCCGGCCTGCTGCGGCGTGCGGTTGCCCTTGCGCGAGTTGCACTGCACGCAGGCGGTGACGACGTTTTCCCAGATGTCCCGGCCGCCCTTCGACACCGGGTGGACGTGGTCGCGGGTCAGGATGCTGCGGTGGTACTGGCGGCCGCAGTAGAGGCACAACTGCTGGTCGCGGGCGAACAGCGCCTGGTTGGTCAGGGTGGGCGTCGGGTCGATGGCGCTGGGACGCGCATGCCCGCGGGCGGCGATGATCGGGTGCAGCCGCACGAGGCTGCGGTCGCCGCTGGCCCGGTGGATGCCGCCGCGCACCGTCAGGCAGGGTTCGCCCAACGTCCACGCCACCGCGCCGCGTGCGTACAGGCAGGTGGCGTCCTGCCAGCTCAGCCAGTCCAGCGCGCGCCCATGGGCGTCCAGCGCCAGCAGGCGCAGGCCGGGAGCTTGGGTGGGTGGGGCGGGGGAAACGGAGGGTGCCGCGTGCAAGTCTGCAGCGGGGCGGTCGCCGGCATGGACCAGGCGAAGAATCGCGCTGTCGGTCTCCATCGGGTCATCAGCTTATACGCCCTTGATGACAGTTTGGAAACCGGGTGCCGCGGCGGCGTGCGCCCGGCCGGAGCCGGGCGCACGGACGGGCGGTCAGTACGCGCCGAAGCCGGCGTCGGGCAGGGCCATGAGCGTCCGGGCACCCGCCTCGATAGCGGCCTTGTGCGCCAGCGTACGCGGCAGCAGGCGCGCGAAGTAGAACCGCGCGGTCTCGCGCTTGGCCTCCTTGAACGCCTGCGGTCGGTCGGACGCGTCGGCCGCAGCCACGCTGCGCGCCCACCAGTAGGCCAGCACCACGTAGCCCGAATAGAACAGGTAATCGGTGCTGGCCGCGCCGAGTTCCTCGGGATTGGTGGCGGCGCGCTGCAGCACGTCGATGGTCAGCTTGCCCCATTCGCCACACTTGGCGCGCAGCGGTGCGATGAACTCGGCCAGCGCGGCGTCACCTTCGTGCTGCTTCGCGAACGCGTCCACTTCGGCCAGGAACAGCTTCAATCCCGCACCCTGCGTCGCCGCGGTCTTGCGGCCGATCAGGTCCAGCGACTGGATGCCGGTGGTGCCTTCGTAGAGGGTGGTGATGCGGGCATCGCGGGCGTACTGCTCCATGCCGTGCTCGTGGATGTAGCCGTGGCCACCGAAGCACTGCAGCGCGTTGTAGGTGTTCTCGATGCTCCACTCGGTCAGGCAGGCCTTGGAGATCGGGGTGAGGAAGCTCACCAGCGTGTCGGCGCGTTCGCGCTCGGCGGGATCGGCGGCCTTCTCCGCTTCGTCCAGCAGCGAGTAGGCGTGCATGGAGAGCAGGCGGCCGCCCTCGACCAGCGCCTTCTGGGTCAGCAGCATGCGGCGCACGTCGGGATGCACCAGCAGCGGGTCGGCGGGCTTGTCGGGGTTCTTCGGGCCGGACAGCGAGCGCGACTGCAGGCGCTCGCGGGCGTAGCGCAGGGCGTTCTGGTAGGCACGCTCCGACAGGCCCAGGCCCTGCACGCCCACGCCCAGGCGGGCGGAGTTCATCATCACGAACATCGCCTGCAGGCCCTTGTGCGGCTGGCCGACCAGGTAGCCCTCGGCGCCGTCGAAGTTCATCACGCAGGTGGCGGAGCCGTGGATGCCCATCTTGTGTTCGATGGCGCCGCAGCGCACCGCGTTGCGTTCGCCGACGCTGCCGTCGCGCGCCACCTTGAACTTCGGAACGACGAACAGCGAGATGCCCTTGGCCCCGGCCGGCGCGTCCGGCAGCTTCGCCAGCACCAGATGGACGATGTTGGGGACGAGGTCGTGCTCGCCGGCGGTGATGAAGATCTTGGTGCCGGTGATGGCGTACTTGTCGTCGCCGACCGGCTCCGCGCGCGTCTTCAGCAGGCCGAGATCGGTGCCGCAGTGCGGCTCAGTCAAGCACATCGTGCCGGTCCAGGTGCCGGCCACCAGCGGCTCGAGGAAGGCCTTCTTCTGCCAGTCCTCGCCATAGGTCTCCAGCGCCTTGACCGCGCCGTGGCTGAGCATCGGGAAGTTGCCCCAGGCCAGGTTGGCGCTGTCCACCATTTCGGTGAGCACGCCGCCCAGCAGCGCGGGCATGCCCTGGCCGCCGTGTTCGGGGGCATTGGTCAGGCCCGTCCAGCCGCCCTCGACGAACTGGTCGAACGCCTGCTTGAAGCCCGGCGGCGGGGTGACGTTGCCGGTGGCCTTGTCGTAGCTGCAGCCGACTTCGTCGCCGACGCGGTTGAGCGGGGCCAGCACGGTTTCGGTGAAGCGCGCGGCTTCGTCCAGCACGGCGTCCACCAGTTCGCGGTTGGCGTCGGCGAAACCGAGGCGCGCGAATTGCGCTTCCGCGTCGAGGACGTCGTAGAGGGCGAAACGGAGGTCGTCGAGGGGGGCCTTGTAGGTGCTCATGCGTGGGGTTCCAAGCGTGCGCGGGCCGCCATCCGGCCCGCCGGAATCCTGAGCATACTACAGCGTATGGTCTGCCGGAATGCCCCGGCCGGGCGTCGTCAGCGCAGCGCCCCGGGCAGGCCCGGGACGGGCGACAGCGCGCTCTCGCGCTTGAGGGTCCAGGTCTTCGGCTTGCCGTCCTGCGGGGTGGCCTCGACGGTGCCGCGGAGGGTGTAGTCGAGGCCGCGCCCGTCCGCCAGCGCCGTCGCCAGGCGCGCGCGGCCGGCCGGGGTGGGCGTGATGGTTGCGGTGTGCACGTCCGCCGATTCCGGCGCGACGTCCAGCCCCGGCCGCAATTCCAGTCGCGCCGCCGTGCCGTTGTCGAAGGCGAGGTCCAGCGCCGTGGCGTCGAACCGCATCGCCACGCTGCTGAAGTTGTTGAGGCGCAGGGCGACGTCCCAGCGGCCGTCCGCGCGCACGGTGAGCTGCTGGATGCTGGCCGACGGTTCCGACACGCGGCGCACCGGGCCGCTGCCGCAGCCGGCAAGCAGGAGGGCGAGGGCGGCGGTGCTGGCAAGCCGACGGATCATGCGGTGGCTCCGGGAAACGATGCCCGAAGCATACCCGCCGGCGCCGACGTGCATCAGTAGCCCTGCTCGGTGGTGGCCACGGGCAGTTCGCGGATGTACAGGTCCTTGGCGGCGATGAACGCTTCGGCGCAGCGGTAGGCCTCCCGGCCCAGTTCCATGCGGGCGTCCGCGTCCAGCGGCGCACCGCGGTGGGCGCCGACGAGCTGGGTGAACAGGGTCAGGGCGATGTCGTGGATGTCCATGGCGCGGCTCCGCAGGGCGAAGCCGCGACCATACACCGGCGGTGGCGCGGCCGGAAAGCTGGAAGGCCCGGCGGATGCCGGGCCTTCCAGGGCAACGCAGCGCCGGAGGGCGGCGTTACCAGATCACGACCTGCTGGTCGCCTTCGCGCACCATCGCATCGCCGGCCTTGCAGCCGAACGCGGTGGCGAACGCCGGCATGTTGCTCGGCGCGCCGATGGCGCGGAAGTTGGCCGGGGCGTGTGGGTCGGTGTTGAGGCGCACCTTCAGTTCGTCCGGGGTGAAGTTGCGGCGCCACACGGTGGCCCAGTTCATGAAGAAGCGCTGGTTCTCGCTGTAGCCGTCGATCTTGTCGTCGCCGGCCTTCCCGGCGGCCTTCAGCGCGTTCTGGTAGGCATCCCAGGCCACGTTCAGGCCGCCCAGGTCGGCGATGTTCTCGCCCAGCGTCAGCTGGCCCTTCACGTGCAGGCCGTCGATCGCCTCGTAGTCGTCGAACTGCTTCACCAGCCGGGCGGTGCGCGACTGGAAGCCGGTCAGATCGGCCTTGGTCCACCAGTTGTTGAAGTTGCCCTTGGCGTCGAACTGGCTGCCCTGGTCGTCGTAGCCGTGCAGCATCTCGTGGCCGATCACCGCGCCGATGCCGCCGTAGTTCAGCGCCGGGTCCGCCTTCGGGTCGAAGAACGGCGGCTGCAGGATCGCGGCCGGGAACACGATCTCGTTCATCAGCGGGTTGTAGTAGGCGTTGACCGTCTGCGGGGTCATGCCCCATTCGCTGCGGTCGACCGGCTTGCCGATCTTCGCCATGTCCCAGGCGTGGTTGAACTTCGCGGCCGCCATGATGTTCTGCACGTAGCCGTCACGGCCGGTGGCCAGGCCATCCCACGGACGCCACTTGTCCGGATAGCCGATCTTCGGCGTGAAGCTGGCCCACTTCTCCATGGCCTTGGCCTTGGTCTCGGCGCTCATCCAGTCGAGCTTCTCGATGCGGGCCTTGAGCGCCTCGCTCAGGTTGCGCACCAGCGTTTCCATCTGCGCCTTGGACTCGGCCGGGAAGTACTGCTTGACGTACAGCTGGCCCAGCGCCTCGCCGACGGAGCCTTCCACGGTGTCCATCACGCGCTTCCAGCGGGCCTTCTGCTCCTTCTGGCCGCGCAGGGTGCGGGCATAGAAATCGAAGCGCTCGTCGTTGAACTTGTTGGACAGGAACGGTGCCATGCCGTCGATGGCGTTGATGCGCAGGTAGGCCTGCCACTGCGCGGCCGGCACGTCGGCCAGCATCTTGTCGAACTCGGCGAAGAACTTCGGCTGCGACAGCGAGAAGCCGTCGGCCTGCACGCCATTGGCCTGGAAGAACGCGGACCACGGGAAGTTGGGCGAGGCCTTGTCGGCGTCGGCCATGCTCACGTAGTGGTACTGGTTGTTCGGATCGCGCAGCTCGACCGGCGACAGCGACGCCTTGGCCAGGCGGGTTTCGAACGCCAGCACGTCGGCGGCCTGCTTGTCGGCGTCGGCGACGGCCACGCCCGCGTTCTGCAACTGCTTGGAGACGTGCTTCACGAACGCCTCGCGGATGGCCTTGTACTTGCCGTCCGGGCCGTCCTCCAGGTAGTAGGCCTTCTCCGGCAACGACAGCCCGCCCTGGAAGGCGTAGCCGATCTTCTGGCTGGAATTCTTGAAGTCCGCCTCGGCGCCGAAGCTGAACACTTCGCCGCGGCCGGCCGCGAATTCGTCGCGCAGGTACTGGGCGATGTCGGCCGGGGTCTTCAGGCCGTTGATGCGGTCCAGCATCGGCTGGATCGGCGCAATGCCGGCGGCTTCGATCTTGGCCTCGTCCATGCCGGTGGCGTACATGTCGCCGATCAGCTTCTCGATGCCGGTGGCGCCGGCCTTGGCGGCGGCGGCCACGGCGATGCCCTTGCTGGCGGCTTCCGAACGCTCGTCCAGCATCTCGAAGCTGCCCCAGCTGGTCTTGTCGCCCGGCACCGGGTTGGCGGCGAGCCACTTGCCGTTGACGAACCCGGCGAAGTCCACGCACGCGTTCTTGCTGGTGTCGAGGTCGGACACCTTGAAGCCGGCCAGCGGCGGCAGCGCGGCCTCCGCGGGGGCGTCGGCCTTGGCCGTGGCGGCGGGCTCGGCCGGCTTCTGGCAGGCGCTGAGCGACGCGGTGATGGCAAGGGACAGCAACAGCAACTTCGGGGTTTTCACGGGCGTGGCTCCGGAGGGCGGGGAACGGAAAACAAAAGACGCGGCACTGGGCCGCGTCTTCGGACTGTATCGGCTGGCGCCGGCGGGCGGGGGGTGCCGGAGGTCATGGTCGCCCCCGCCGGCCGACCGGTGGCTCAGGGCGAGAACCGCGGATCGGTGATCTTCATCTCGGTCACCGGGCCGTAGCCCCGCATGACGTCGCGGATCCTGGCGGCGTCGCCGATCGCCACGATCACCAGGTCGCCGCTGGCCGGGAACACCGCGCGCGCGGCGGCGACCTGCGCCGGCGTGGCCGCGGCCACCTGGCCCAGGTAGCCGTCGATGTAATCGCGGCCGTCGCCGTACAGGGCCAGCCAGGCGATGGCGCTGGCCAGCTGCGGGGCGGTCTCCAGGTCCGGGGCGTACTGCCCGGCGATGTAGTTCTTCGCCGACTGCAGGGTGGCCGCGTCGAGGCCGTCGCGGTGCAGGCGGTCGAGGGTGGCGATGGCGAGGTCGATCGCGGCCTTGGTCGAGTCGGTCTTGGTGAAGCTGGTGATCTGCGCGCCGCCCGGCAGGCGCGGGCGCGGCAGCTGCGCGCTGGCGCCGTAGGTCAGGCCGGACTTCACCCGCAGCTCGGTGTTCAGCATCGAGGTGAAGCGGCCGCCGAACGCGGTCTGCACCAGGTCCTGCGCGGCCCGCGCGGGGTCGTCGCGGGACGTGCCCACGTTGCCCAGCGCGAAGTAGGTCTGGGTGGCGCCCGGCTTGTCCACCAGCAGCACGCGGCGGCCGGTTTCCCGGGGCTTGGCGGCGACCTGCGGCAGCGCGCCGGCTGCCTTGCCCCAGCTGCCGAAGGCCTGCTTCACCTGCGCGGTGACGGCGGCGGGATCGAAGTCGCCGGCGATCGCGATGACCAGGCGGTCGCCGCCCATCTGCTGGCGGCGGAAGGCCTGCAGGTCGTCCAGGGTGATCGCGGCCAGGCTGGTTTCGTCGCCGCCGGCCGGCCGGCCGTAGGGGTGGCCGCGGAACAGCCAGCCGCTGGCGTACAGGCCGATCAGCCGGCGCGGATCGGCGTCCTTCGCCGCCGCGATGCCATCGATGGCCCGCTTGCGCAGCTTGTCGAACTCGGCCTGATCCAGGGTCGGGCGCAGCAGGGCGTCGGCTAGCAGCGACAGCATCAGCCCGGTGTCCTTCGAGAGGAACTGCGCGTTGGCGGTCAGCGCCTCGGCCGAGCTGCCGAAGGCCAGGCTGCCGCCGGCACCGTCCACCGCCTGCGCGAACGCCAGCGCGTCGCGGTTGCCGGCGCCTTGCGACAGCATTTCGGCCAGCAGGTCGGCGGTGCCTTCCTTGCCGGCCGGGTCGGCCAGCGCGCCGCCGCGGACCAGCACGGTGGCGGCGACCATCGGCACGTCCTTGCGCGGTGCCAGCAGCACCGTGGCGCCGTTGTCCAGCCGGACGGTCTGGTAGTCGGGCAGCTTGATCTCGCCGGCACCCGCGGTACCGAACGCGAACGCGGCGAGCGCCGCGAGAACGAAACGCAGGCGGCTCATCGTGCGCCCTCCTTCTGGGCCGCGGGTGCGGCAACGGGTTGCAGCAGGCCGGTGGTGCGGTTCTGCTTGCGCAGGATCCTGGCGGCCAGTGCCTGCACCTGGGCGGCGGTGACGGCCTCGAAGGCAGCCGGTTCGTCGAAGGCCTTGCGGTAATCGCCTTCGAACACCTCCGCGGTGCCCAGCGCGCGCGCCTTGCCGTTGATGGTCGCCATGCCGCGCCAGAACGCGGACAGCTTCAGGTTGCGGGCCTTCTCCAACTCGGCGGCGGTCACGCCGTCGCGGGCGACCTTCGCCAGTTCCTCGTCCAGCAGCGCCTCGGCCTTGGCCATGTCGCCACCGGGCGGCAGCATCGCGTAGACCCAGAGCAGGCCGGGATCGAAGCCTGCCTCCGCGAACGCGCCGGCGTCCACCGCGGCCTGTTCCTTCTCGACCAGGCGCTGGTGGAGCCGCGAGGACTGGCCCTGCGCCAGGAGGGTGGCCAGCAGTTCCAGCGTCGGATAGTCCTTGCTGCCGGCACCGATGCCGCTGTGGAAGGCGTAGGCGACGATCGGGGACTGCGCATCGGCGCGCTCCACTACCAGGCGGCGCTCGCCCTGCTGATCGGGTTCCACCGTGGTGACGGGGGTCGGTTCCGGCTGGCGCGGCAGCGCGGCCAGGTACTTGTCGGCCAGCGCGAACACCTGCGCCGGCTCGACGTCGCCGGCGACCACCAGCACCGCGTTGTTGGGCGCGTAGTAGGTCTTGAAGAACTGCTTGAGGTCCTCGGTCTTCCAGCGCTCGATGTCGCTGGGCCAGCCGATGGTGGGGATCTGGTAGGGATGCGCGACGAAGGCGGTGGCCTGCATCTGCTCCATCAGCGTGCCCATGTTGTCGTTGTCCACGCTGGAGCGGCGCTCGCTGTAGACCACGCCGCGCTCGCTCTCGACCACCTTCGGGTCGAACGCGAGGTGGGCCATGCGGTCGCCCTCGAGGTCGAAGATGGTCTCCAGGGCGCTGGTCGGGAACCAGTCGGTGTAGATCGTCAGGTCGTTGCTGGTGCTGGCGTTGTTGCTGCCGCCCGCGGCTTCCATGGTGCGGTCGAACTCGCCGGGCGCGCGCCGGGTCGTGCCGTTGAACATCATGTGTTCGAAGAAGTGCGCCAGTCCGGTGATGCCGGCGTGCTCGTTGCGGCTGCCCACCTTGTAGAAGGTGTAGTAGTTCGCGTTGGGGATGTCATGGTCCGGCCAGACGATGATCTTCAGGCCGTTGGCCAGCGTCTTGCTGGCGATGGCCTCGCTGCCGGGGACGGCGGCGACGGTCGGTGCGGGCGGCGTGGCCGCACGCGCGGCGAGGGCCGCGGTGCCCAGCGCAAGCGCGCAGGCGAGGGGGAGCAGGCGCATGGAGGTTTCCCGTAGTGGAACCTGCATACCTTAGCCGCAGGCGCGCGGGCGCGGCACCCTGCCGGAAGTCGGGGGCAAGGGGTACGCTGTGGACTGGCGAACGGAGGCGACAGCATGCGCGTGCATTTCCACGGAGCGGCCGGCGAAGTGACCGGCTCGATGCATCTCATCGAGGCCGCCGGACGGCGCATCCTCATCGACTGCGGCATGGTGCAGGGCAGCCCGGAGGCCGAAGCCCGCAATTTCGCGCCGTTCCCGTTCGATGCCGCGGGGCTCGACGCGGTGGTGCTGAGCCACGCCCACATCGACCACGTCGGCCGCCTGCCGCGGCTGGTGATGGCCGGCTACCGGGGGCCGATCTATGCGCAGGCCGCCACCGCCGACCTGCTGCCGATCATGCTGCTGGATTCCGCCTCGCTGCAGGAGGGCGACGCCGAGCGCGCAAACCGCAAGCGCAAGCATGGCCAGCCGCGGGTGATGCCGCTGTACACCCGTGCCGACGTCCACGACACGCTGTCGCAGGTACGCAAGCTGCCGTACGGGCAGCGCCGCGAACTGCTGCCCGGCGTGGACCTGGCCCTGTGCGACGCCGGCCACATCCTGGGGTCGTGCATCGTCGAGCTGTGGGCCGACGACCGCAAGCTGGTGTTCTCCGGCGATCTCGGGATGAAGGGCACGCCGATCCTGCGCGACCCGGAGACGGTGCGCGAGGCCGACCTGCTGCTGCTGGAATCGACCTACGGCAACCGCAACCACCGCGAGCGCAGCGACACCATCCGCGAGCTCGGCGAGATCCTCGATGCGGCGTGGCGCGACGGCGGCAACGTGCTGATCCCCGCGTTCGCGGTGGGGCGCACGCAGGAGCTGCTGTACTGGTTCGCGCGCCACTGGGACGACTGGGACATGGCGCGTTGGCGCATCTACCTGGACAGCCCGATGGCGTCGAAGGTGGTGGAGGTCTACGACCACCACCATGAACTGTTCGATGCCGAGGCACGTGCCGTCTGGGGTGGCAAGCCCAACCCCTTCAAGCTGCCCAACCTGCGGGTCACCGAGTCGGTCGAGGACTCGATGGCGATCAACCGGATCCACGGGGGCGCCATTGTGGTCGCCGGCAACGGCATGGCCAACGGCGGCCGCATCCTCCACCACATGCGGCAATGCCTGCCGCGCCGGCAGACCCGCATCGTGTTCGTCGGCTACCAGGCCGAGGGCACCATCGGCCGCCGGCTGGTGGACGGCGCGCGCTGGGTCCGCATCCACGGCCACGACGTCCGCGTGAACGCGCACCGGCATACGGTGGGCGGGCTGTCGGCGCATGCCGACCAGCAGGGCCTGCTGGACTGGTACGCGGGCTTCGCGCCGCCGCCGCCGGTGGCCCTGGTGCACGGCGAGGACTTGGCCCGCGAGGCGCTGGCGGGCGAGATCAGCGAACGCCACGGCGTGCAGGCCATGCTGGCGCGGCCGGGTGCGGTGCTCGACGTCTGAGCCGATGCGGGGCGGAAGGCGGGCGGCGGGTCAGCGCCGCTTGGCGCCGCCGGCGGTGGACAGCAGGACCAGGCCGCCGACCAGGCCCATGTTCTTCATGAACTGCAGCAGCTGGGCCGCCTGGATGCCGCCGCTCGCTTTCCAGAACGGGTGCGACAGCGCCGCATCGACGATCAGGGCCAGGGCGGCGACCAGCGCCACCGCGCGCAGTTGCCAGCCGGCGGCCAGCAGCACTCCCAGCAGCATCTCGGCGGTGCTGATCAGCAGCGTGGTGTCGCTGGTCGGGGTGCCGTGCAGGGCCTGCCACAGGCGGAAGCCCCCGGCGACGAGGAACACGGCGGCCAGCAGCCACTGGGCAAAGCGGACTTCGAGTTTCATGCGGATCGGGCGTGTGGATGGATGCCGGAAGACTGTCACGCCAAGCTGAACGGCGAAAGGGGGCGGGCGGCACGTCCGCCTGTTTCGCGTAGAATGCGGGCTGTTCTGCGCACGGCTGATCGCCTTTCCTCTGAAGGAAGGTGCGTTTTTCCTGATCAAGCCGGCCGCTTCCGCGGCTTTCTTCCCCGTACGCCTTTCGTCGCGCAGACACGGCCCGGATCTCCGGCGTCGTGCCATCGTCTGCCTGCGGCGCGGTTCAACAGGAACGCCCGGGCCGTCCCGCACCTGCGGGTCACAAGGAGTTCCTTCATGTCGTTCGAATCCCTGGGCCTTGCGCCCGCGTTGCTGCGCGCGCTCGCCGACAACGAATACACCGTTCCCACGCCCATCCAGGCCCAGGCGATCCCGCTGGTGCTGTCCGGCCACGACGTGCTGGGCGGCGCCCAGACCGGCACCGGCAAGACCGCCGCGTTCGCGCTGCCGGTCCTCAACCGCCTGTCCAAGGAAACCCCGCCGGCCGGCCCGCGCAAGCCGCGCGCGCTGGTGCTGGTGCCCACCCGCGAGCTGGCGGTGCAGGTCGCCGACAGCTTCAAGACCTATGGCCGCCACCTCAAGCTCAACGTGACCACGCTGTTCGGCGGCGTCGGCATGCAGCCGCAGATCGAGCAGCTGCGCCGTGGCGTGGACGTGCTGGTGGCTTGCCCGGGGCGCCTGATCGACCACCTGGACCGCGGCAGCGTGAAGCTGGATGCGGTGGAAGTGCTGGTCCTGGACGAAGCGGACCGCATGCTCGACATGGGCTTCCTGCCGGCGATCAAGCGCGTCCTCAACCGTTTGCCGAAGCAGCGCCAGACCCTGCTGTTCTCGGCCACCTTCGAGGCGCAG
>DASWXO010000070.1:0-9847 GCA_036405455.1 Thermomonas sp. | reverse complement strand
CACCCCGTCCACCGCAGCGTCCGAGTGAGCCGCCCATCATACAGGGGTTTCGACGTCTGTCAACACCCCGCGATGAACTTTTTTCCGCTCCCCCGCACCGGCCGAAGCCACCTGCAGGAGGGCCGCGCATCATACCCGGAGACACATCGCTGTCAACTCCCGGCACCACCGCCTTGCCTCCCCCGCCGCCAACTAACAACCCGTCAGCTGCGAGGCCGCGCATCTTGGACTACACATCACGCATTGGGAAGTCTTGACGTGTTGACGGATTGCGGGCATCGCGCGCAAGGTGCGCGCTCGAACCAAACACACACGGAGTTCCCCCATGCGTCGCTACGCCCTGCTTCCGCTCCTTGCCTTCGCGATGTCCGGCTGCGCGGGCGCCAGCCAGCCCTGGGTGGAGCTTGGCGGACAGCGTTATGCCGTGGAACTCGCCAAGGATGACGCGGAGCGGGCGCGCGGCCTGATGTTCCGCGACAAGCTGGCCACCGACCACGGCATGCTCTTCATCCACGACGCGCAGGAGCCGCAGGCCTACTGGATGAAGAACACGAAGATCCCGCTGGACATCCTGTACTTCGACAACGACCGCAAGCTGGTCTCGCAGCAGCGCGACGTGCCGCCCTGCTCGCTGGGCGACGCATGCCCCTCGTACCCCAGCAACGCGCCGGCCCGCTACGTGCTGGAGCTCAATGCCGGCGAAGCGGAGAAATTGAAGCTGCAGGACGGCGCGACGCTGACCTTCGGCCCGGGCATCCCGGCCGCGAAGTAACGCCTTACCGGGGGATCAGATCTCACAGAGCTCGAAATCGTCCTTGGTCACGCCGCAATCCGGACAGGTCCAGGTGTCCGGCACGTCTTCCCAACGCGTGCCGGGCGCCAGGCCATCCTCCGGCGCACCGCGCGCCTCGTCATAGATGTAGCCGCAGACCACGCACATCCAGGTGCGGTAGGGACGTTCGGAACCGGGAGTCGACATCGGAGCGATAATCGTGGGAGTCGCCGCGATTGTCCCACCCCGGGACGACCGGCGGAAGCCGCCTCGCGGCCCGCCCTCCCCTCGCCATCGAAGACCCGCCATGCCGACCAGCACCGAACGCTCCCACGCCCTGTTCACCCGCGCCCAGGCCCTGATGCCCGGCGGCGTCAACTCGCCGGTGCGTGCGTTCAAATCGGTGGGCGGCGAGCCGTTCTTCGTACAGCGCGCCGATGGCCCCTACCTGTTCGATGCCGACGGCAACCGCTACATCGACTATGTCGGCTCATGGGGCCCGATGATCGTCGGCCATAACCACCCGAAGGTGCTGGAGGCCGTAATCGAGACCGCGCGCAACGGCCTCTCGTTCGGCACGCCGAATCCGCTGGAAGTCACCATGGCGGAGGCCATCACGCGGCTGGTGCCGTCGATGGAGATGGTGCGGATGGTGAACTCCGGCACCGAAGCAACCCTGTCGGCGATCCGGCTGGCGCGCGGCGCCACCGGCCGCAGTCGCATCGTCAAGTTCGAGGGCTGCTACCACGGCCACGGCGACAGCTTCCTGGTGAAGGCCGGCAGCGGCGCGCTGACGTTCGGCGTACCGACCTCGCCGGGCGTGCCCAAGGCGCTGGCCGACCTCACGCTGACCCTGCCCTACAACGACTTCGAAGCGGCGACCGCGCTGTTCGACGAGTGCGGCGGCGACATCGCCGGCCTGATCGTCGAGCCGGTGGTCGGCAACGCCAACTGCCTGCCGCCGCGCGAGGGCTACCTGCAGCACCTCCGCGCGCTGTGCACGCATCACGGTGCGCTGCTGATCTTCGACGAAGTCATGACCGGCTTCCGCGTGGCGCTTGGGGGCGCGCAAGCGCGCTACGGCGTGACGCCGGACCTCACCACCTTCGGCAAGGTCATCGGCGGCGGCATGCCGGTGGGCGCTTACGGAGGCCGCGCCGACCTCATGCGGCAGATCGCGCCGAGCGGCCCGATCTACCAGGCCGGCACGCTGAGCGGCAATCCGGTGGCGATGGCGGCGGGCCTGGCGATGCTGGAGCTGGTGCAGGCGCCGGGCTTCCACGACGCGCTGGAAGCCAAAACCCACGCGCTCTGCGATGGCCTGGAGGCCGCCGCGCGCGACGCCGGCATCCCCTTCACGACGCAGCGCGTCGGCGGCATGTTCGGGCTGTTCTTCAGCGCCGAGAAGGTGGATACGTACGCCCAGGCCATGGCCTGCGATAGCGCCGCGTTCAATCGCTTCTTCCACGCCATGCTGGAGCGCGGCGTGTACCTGGCGCCGTCCGCGTTCGAAGCCGGCTTCCTCTCCAGTGCGCACGACGATGGCGTGATCGACGCCACCCTCGAGGCGGCCCGCGCCGCCTTCGCGGTCCTCTGAGCCGCGCCATGGGCGAGCGCGCGGATGCACGTGGCGAGGCGCCGCTGGAGGGCGAATTCTTCGCACCCGCCCTCCAGCCCGTCAGCCGCGAGGGGTGGCGGTACCGCCTGTATCGGTTGATGTTCCACCACGAAACCCGGGCCGAGCGCAATTTCGACCTGGCGCTGATCATCGCGATCCTGGCCAGCGTGCTGGTAGTGCTGCTGGACAGCGACCCGACCATCAAGGCGCGCTGGCACCTGCCGCTCTATGTGGCCGAGTGGGCGTTCACCCTGCTGTTCGCGTTGGAGTACGCGGCGCGGCTCTGGGTCGTGCGCAGGCCGTTGCGCTACGCCCGCAGCTTCCTGGGCATCGTCGACCTGCTGGCCATCGTGCCGACGTTCCTGTCGCTGCTGTTCCCCGCCAGCGCCTCGCTGACGGTGGTGCGCATCCTTCGCCTGCTGCGGATCTTCCGGATCCTCAAGCTGGTGAAGTATTCCGACGAGGCCGGCATGCTGACCCACGCGCTGGTCCGCAGCCGCCGCAAGATCCTGATCTTCGTGATGACCCTGCTCACCATCGCGGTGATCTTCGGCGCGCTGATGTACGTGGTCGAAGGGCCGGAGCACGGCTTCAACAGCATTCCCACCGGCATGTACTGGGCGGTGGTGACGATGGCGACGGTGGGCTACGGCGACCTGTCGCCGGCCACCGGCTTGGGCCGCTTCCTGACCTCGGCCCTGATCATCATCGGCTACAGCATCATCGTCGTGCCCACCGGCATCTACACCGCGGAGCTCGCGCGCAGCATGCGCAGCCGCGGCCGCGTGCAGGTGCGCTGCCCGCAATGCAGCCTCGGCGAGCACGACGACGACGCCTGGTTCTGCCGCAAGTGCGGCGAAGCCCTTCCTTCCCGCGATTGAGGCCTGCATGAGCACGATGCGCCCCGGTACCCTCGCCGTCCACGCCGGCAACGAAGCCGACCCCGCCACCGGCGCGGTGGCCCCGCCGATCCACCTGGCCACCACCTTCCGCCATGGCCCGGCCGGCGAGCGGCTGGCGGGCTACGAATACCAGCGCGAAGGCAACCCCACCAACGACCGCCTGCGCGAGGCGCTGCAGGCGCTGGAGGGCGGTGCCACGGCGCTGACGTTCGCCTCCGGCATGGCGGCGATCACGACGTTGCTGGAATCGCTGCCGGCGGGCAGCCGCGTCCTGTTCCCCGACGACTGCTACAGCGGCCTGCGGATGCTATTCAGCGAATTCCTGCCGGAACGCGGGCTGGTCGTCGAGACGATCGACATGGCCAACCTCGACGCCGTGCGCGCCGCCTGTGCCGCGCCGCTGGCGATGCTCTGGATCGAGACGCCGTCCAACCCCCTGCTCAAGGTCTGCGACATCGCCGCGCTGGCTGCCCTCGGCCACGCTGCCGGCGCGCGGGTGGTGGTGGACAACACCTTTGCCACGCCGCTGCTGCAGCGCCCGCTGGCGCTGGGCGCCGACGTTGTCATGCACTCCACGACCAAGTATTTCGGCGGCCACAGCGACGTGCTGGGCGGTGCGCTGGTGTTCGCCCGCGACGACGAGTTCGCGCGGCACGTGGCGCACCGGCTGCACGTCACCGGCGCAGTGCTGGCCCCCTTCAGCGCGTGGATGATCCTGCGCGGCTGCCGCTCGCTCGGTGCGCGCATGGCGATGCACTGCGCGAATGCGCGACAGCTGGCGACGTATCTCGCGAGCCACCCGGCGGTGGCGCGGGTCAACTGGCCCGGCCTGCCCACGCATCCGGGGCATGCGGTCGCCGCGGCGCAGATGCGCGACTTCGGCGCGATGCTGAGCATCGAACTGCACGGCGGCCGCGACGCCGCGCTGGCGGTGGCCGGCAAGCTGCGCGTGTTCACCAACGCCACCTCGCTGGGCGGCTGCGAATCCTTGGTGGAGCATCGCGCCTCGGTGGAAGGCGCCAACCCGCGGTCGCCGCAGAACCTGCTGCGGATCTCGGTGGGGCTGGAAGACGGCGACGACCTGGTCGCCGACTTCGCACAGGCGCTGGGCTGAGGGCGGCTCAGCCGCCCACGAACGCCTCCAGCGCGCGCCGCAGCCGCGCCAGGCCGTCGGCGATGGCATCGTCATCAATGTTCAGCGCGGGCACGAAGCGCAGCACGTCCGGGCCGGCCTGCAGCAGCAGCAGGCCGTACGCCGCGGCCAGGTCGCCGATGGCGCCTGCCTTGCCGGCGTGTTCCGGCTTCAACACCGCGCCCAGCATCAGGCCGCGGCCACGCACTTCGGAAAACAGATCGAACTCGCGATGGATCGCGTCGAGGCCGTCGCGGAGCGCCTGCGACTGCTTCGCCACGTTGGTGGCGATCTCCTGCGAGGCCAGCCGACGCAGCGCGACACGCGCCACCGCCGCCGCCAGGGGATTGCCGCCGAAGGTGGTGCCGTGGGCACCGAACTGCATGGCCTGCGCCACCTTGGGGCCGGCCAGCAGCGCGCCGATCGGGAAGCCGCCACCCAGCGCCTTGGCCAGCGTCACGATGTCGGGCGCCACGGCGTCTTCCCAATGTGCGAACAGCACCCCGGTGCGCCCCATGCCGCACTGGATCTCGTCCAGCACCAGCAGCACGTCGAAGCGGTCGCACAGCGCGCGCACGGCCTGCAGGTAACCCGGCGCGGCCGGCATCACGCCACCCTCGCCCTGCACGGGCTCCAGCAGCACGGCGGCGACGTCTCCACCGACCATCGCCGCCTCCAGCTGCGCGATATCGTTGAAATCGACGTAGCGGAAGCCGCCCGGCAGCGGCTCGTAGCCTTCCTGGTACTTGGGCTGCGCGGTCGCGGTCACCGCCGCCAGCGTGCGGCCGTGGAAGCTGCCCTTGCAGGTCACGATGACGCGGCGGTCGGGCGCGCGTCCCTGCCCGGCGGCCCACTTGCGCACCAGCTTGATCGCGGCCTCGTTGGCCTCGGCGCCGGAATTGCACAGGAAGGCGCGCTCGGCGAACCGCGACGCGGCCACCAGTTCCTGCGCCAGCCGCAGCGGCGGCTCGCTGTAGAAGACGTTGCTGGTGTGCCACAGCCGGCCGGCCTGTTCGACCAGCGCGGCGGTGAGCTCGGGATCGCAATGGCCCAGGCTGCACACCGCGATGCCTGCGGCGAAATCCACGTAGTCGCGGCCGGCGCTGTCCCAGACGCGGGCGCCCTGTCCGCGCTCGAGGATCATCTCGCGTTGCTTGTAGACCGGCAGCAGGACCTCGCGCCCCAGCGCCAGCAGCGCGTCCACCGATGCGCTGGCGGCCATCACCAGACGCCCGTGTTCGACATCGACGCCCACGGCTCCTGCAGCGGCAGGTGGCCGTCCTGCAGCAGCTCCACCGAGATCAGGTCGGGCGAGCGCACGAACGCCATGTGGCCGTCGCGCGGCGGGCGGTTGATCGTGTAGCCCATGTCCATCAGGCGCTGGCAGGTGGCATAGATGTCGTCGACGCGGAAGGCCAGGTGGCCGAAGTTGCGGGCGCTGCCGTAGTCCTCGTCCGAGCCCCAGTTGTAGGTCAGCTCGATCTCGGCCTCGGGGCTCTCGGGCGCGGCCAGGAACACCAGGGTGAACTTGCCCTGCGGGTTCTCCATCCGGCGCATCTCGCGCAGGCCCAGGCCGTCGCAATAGAACCGCAGCGACGCGTCGATGTCGCGCACGCGCACCATCGTGTGCAGGTATTTCATGGCGGGAGCTCCGTGGGGGGAATCCGCAAATGATCCCACGAAGCCGCGGTCAGGGCTCGACGTAGAGGTCCGGCAGCAGCGGCAGGGACGGGTCCACGGCATAGCCGGACAGGTCGGTGACGCCGGCCTCGCGCAGCACCTCGTCGTCGATCAGGAACCGCCCGCTGAATCCGGTGGCGGGCCGGGTCAGCACCGCATGCGCGGCGTCGCCCATGATCGCCGGCGAACGGCCATTGCCGGCCTGTACGCCCGGGATCATGTTCAGCGCGTCGGTGGCGATCAGGGTGCGCGGCCACAGCGCGTTCACCGCCACGCCCCGGGGACCGAACTCCGCCGACAGCCCGAGCGTGACGAAGCTCATCCCCATCTTGGCCAGGGTGTAAGCGGTGTGGGGGGCCCACCACTTCGGATCCAGCGAAGGCGGCGGGCACAGGGTGAGGATGTGCGGGTTCGGTGCCTGCAGCAGGTGCGGCAGGCAGGCCTGCGCACACAGGAAGCTGCCGCGGCTGTTGACCTGCTGCATCAGGTCGAAGCGCTTCATCGGCGTGTCCAGCGTCCCGCGCAGCCAGATCGCGCTGGCGTTGTTGACCAGGATGTCGATGCCACCGAATGCATCGACCGTGGCCGCCACTGCGGCCTGCACCTGGTCCTCCTCGCGGATGTCGCACTTCAGCGCCAGCGCGCGTCCGCCCGCGGCCTCGACCGCGCGCGCGGCCTCGTGGATGGTGCCCGGCAGCTTGGGATTGGGCACCGCGGACTTCGCCGCGATCGCCACGTTGGCGCCGTCGCGGGCGGCCCGCAGCGCGATGGCCAGGCCGATGCCGCGCGAGGCGCCGGTGATGAACAGGGTCTTGCCGGAGAGCGTGGTCATGCGCATTCACCGTGTCCGCGATGGGCGGAAGTGTAGCGTCCGCCACCTATAATCGGCCGATGCACAGCGCATGGTTCGACAACACCGTTGCCTGGATCGGCGCGCATCCGCAGGCTGCCGGCCTGCTCATCTTCGCGATCGCCTTCTGCGATGCCGTGATCGTGCTGGGCGCCATCGTGCCGGCGCTGCCGCTGATGGTGGCGATCGGCGTGCTGATCGGCATGGGCGAGATCGCAGGCCCCTATGCCGTGGCCTGCGCCGCGCTGGGGGCCTTCGCCGGCGACGGCCTGAGCTACTGGATCGGCCGCCGCTGGGGCAACGCGCTGCGCGGGGTGTGGCCGTTCCGGCGCTATCCGCAATTGCTGGACCGCGGCGAAGCGCTGTTCCGCCGCAATGCCCTCAAGAGCATCCTGGTGGCGCGCTACGTCGGCGCGGTGCGCCCGTTCGTGCCGGCCATCGCCGGCATGGCGAAGATGCCGCTGCCGCGCTACCTGCAGGCCAGCGGCTTCGCCTGCCTGAGCTGGGCCGTGCTGTTCCTGCTGCCCGGCTGGGCGCTGGGGCAGGCCTACGACGCCGTGGCAGCGGTCGCCGACAAGCTGGCGCTGGTGCTGCTGGGCCTGCTGGTGGCCCTGGCGCTGGCCTGGGCGGTGGTGCTGTACAGCTGGCGCTGGTTCGCGATGAACGCCGACAGCCTGCTGGCGCGGCTGCTGCGCTGGAGCGACCAGCACCCGCTGCTGGGCCGCTACGCCGCCGCGCTGATCGACCGCCGCCGCCCCGAATCCGCGCCGCTGCTGTTGCTTGCGGTGTGCCTGTTCGCGGTGGCCTGGCTGTGGGCGTGGTTCAGCGCGTCGCTGATGCTGCGCGGCGGCCCGCTGCTGCTGGACCACGACGTCTACGCCTTCATGTTCGCGCTGCGCAATCCGCTGGCGGACCGGATGATGGCCACGCTGGCGGCGATCGGCAGCGCGCCGGTGCTGGGACTGGCATCGCTGGCGGCGCTGCTGTGGCTGCTGTGGCGCCGGCGCTGGAAAGCGGCGGTGCACTGGCTGGGCGCGATTGCGGTGGGCCTGGCCCTGACCGAAGGGCTGGACGCGCTGGTGGACATGCCGCGTCCGCCCATCGCTGCCGCGGGGTTCGGCTTCCCGTCGGTGGCGGTGACCATGACCACCGTGGTGTTCGGGTTCTTCGCCGTGCTGATCGCCCGCGAGCTTCCCGGGCGGCAGCGGGTCTGGCCCTACCTGGTGACCGGCATCGCGACGGCGCTGGTCGGCTTCGCCCGCCTCTACCTCGGCGCACACTGGCTCAGCGACATCATCGGCGGCGTGCTGCTCGGCGCGATCTGGGTGCTGCTGATCGGCATCGCCTACCGCCGCCACAGCGAGCGCTCGTTCTGGATGCGGCCGCTGGGCTGGACCTTCTACGGCACCTTCCTGCTGGCCGCCTGCTGGGTGGGGCCCCGCAGCGCACCGCAGACACTGGCGCGCTTCGAGCCGCCACCGCCCGCGCGGACGCTGGCGGTGGCGACGTGGGAAGCACAGGGTGTGGGGGATCCGCGCCAGCGCTTCGATCTCGAGATCGCCGGCGACCTGGCACCGCTGCGCGCCCGGCTGGAAGCCCGCGGCTGGCGCGTGCAGCCTGCCGCCGACTGGGTGGCCGTGCTGGGCCTGCTGGACGACGGCGTCGCCCCGACCCAACGCCCGGTGCTGCCGCTGGCGCTGGACGCGCATCCCGAACGGCTGCTGCTGCGCCGCGCCGATCCCGCCGACCCGCACCGCATCGAGGTGCTGCGCCTGTGGCCCGCGCCGGCGCGGCTGGACGACGGCACGCCGCTGTGGGTGGCACGCTACGACACCATGCAGCTGCGTCGCCGCCTGCGCCTGCTGAACCTGTGGAAGCCGGACCCTCCGGCGCATGCGCTGCCCGCCGACCTGCAGGGTCTGGCCGGCGCGGACGGCCTGCGCGTGCTGGCGCACCCGCGATAGGGCTGGGCGCGGATCGCGCTGGACTGCAGGAGCGTCGAGCTACGTCCCGACGATTGGATCAGGACGACGCTTGCAACGCCGCCACGAACCGCCGCGGCGCGCCGTCGAAGCCGCCGTTGGACATGAACACCACGTGGTCGCCAGGCCGCACGCCGTCTGCCAGCGCGGCCAGCAGCGCGTCGGCATCCGCCACCGCACGGCCGTCGCCGCGCAGCGCCGCGATCACCTTGCCGGCGTCCCACGGCAGCTCCGGCCGTGCCAGGAAGACCACGGCGTCGGCCAGGTCCAGCGAGGGCGCCAGCGCATCGGCGTGCGCACCCAGCCGCATCGAATTGCTGCGCGGCTCCATCGCCACCACGATGCGGGCATCGCCCACCCTGGCGCGCAGCCCCGCGAGGGTGGTGGCGATGGCGGTGGGATGGTGGGCGAAGTCGTCGTACACGGTGACGCCGGCGTGCGCGCCCACCACTTCCAGCCGGCGCTTCACGCTGCGGAAGGCGGCCAGCGCCGGCAGGACGGCGGCGACGTCCACGCCCACCGCGGCGCAGGCCGCCAGCGCGGCCAGGCCGTTGAGCACGTTGTGGTCGCCCAGCAGCGGCCAGTCGACGACGCCCAGTTCCCGGCCTTCGCGCAGCACCGCGAAGCGGCTGCCGTCGTCGTGCAGCTTGCGCGCGCTCCATTCGAAAGCGGCATCGAAGCCGAACCGCTCCACCGGCGTCCAGCAGCCCATCGCCAGCACCTCGGCGAGGCGGGCATCGTGGCCGTTGACGATCAGCCGGCCGCGGCCGGGCACGGTGCGCACCAGGTGGTGGAACTGGCGCTGGATCGCGGCCACGTCCGGGAAGATGTCGGCGTGGTCGTATTCCAGGTTGTTGAGGATGGCGACCAGCGGGCGGTAGTGGACGAACTTGCTGCGCTTGTCGAAGAAG
>DASWXO010000069.1:0-4880 GCA_036405455.1 Thermomonas sp. | reverse complement strand
GCGCTGGCCATCCATGGCCGCACCCGCGACCAGCAGTACACCGGCACCGCCGAGTACGACACCATCGCCGCGGTCAAGGCGATGCTGGCCATCCCGGTCGTCGCCAACGGCGACATCGACTCGCCGCGCAAGGCCGCCTTCGTGCTGGAGCGCACGGGCTGCGACGCGGTGATGATCGGCCGCGCCGCGCAGGGCCGGCCGTGGCTGCCCGGCCACGTGGCGCACTACCTCGCCACCAGCGAGGAGTTGCCGGAACCGTCGCCGGCCGCGGTGCGCGACATCCTGCTGGGCCACCTGCACGCGCTGCACGCCTTCTATGGCGAAGAGGCGGGCGTGCGGATCGCCCGCAAGCACCTGGGGTGGTACGCGAAGGACCGGCCGGAGAACGCGGCCTTCCGCGCCGTGGTCAACCGCGCGCAGACCGCGGACGAGCAGCTGCGGCTGACCCGCGACTACTTCGATGCGCTGGCCGCGGGCGTGCCGCCGGGACTGCCGGAAGCCGCCTGACCGGCGGCCGGCTGGCGCCAGATCCGTTCCCACAGCGCAGGCAGGCGGCGGGTCGCCTGCCACGGGAACCGCAGCTGCTCCGGCGGCGCCAACGGCTGCCATTGCCCGCCCGCGCGCCGCGCGACCGCGAAGTTGAAGGTGTAGTCGGGTTCCAGCCCCATGCGCAGGTCGCTGAGCACCAGCACGCCATCGCGCACCTGCGCTTTCATGAAGCCGTGGTTGAACCATCCAAGGCGCCGCACCACCGGGAGGTCACCCGCCTCGGCCAAGGCGACGACATCGGAGGGATAGGCGGTGAAGCGCATGGGCCCGCGATCCGCGGCCAGCGACCGCTCGCCCACCACGAAGCCGTCCGGCGTCATCGCGGTGACCTGCCACAGCAGCGTGTTGAACGGCATCGGCACCGAGAAGCGTGGCGCATCCGCCAATCCCAGCGTCGCCAGCGAACGCGCCGCCGCGCGCTCCACCGCGAACTTCGCCGCCAGCGACCAGCCGAGATAGCCGACGCCCAGCGCGATACCGGTGGCCAACGCGCGCCCGCCCCAGCGTCGCGTGCCCGCCACCATCGCCAGCGCGAACGCCAGCAGCCACGGCAGGGTGAACAGTGGATCGATGATGAACAGCGAGCCCCACATCAGAGGCCGGACCGGCAGCGGCCACAGCAGCTGCGTGCCGTAGATGGTGAAGCTGTCCAGCAGCGGATGCGCCATTAGGCAGGCAAAGATCGCCCACCACCAGCGCGCCGGTGCTTGCGCCACCCGCCCGCCGCGCCGTCGGAAGAACACCCAGAGCGCCCAGGCCACCAGCGGCAGCACCAGCCAGGAATGGGTGGCCGCGCGGTGGCAGGTCATCCGCACCACCGGATCGTCGCTGAGCAGCAGCGGCAGCACATCGAGGTCGGGCAGCGTGTTCAACGCCATGCCGGCCAGCAATGCGGCGCGGCGGTGCTGCTTCGGTGCGATGGCCGCGGCGATCACGCCGCCGTAGAAGAGATGGGTCACGGAGTCCATACGCAAGAAGTACCACGCCGCGCGCCCCAACGGCGGCGGCGCTAGGCGGCGCGGGGAACAGCCATCCCATCGATCGGCGCCGGGCGGCGCGGCGGCAGCTCGGCCAGCGCGCGGCCGTCGTGCCCCAGCAACCGCAACGTGCCGTCCCGCTCCTCCACCAGCGCCGTCAGGCTTTCCACCCAATCGCCGTCGTTGGCGTAGATGAGTCCGTCCTGCTGGACCAGCGAGGCGCGATGGATGTGGCCACAGACGATGCCGTCGAGGCCGCGCCGGCGCGCCGCGTCCAGTCCCGCCTGCACGTAGCGGGCGATGTAGCGCTCCGCCGCCCCGCTCTTCGACTTCAGGAAATCGGCCAGCGACCAGTAGCGCAACCCCAGCCGGCCGCGCGCGGCATTGAGCCACTGGTTGCCGGTGAGCAGGCGGTAGTACAGCCAGTCGCCGATCTTCTCCTGCAGGCGCCCGAAGTGCGTGACCGCATCGAACTCGTCGCCGTGCACCACCAGCAGGCGCCGGCCGTCGGCGGTGACATGGATGGCGCGGCGGCGCACCCGCATCGCCGGCAACGCCAGGCCGCAGAGCTGGCGAAGAGGGCGGTCATGGTTGCCCGGGATGTAGACCAGTTCCGCACCGGCGCGGCGCTGCGCGTGCAGCGCCTCGACCACGCGCTGGTGGGCCATGCCCCAGTGCGGCCGCCGCTGCGCCATCCACCACAGGTCCACGATGTCGCCGACCAGGTAGAGCCGGTCGCAGCGCAGGCCGTCGAGGAAGTCGGCCAGCGCATCGGCGTGGCAATGGCGCGCACCCAGGTGCACGTCGGAGAGGAAGACCGCACGACGGCGCACGGCCGGCGCCTGCCGAAGGACGGCCGCGGCGGGACGCGCCGCCGGCGCGCCGTTGCCGGGGCCGGCGGCGTCCACCTAGCCCACCGCCTGCGCGGCCGGCGACGACGCGGCGTCGCCACCCAGGTAGCGCTGCCGCTTCTTCGGCCGCATGCGCTGGATGTCCACTTCGATCAAGCCGTCCACCGCGTCGCTGAAATCGGGATCCACCCCGAAGGCGAGGAACCGCGCACCGCCCGGCTCGCACAGCTCGACGTACTGCTTGTAGAGCATCGGCACCTGCGCACCGAGCGCATCGAGGTTGCCCTTCAGCACGCGGAAGGCGGTGTCGGCATCCAGCGCGGCATCGTCCGGCAGCGCGGCTTCGTAGTGGAACGGGCGATGCGGGCGCGCCTCGCCGTCCGGGCCACCGTGCCAATGGGCGTAGTGGGCCACGATCTGCGCGCGCGCCGCCGCCGGCAGCGCCGCGCTGATGGACACCGCGCCGAACAGGTAGCGCACTTTCGGGTAGGCGCGCAGGTAGGCGCCGATGCCCTGCCAGAGGTAGTCGATGCTGCGGCTGCCCCAGTAGGCCGGCACCACGAAGCTGCGCCCCAGCTCCATGCCCTGCGCGATGCGCACCAGCGCGTCCTCGCCGTAGTCGAACAGGCTGGCGGTGTAGAGGCCGCGCAGGCCGTGCGCGGCCAGCACCGGCGCGCCGCGCGCGACGCGATAGGCGCCGGCGATGCGATCGGCAGCCGCGTCCCACAGCACGATGTGTTCGTACCAGCTGTCCCAGGCATCCAGGTCCAGCGGCCGGCCGGTGCCTTCCCCGACCGCGCGGAAGGTCGTTTCGCGCAGGCGGCCGATCTCGTGCAGCAGCGGCGACCCCGCCGCCAGCGTGCCCACCCGGATCTCCTTGCCGTCGCCCGTACGCCCCAGCACCCGCAGCGTGGCCACCGCCGCCCGCACCAGCGCCGGCGCCACCGGCTCAGCCACGGCCTCCACCACCGGCCCCGGGCCGACCTCCGCATCCTGTCCGGTGGACGGACGCCGGGCGCCCAGCGCATACAGGTCGCGGCGCAGCGTGCGCAGCAGCGTGGCGTCGTCGACGCCGGCCGGCAGCGGGCGCGCCGTGCCGACCCGCAGCACCACCCGCCGCGCGCGGCGGGCGAACATCTCGCGCGCCAGCAGCGCGGTGCCCGCCGGCTTGAACAGCGCCGAGGCCCCGTAGAACAGAGCCGAATTTCGGGCCTGCACGTGCACCGGCAACACCGGCGCCCCGCAGGCCCGGGCAAACCGCAGGAAGCCGCGCCGCCAGCGCCCGTCGCGGATGCCGCGCGGCCCCAGGCGGGAGACCTCGCCGGCCGGGAACACGATCACGCATTCCTCGCGCGCCAGCGCGGCCTCGATCGCGCGCAGGCTGTCCACGGCCGGGCGGCCACCGAGGATGCGCACCGGCAGCAGCAGGTCGTCCAACCCGTCCAGGGCGGTCAGCACGTCGTTGGCGACGATGCGCACGTCGCGCCGCACCTGCCCCACCAGGTCCAGCAGGGCCAGCGCATCCAGCGCACCGGAAGGATGGTTGGCCACCACCAGCAGGCGGCCGCGGGCCGGGATGCGCGCGCGGTCGGCGTCCGCTGCCACGTAGCCGGCGCCGAGATGGCGCATCGCCGCCGCCACGAAGTCGAAGCCGCGCAGATGGCGGTTGGCGCCCAGGAACGCATCGACCTCGTCGAGCCGCGACCAGCGCGCGATACCGCGCAGCAGCGGCCGGGCGAGGACCGCGCGGCGGCCGCGGAACCAGTGCGGGAAACGCTGCTGCAGGCGCTGTTCGAGCTGGAGCATGGCGAAGGGTCGGGTCCGCGGCGTTGGCCCGCAGCCTGCGCACCCGCCGGGACAGCCCGATGGCAGCGCCATGACGGCGCGATGACGCCCGGCCGCTTAACGTTCGCCCAACACGCCGGGGGCCGTAACGGGCGCAGGATGCATCCCCGGCCGCGTCGCTGTATCATGCGCGCCCATCTTTTCATCCGAATGCAAGGATATAAAGCCGATGTCCAACTACCTCTTCACCTCCGAATCGGTCTCCGAGGGCCATCCGGACAAGATCGCCGACCAGATCTCCGATGCGGTGCTGGACGCGATCCTGGCCCAGGACAAGCACGCCCGCGTGGCCTGCGAGACGCTGGTGAAGACCGGCGCCGCCATCGTGGCTGGCGAGGTCACCACCAGCGCGTGGGTGGACATCGAGGCGCTGGCGCGCAAGGTCATCAACGACATCGGCTACGACAACTCCGACGTCGGCTTCGACGGCCACACCTGCGCCATCATCAACATGCTCGGCAAGCAGTCGCCCGACATCAACCAGGGGGTGGACCGCAAGAAGCCGGAAGACCAGGGTGCGGGCGACCAGGGCCTGATGTTCGGCTACGCCTGCAACGAGGCACCGGAATTCATGCCGGCCCCGCTGTACTACAGCCACCGCCTGGTCGAGCAGCAGGCCAAGGTGCGCAAGAGCGGCAAGCTGAAGTGGCTGCGCCCG
>DASWXO010000068.1:0-3693 GCA_036405455.1 Thermomonas sp. | reverse complement strand
AGCGTGTCGATCACGAACACCTGCGTACCGGACGCAGGCCAACCATCCACGCTGCGGCAGGCCACGGCGAAGCCGGCCTCGCGCGCCCCCTGCACCGCGGCGCGGAAGCGCTCGGGATGGCGGGGTGCCCACAGCAACAGGGCCTCCGGGTGGGTGGCGCACAGGCGGCGATGCGCCTCCAGCACCGCCGCTTCCTCGTGCTCATGGGTGCTCGCGGCGATCCACACCGGGCGCGGGTTGCCCAACGCCGCGCGGAAGTCGGCGGCGAAGCCGGCCGCATCCACCTCGGCCATGTCGAACTTCAGGTTGCCGGTGACCTGCAGGGCCTCCGGCCGCGCGCCCAGCGCAAGGAAGCGCCGCGCATCGTCTTCCGACTGCGCGGCGACCCGGTGCACGCTGCCCAGCGCGCGCCGGATCAGCGGGCCCAGCACGCGGTAACCGCGCAGGGACCGGGCCGACAGGCGCGCGTTGAGGATGTAGGTGGGAATACCGCGCTCGCGGCAGCCGAACAACAGGTTCGGCCACAGCTCGGTCTCCACGATCAGCGCCAGCGCCGGGCGGAAGCGCTCGAGGAACCGGCCGACCGCGCCGGGCAGGTCATAGGGCAGGTAGACGTGGATGATCGCGTCGCCCCACAGGGCCCGTACGCGCTCGGAACCGGTCGGCGTGATCGTGGTGATCACCAGCGGCAGGTCCGGCCGCAGCGCCCGCAACCGGTCGACGAGCGGCGCCGCGGCGTTCACTTCGCCCACCGACACCGCGTGCAGCCACAGCGGCGCGGCGGGCATCGCTTGCGGATAACTCGCGTAGCGTTCGTCCCAGCGCTGGAAGTAGGCGCGCTGGCGGAACCCGCGCCAGACGAGGTGGTACAGCGTGACCGGGACGAGCAGGTACAACGCGGCCGAATACAGGCCGCGCAGCACACGCTCTGTGAGATCGGCCCGCATCCGCACAGGATAACGAAGCCGCGCGGCCACAGGGCGTCGATCGCCTTACGAACGCCATCGCCATCGCGCGTCGCCAGCCATTGGGGTAGCCACTAGAATCGACGCATGACCGCAACGCCGCCCGACCGCCCTTCGCTGGCACCGCGCCACTGGCCCGTGTGGCTGGGCGTGGGCCTGTGCATGGCGCTGGCACGGCTGCCCTGGGGCCTGCAGCGCGCGCTGGGCGCCGCCACCGGCTGGCTGGCGCTGCGCCTGCTGCCGGACCGCCGCGAGGCGGCGCGCACCAACCTGGCGCTGTGCCTGCCGGAGCTGGACGCCGCGGCGCGCGAAGCGCTGCTGCGCGCCAACTTCCGCGACGTCGGCATCGGCCTGTTCGAGTTCGCCCGCGCCTGGTGGGGAGATATCGCGCCGATGCGCGCCAGCGCCCGCATCGAGGGACTGGACATCCTCCAGCGCCTGCAGGCCGAAGGTCGAGGCGTGCTGCTGGTCTCCGGCCACTTCATGACGCTGGAGCTGTGCGGCCGCCTGCTGTGCGACCACGTGCCGCTGGCCGGCATGTACCGCAAGCATCGCAGCCCGGTGATGGAGTGGGCCGTGCTGCGCGGGCGCCTGCGCTATGCCAGCGCGATGTTCGGCAACGGCGACACCCGCGCGGCGATCCGCCACCTCAAGCGCGGCGGCGTGCTCTGGTACGCACCGGACCAGGACATGCGCGGCAAGGACACCGTGTTCGCGCCGTTCTTCGGCATCCCCGCCGCCACCATCACCGCCACCCACCAGTTCGCGCGGATGACCGGCTGCGCGGTGGTGCCGTTCTTCCATCGCCGCGAGGGCGACCGCTACGTGCTGCGGGTCGGCGAACCGCTGGCGCCGTTCCCGACCGAAGACGCCGTGGCCGACAGCACCGGGGTCAACGCGGCGATCGAAGCGATGGTGCGCGCGGCGCCATCGCAGTACCTCTGGCTGCACCGGCGCTTCAAGCGCCAGCCGGACGGTCGTTCGCGCTACGACTGAGCGGCATCGCCGGGGCCATCGCGGCCCCACAGGCTGCCCGCGTACAGCGCGGCGAGCAGCAGCAGCACGCTGCCCCAGAACGTCGAATACGCCGCGAGGTGGGTGTTGAGCGGGAACACGCTCGCCGCCAGCGCCAGCATCGCCGGCCGGGCACGCTCGCGCGCATCGGGCTCGGCATAGCGCCAGGCGCGCCAGGCCAGCGCCGCGCCGGCCAACCACAGCAGCAGGCCGAGCGCGCCGGTTTCGCTGAGCACTTCCAGCACGACCTGGTGGGCGTGGTACGCCGCACCGCTGCCCCAGGCCGCGGGCTTGCCGGGCTCCGGATCGCAGGCGGGGAAGGCTTCGCGGAACGCACGCGGCCCGACGCCGTTCACCGGATGCGCCCGCGCCATGCAGAGTGCGGCGGACCAGATGCGGCCCCGACCGGACAGCGCGGCGTCCAGCCCGTCCGGCTGGGTGGTCAGCGCGAGGGTGGTGCGCTGCACGCGTTCGCGGACCTGCGGCGACACCGCGGTGGCCGCGGCCAGCGCCAGCGCGCCGGCCACGAACACCGCCGCCAGCTTGCGGCCACCCAGCGCGCGCCAGCCGGTCCATACCAGCACCAGCGCGAAGGTCAGCCACGACGCGCGCGATCCCGCAAGGATCAACACCAGCCCGATCGCCGCCGCGGCCAGCAGCCAGCCTGCCTGCCCCAACCGCTGGCGTGCCGCCGCCAGGGCGAATGGCGACAGGCTGGCCAAGACGATGCCCAGCTTGAGATTGCAGGGACCGAACACGCCCGCCAAGCGGTCGGCCTCGGCGATCTCGCTGGCCGAGCACATGCCATGGCCGCTGATCGCATGCTTGGCCTGGTCCAGCAGCCAGAACAGCGGGCTGGTGCCGGTGGCCGCCTCGACCAGCGCATCCGCGGTCCACGCCAGCGCGATCACGGCCAGTCCCCCGAACGTCCGTCGCCGGCCGGGCTCGCTGGCCACCGCGGCCGCTGCGACCCACAGGAACGGCAGGTAGCGCAGGTCGACCAGCACCTCGCGCAGCGCGCGCAGGCCGTCCTCGGCGTCCACCGCCGCCAGCACTTCGGGCAACCAGTAGGCGGCGAACAGGACCGACGTCAGTGCCCAGGCCGGCCCCCCCAGCAACCGGTCGCCACCGTGGAAGCGACTGGCGAGCAGCTTCGCCAGGCCCGCCAGCGCGCCCAGCACCAGCACCGCCTCGGCGACGCCGCGCGCGGGCCAGAGGGCCACGAAGGTCAGCACCCAGGCGGGCGCCCAGCGCCAGCCCACGGACTGCGTCGTGATGTCCGTCGTCATATGACCATGTCCCCGTACAGCGCCAAGGTCGCCTCCTGCATTGCGCGCAGGGTATAGGGCATCGCCGCCGGTGGCGATGGCGGGGCCTGCAGCAGCGCGCGCGCGTGCGTCGCCAGTGCAGCGGCGTCGAACGCCGGCACCGCGCCCGTCGGTTGCAGTTCGGCAAGTAGCTCGCCGACGCCACCATGCGCCCAGCCCAGTACGGGCCGCCCCACCGACAGCGCCTCGATCACCGTGCGCCCGAACGCTTCCGGCTTGCGCGACAGCTGCAGGACCAGGTCGCTGGCCGCGTACGCCTCGGCGATCGCGGCCGTCGGCGCGGTGATCGCCAGCGCCGCGTCCACGCCGGCGCTGCGTGCCAGCGCCCGCAGCTCGTCGAGGTAGTCGTCGCGCCCGGCCTGCAGCGCGCCCGGCAACCAGAGGCG
>DASWXO010000067.1:0-9306 GCA_036405455.1 Thermomonas sp. | reverse complement strand
CCGCGCGGCGCGGGCCGCCCGCCGCCGCGAGGCCTGAGCCCGCGCCGCGTTGGCGCGGGCGTGTGCCGCCGGTCGGCGCAGGCCGGGAAACGGCACGTCCCTGTGCCAACCCTTCCCAACCCGTGGCTAGACCGCCCGGCGCATGCCGGGTTCACCATGCCAATACCCGTTGCGTTCGCCGAGACGGACCGGGGTGCCGTCGTCCCTGCGCGCCGCGTCGAAATGCCGCACCACCGCCGCCATGCCCTCGGCCTGCGGGTACAGGCGCAGGATGTCCACGCCCAGCGCGCGCAGTCCGGGCAGCTCCGGCCCGAGGTCGGTGGTTTCCTCGCCCTGCACCGAGATGCCGTTGATGCGCAGGAACGGGCGACCTTCGCGGGTGGCCAGCGGCAGGCCGTCGGGATAGTCGATGCAGCGGAAGCCGCACTGGTCCTTCGGCACATCGAGCGCGCGCGCGGTGAAGCAGCGCGCCGAGAACGACAGCGGCAGCCGGCCCCAGGCGATCACCTCCAGTTCCGGCATCGCGGCGCCGTCCGCGACCAAGGCCTCCTTCAGTTCGCCGATCAACGTGCGGCCCTGCTCGACGCCGGGCACCCAGCGACGCAGCCCGTCTTCGCCGAGCATCGCCAGTGCGCGGTGGTTGTAGACGTTGAGGGTGGGGCCGGCCACGAACGGGCGGCCCTGTTCCCTGCACAGCTGCACCGCGGAGAGTTCGTTGGCCTCGATCCAGAAGCCGCCGTGGGAGACCTGCCGGTCCAGCACGCTGAGCTCGGATTCGGCCTCGATCAGCGCCAGCGTGGACAGCACGATCTGCTTGCCCGATGCGGCCAGTTCCTCCGCCAGCGCCAGCCAGTCGGCGGTGCGCAGTTCACGGCGCTTGCTGCACACCGTTTCGCCGAGGTAGACGATGTCCACCGGCCAGTGGATGGCCTCGCGGTAGAACGCCAGCGTGCGCTCGCGCGGCCAGAAATACTGCAGCGGGCCCAAGCTCAGTTTCATCGTGCTTCCTTTCAGTGCCAGGCGCGGTGGTACGGGCCCAGCGTGGTCTGGTGGCCTTCGGCATGGCGCGACAGTTCCGCCTGCCACTCGGGCCGTGCCTGCCAGTGCGCGGCGTCGGCGATGGCCTGGTCGATGGCCTTGCGCCAGGTGCGGGTCACCGAGCCGACGTAGGCGACGCCGCGCTGGCGGCCCTCGATTTTCAGCGCCGCCACGCCGATCTGCTTCAGCCGCGGCAGCAGTTCCAGCGTGTTGAGGCTCGTAGGTTCCTCCAGCGCATGGAAGACCTCGTCGCCGACGGCGAAGCGGCCCTTGCACACGGTGGGGTAGCCGGCCGGTTCCTCGGGCTTGAATTCGTCGATCAGCACGTCGTTCAGGCGCACGCTGCGGCTGCCGTCGCCGTGCTCGTCCCAGCGCACGAATTTCGCCGGCGAGCACACGCCGTGGCGATTGGGCGAGGCGCCTGTGACGTAGCTGGACAGCTGGCAGCGGCCTTCCACCATGATGCAGAGGCTGCCGAAGGCGAACACTTCCAGCGCTACCGGCGACTTCTCGCACAGGCGTTCCACCTGCTGGAGCGACAACACCCGCGGCAGCACCGCGCGGCTGATGCCGAAGCGTTCGAACGCATAGCGCAACGCCGGCGCCGTGGTCGCGCTGCCCTGCACGGACAGGTGGCGCGGCAGCTGTGGATGGGTGCGGGCGGCGTAATCCAGCACGGCCAGTTCGGCGGCGATGATGGCGTCGGCGCCGAGCGCGGCGGCCTTGTCGACGGCGGCATGCCAGTCCGCCAGCCGCACGCTGTCGGGGTAGGTGTTCAGAGCGAGGTAGACCTTGGCATTCCTGGCGTGCGCATAGCGGATGCCGGCGCGCAGTTCGTCGTCGGAAAAATTGAGGCCGGGGAAGGCGCGCGCGTTGGTCTGGTCGCGGAAACCGGCGTAGACCGCGTTGGCGCCGGCGTCCACCGCCGCTTGCAGGGCCGGCAGGTTGCCGGCGGGACAGACCAGTTGCATGCGCGGGCTCCGCCGTGGGGAGCGGGCATGGTCTGGCGTGCCTGCGCCGACGTCATTGACATGGGTCAATCGTGCCGGGCGATGCCGGGTTGACGTGGGTCAGAGCGTCGCGCGCGGACGGGTGCGATGGTGGCGTCGAACGCGGGCATCGGCCCGCGGCATCGGAGATGAACCATGCTGTCCAGGACGATCCTGTCGATGTCCGCGCTGGCGCTGGCCGGCGCGCTGTTCGCGGCGCCGGTCGCGGCGCAGTCCACTGCCCACCACGATCCTGCCGCCCACGCCGGCCACGACGCCCAGCCGCAGGCGCCGGCGCAGCGCTGGGCCACCGATGCACCGCTGCGCGCCGGCATGCGCAACCTGCGCGAGGCGACCGAGACGCTCCATCATTACGAGATGGGCCACCTGGACGACGTCCAGCGCGACAACGCGGTGGACAAGATCGATGCCGCGATCCAGGACATGATCGCCCACTGCACGCTCAAGCCGGACGCGGATGCCGCTCTGCACGGGCTGCTGGCGACGTTCATCGCCGGTGCCAACGCCGCGCGGGCCGGCACGTTCGGCAAGGCCGAACTGGCGCCGATGCAGGACGCGCTGGCGCAGTATCCCCGGATGTTCGAGGATCACGACTGGAGCGAAGCGGCGCACTGAGCCGCGCGCCCCGCAGCCCGCGCCGGCGGCTGTCCGGAGCGCGGCTACCGCGGCCGGACAGGCGCTTCCTGCGTAGCCAGCACGCCGCGCCAAAGCGCATCCACGCGCGTTTCCACCGCGGCATCCAGCTGGATCGGCTTGCTCCAGGTCCGGCTGGTTTCCGCCGGCCATTTGTTGGTCGCGTCCAGCCCGAGTTTCGAGCCGAGGTGAGGCGTCGGGCTGGAGAAATCGAGGTAGTCGATCGGAGTCCTGTCGACCAGCACGCTGTCACGGACTGGATCGACGCGGGTCGAGATCGCCCAGATCACCTGCGACCAGTCGCGTACGTCGATGTCCTCGTCGGTGACGATCACGAACTTGGTGTAGGTGAACTGGCGCAGGTAGGACCAGATACCCATCATGATCCGGCGCGCGTGTCCGGGGTACTGCTTGCGGATGCTGACCACCGCGATGCGGTAGGAACACGCTTCCGGCGGCAGGTAGAAATCCACGATCTCCGGGAACACCTTGCGCAGCAGCGGGACGAACACGTCGTTCAACGCCATCGCCATCACCGACGGTTCGTCGAAGGGCGCCCGCCCCATGTAGCTGCCCTGGTAGATCGCGTCCTTGCGCAGGTGCATGCGCTGGACGGTCATCACCGGGAAGTGGTCCTGCGCGTTGTAGTAGCCGGTGTGGTCGCCGAGCGGGCCTTCCAGCGCGGTCTCGTCCGGATCGATGGTGCCCTCCAGCAGGATCTCGCAACCGGCCGGCGCGTCCAGCCCGGTCGAGGCGCTGCGCCAGACGCGGGTGCGCTCCGCGCGCAGCAGCCCGGCGAATTCGTATTCGGAGAGGGTGTCGGGGATCGGCGCGACCGCTGCCAGCAGGGTGGCCGGGTCGGCACCGATCGCCACCAGCACCGGGAAGGGTTGGCCGGGATGCGCGGCCTTCCAGTCGGCGAAATCCAGCGCGCCGCCGCGGTGCGGCAGCCAGCGCATGATGAGGCGGTTGGGGCCGATCACCTGCTGGCGGTAGACCGCCACGTTCTGCCGCCGCTTGCGGGTGCCGCGGGTGACGACCAGCCCCAGCGTGATGAGCTTGGCCGCGTCCTCCGGCCAGCAGCGCTGGATCGGCAGGCGGCCCAGGTCGACGTCGGCGCCTTCCAGCGTCTCGTGCAGGAAGGCGGCGTCGCGCACCGGTCGCGGTGCCACGTGGGCCAGCTGCGCCAGTTCCGGCCATGTGGCCAGCGCATCGCGCAGGCTGGACGGCCAGCGCGGCTCGCGGATCGCGGCCAGCAGTTCGCCGAGTTCGCGCAGGGAGGCCAGCGGCCTGCCTGCCAGCGCCGCCTCGATGCGGTCGCGGTGGCCGAACAGGTTGCCGAGGTAGGCATGGGCGCTGCCGATGGGGTGTTCCATCAGCAGCGCGGGGCCGCCGGCGCGCAGGGCGCGCAGGCTGAGGGAGGTGGTTTCCAGCTCGGGGTCGACCGCCGCCGCCACGCGCTGCAGGTGCCCGTTGCGCTCGATCGCGGACAGGAAGCTGCGCAGGTCGTGGTGGCTCATGCGCCCGCGGGCGTCGCCAGCACGCCCCGCTGCAGGGCGTCGCGCAGCGCGTCCTGCCATGGCGCGATGTCCAGTCCGTGCGCCGCGCGCCAACCCGGGTCGAAGATGGTCTGCTGGTAGCGCTGGCCGCGGTCGCACAGGAGGGTGACGACGCTGCCGCGTTCGCCGCGCGCGCGCATGTCCGCAGCAAGCCGCAGGCACGCGGTGAAATTGGTGCCCGAGGAGCCGCCGTAGCGGGTGCCCAGCAGGTCCTCCAGCAGCAGCGCGGCGGCGATGGAGGCAGCATCGTCCACCTCCACCACGGCGTCCACCACGTCGAACAGGAAGCCGGGTTCCACCTGCGGCCGGCCGATGCCTTCGATGCGCGTGGGCTGGCTGGCCACGACGCTGCGGTCGCGCGTGCGCCAGCCGTGCACGTAGCCGCTGCCGGTCGGTTCCGCCACGCACAGGCGCGTGTCCAGCCGCCGGTAGCGCAGGTAGCGGCCGATGGTGGCCGAGGTGCCGCCGGTGCCCACGCCGCAGACGATCCAGGCGGGGACCGGCTGCGGCTCACGGCGCAGCTGGCCGAGGATGGATTCGGCGATGTTGTTGTTCCCGCGCCAGTCGGTGGCGCGTTCGGCCAGGCCGAACTGGTCGAGGTGGCAGGCGCCGTTGGCGGCGTGCTCCGCGGCGCGGGCATGCACCTGCGCGGGATCCTCCACCAGGTCGCAGTGGCCGCCCAGCGCCTGCACGTCGCGGATCTTCTGCGGCGCGGTGCAGGCCGGCATCACCGCGACGAACGAGAGGCCCAGCAGCCGCGCGAACCACGCCTCGGAGATCGCGGTGCTGCCGGACGACGCGTCCACCACGGTCTGGCCGGGGCGCAGCCGCCCGTTGCACAGCGCGTACAGGAAAAGCGAGCGCGCGAGCCGGTGCTTGAGGCTGCCGGTCGGGTGGCTGGCCTCGTCCTTGAAGTAGAACGCGATGTCGGGGAAGCCGGGAAAGTCCAGCCGCAGCAGGTGGGTGTCGGCCGAACGCGTGGCCTCCTGTTCCAGCAGGGCGATGGCGTCGTGCACCCAGGCGCGGGTGGCGTCGGTACGGGGCGGGGGGGTCATGCGCGCAGGGCTCCCGGAGTGTCGCGTGCGTCCGATGCGTGCGGGCCGGCCTCGGCGGCCAGCGCCTGCACGCGCCCGGCAAGGTAGTCGAAGTAGCGGTCGACGTAGCTGATGCCGTTCTCGTGGTCGAGCAGGTAGGGATTCATCAGGGTGTGGCGCAGGATCACCAGCCGGTCGCCGCCCTCTTCGCCAAGCGTCGCGGGGTCCAGGCCGAGTGCGTCGAGGATGCGGCGCGTCTCGGTCCCGCCCAGCGCCTCGGGTCGCAGCGTGGTGACGGAGCCGAAGAACTGCTTGTCCTGCAGCGGCCGGCGCGGGTCGATGCGCAATTCGTCGTGCAGGCGGCGCACGAAGGCGTTGGCGGCGGCCACGCGGCGGTTGCCGACCGGATTCAGCGCGAAGCAGACCAGGTTGCTGTCGGGTGCGAACGGCACCACCGCGCGCACCACGCCGGCCATCTCGTCCGCGAACCGCAGCGCACGCGCGTGGCAGGCTTCGGCGGCGCGGATCGTCTGCGCGGGCAGCTGGCCGAAGTGCGCGTGGTCCAGCGGCAGCACCTTGTGGGTCACGTACACACCCGCGACTGCCGCGCCGGACTTGGAGCCTTCCGGGATGAACTGCCCCAGGCTGCGGTAGCGGTTCAGGTAATCCTGCGGAGTGTCGCCGTGGAAGACGTAGTCGGCCTCCTCCGCCAGTAGCGCCATTGCGCGGTGGTCGCGGCAGACGAAGGCGCCGGCGCCGTAGGGCAGGTAGCCCAGCTTGTGCGGATCGACGGTGACCGAGTCGGTATCGCCCAGCGCCGCAATGGCGGCATACACGCCGGGCGACGGGAACGCGGCGAACTCGGCGGCGATGGCGTCGCGCGGCCGCAGGCTGCCGTCCACCTCGCGGAACAGGGTGGCAAGGTACCCGCCCCAGGCGGCGTCCACGTGCACCGGGAAGCCGAGGCCGCGCGCGGCGAAGCGCTCGCGGGCCGCCACCACCGCATCGATGGGGTCGATCGTGCCGTATTCCGTGGTGCCCATGACGGCCACGGCGGCCAGCACCGGTTGACGCTCGCGCAGGCAGCGGTCCAGCGTCGCGTCCAGCGCCTCGACGTCGATGCGCATGCCGCGCTCGGGCAGCAGTTCCAGTTGGGCACGGCCCAGGCCCAGCAGCTTGCAGCCCTTGCTCCACGAGTAATGCGCGGTGATCGGCGCCAGCACCTTTGGCACCTTCAGGGTGGGATGGGCGGCGAAGAAGCCGACCAGCCCGCGCTGCTCGAGGCGCTCGCCCTGCACCCGCGCCTGCCAGCGGCGGCGATCGCCGGGGCTCGCCTGCGCCAGCCAGGCCTGCCACGCGGCCAGCAGCGCGGTGGCCGCGTGCGGATGCAGGTTGAAGGCCTGCCAGACGTCCTCGGGCAGCGCGAGGTCGGGTACGCCGGCCGCCACCAGCGCCACCGGGAACGCCTTCTGCGCCAGCGCCAGCCGCAGCGCCTGGTAGTTGGCCACCGTGCCGCCGGAGGTGAGGTGGCCGAACGCGCAGCCGGGCTGCCGTGGGTCGTGGGCGTAGCCCAGCATGCCGGCCAGCTGCAGGCCCACCTGGACCTCCAGGTCCACCGTGACCGGCGCAGCGTCCTCGGACACGTTGTTGGGGTTGTAGGGCAGGGTGAGGATCTGCGCGGCCAGCCCCGGCAGCAGCAGGTCGGAGGCCATGTGGCCGATGTAGCGCGGGCTGTGGAACGGCACCGACTTCTTCAGCGCCGCCGACAGCTGGTGCAGTTCGCGGCGCATGCGCGCCTCGAAGGCCTGGTAGTCGGGGTGCGCCGCCGCCGCGGTGGAGATGGCCGGCGGGTCCTCCGGGTGGAAATTGCGCCGCCAGTACACGTGGTCGCGCAGGAACTCGACGACGAGCTTTTCCAGCAGGGTGTCGTTCTCGCCGTAGGGGCCGAGGAAGCAGGCGTCCAGCGTGCGTGAGCGGGCGGCGGCGGGCGAAGTGGCGGGCATGGAATGCGCTCGGTGGAAGGTCAGCCCAGCAGCGGCAGCAGCCAGCCGGCGGGATGGTGCATGCGGGCGATGCCGAACATGACGGTGAAGGTGGCCAGCGCGGCGAAGAAGCACATGGCGCGCTGCGCGCGGCTGCGCCGCTCGCGCATCGCCAGCACGCCGAAGGCCACGTAGACGACCAGCAGCGCCAGCTTCAGCGCCAGCCAGCCGTTGGCGAACAGCGCGCCCGGCAGTATCGAGAACAGCATGGTGGCCGAGGTCAGCAGGACGGTGTCGATCGCGTAGCTGGCGTACTTCGGCAGCGCGTGGCGCGGCCAGCGCGCCCCCAGCAGGGCGGCGCCGCCGCGCAGCGCGAAGAACGCGCCGCTGCACATCACGGCATGGACATGGGTCCATTTGACCTGCGGGTAGAACTCCATCATCGGCGACATGCGCAGCTCCTCAGCCCGGGCGCCCGTCGGCGCGCGGATGCAGATAGATCGACAGCGAGCGCAGCACCCACGGCAGGAAGGCGAGCAGCCAACCGGCGGCGGCCACGACCTGCCAGACATAGCCGTCGGGCGCGAGTTCGGCGGCGATCCGGGTCAGCGCCACTAACTGCAGCAGGGCGAACGCGAACCAGCCCACCGCCGGCATCGCCATCGGCCGGCCGGAGTGGCCCTGCGTCACCCGCGTCACCATCGCCACCAGCAGGCTGCCGAAGAAGCCGATGAACAGCGCGTGCGCCGGCCCGCGGCCGAGCACGAACCCGCCGCCGGCGGCGAGGATCGCGCTCTGCGCGGCGTACAGCGCGAACGCGACCGGCAGCCACGCGAAGCCGAGGAACAATACCCACAGGATGCCGGGTGCCCGGTCGCGCGGCCACCAGCGCCACAGCGTCCATGCGCTGCCGAGTGCCAGCGCCGCGTCGACCGGCCACAGCCACGCATTCGCGTGCGCCAGCTCCAGCGCCAAATGCGCCAGCAGCAGTGCCCACAGCGCGGCCAGCAGGCCCAGCGGCCGCCAGGCGCGGTAGCCCGGCACCACGTTCCCGGCAAAGAACGGGAACATCCGGTGCGCCACCGTCGCGTACACCGGCAGCAGCAGGCCGAAGGTGCCCAGCTTGATCGAGGCGACCACCGTCCACGGGTGCGCGCCGTGGAGGTGGGCGGCCATCAGCAGCAGGCCGAGCAGGCCGATGGCCAATGCCACGAAGCAGGACCACGCGTGCCAGGTCGGGCCCTTGCCGGCGCGGCGTTCGGCCAGCAGCACGCGCAGCAGCTGCGACAGGCCGTAGGCCCAGCCCACCAGCGACATCACCACGCCTACGTGCACCATGGCCGGCTGTCCTAGCAGCATGCCACCCACCACCGCCAGTTGGCCGCCCAGCAGGCCCAGACCGACCGGCACGTAGTGCCAGCGCGACAGGTCCGGCGTGCCGGTCCAGCGCGGGAAGGTGGTCATCAGGAAGCCGAACATGAAGGGCGGCAGCAGCTGGTACTGCATCACGAAGGCATGCATCCAGCCGCCGAACGGCGTGCCGGCGGGCAGGCCGATGGCGCCCCAGCGGGCGTCCACCAGCCACAGCAGCCACCAGCCCATCGCCAGCAGCACGTTGACCGCGCCGACGAAGAACAGCAGCCGGTGCGGGGCTTCCGCCAGCAGCGCGGGCGACAGGCCCGTGCCGGGCCCGGAATGCAGGTGTCTGTCCATGGCCGCGAGTGTCGCGCCTGCCGGCACCTGCCGCCTTGATGCAAATCAGTCGCGAAGGGGCCGCCACCAAAAAAAACGGGGACGGCGCTGGGCCGTCCCCGTGGGGTTGCCGTCGGGGGCGATGGATCAGTGCGCTTCGAGCTTCGGCTTCAGCCACTTGCGCAGCACGAACAGGGCCAGCAGCAGCGCACCGGCGGAGAACACCAGGTCGCCCGGCATGCGCATCCACACCAGCATGTCGATGATCGGGCGGTTCATGAACTCGGCCGAGCGGGCGAACCAGTAGCCGTGCTCCAGCGCGGCGTTGAGCTGCAGCACGCCCATCGGCAGCAGGGTC
>DASWXO010000066.1:0-10033 GCA_036405455.1 Thermomonas sp. | reverse complement strand
GCGCGGTCCGCGCCCCGCCGGTGGCAAGCCCGGCGGTGGCAACCGCGGGCCGCGCGGCGGGAACCGCTGAGCGCATGCACCGGCGCACGCGGTTCGCCGCGGCGCCGGTGCCATTCTGCATCACGGCGGCTGTGCGGCGAGGGCGCAGGCGCCTTGCCCCATCCGGCCATCGAAGCGCTTACGATCGGGGTTGACGCCACACGCCGCCGAGGCCCCATGCCCGCTGCCCTGCTGTCCCTCCTGCTCGCCGCGGCCGGCGCCCAGTCGCCCGCCGCCACGCCTCCTGTGGACTACGTCGATGCCAAGCGCCTCGCCGATGGCGACGAGGCCAGCGTGTCCGGGCCGGTGCACGACGCCATGCTGGCCGCGCAGAAGCAGCTGCTGGACGCCGGCGTGGTGGCGTGCTCGCTGGGCCGGCCGCAGTCCGACTTCAGCCCGTTCACCATCGTCATGCGCCTCGACGCGGCTGGCCGCGTGCAGCAGACCTGGCGCCAGGGCAGCTCCCCGCTGGCGATCTGCCTGCAGCGCTACGTGCGCGACAAGCCGCTATTCGTGCCGCCGCGCGCGCCGTTCCACGCGGCGCTGGAGATCAGCTTCACCAAGTGAGGGGCGCCCGGCCTGCCGAACCATAAGAAACACTGATGGAACGATACGTGTCCATCCGATGCATTGATGCCAATTCAGCAACAACCCATCATGGCACCCAAGGCCACCGGCGTTCCGCCGGCCCGCACAGGAGCACCGCCATGCAGAACACTTCCCCGAAGCGCATCCTCGAGACCACCAGCGCCCCTGGCCGCCACTGGGTCGGCAACGGCTTCCCGGTGCACGGGATGTTCGGCTACAACGGGCCCGGCGTGGCCCGGCGCAGCCCGTTCCTGATGCTGGACTACGCGGCCCCCACGCGCTTCGAGCCCACCACCGAGCGCCGCGGCGTCGGCCAGCACCCGCACCGTGGGTTCGAGACCGTCACCATCGTGTACGCGGGCGAGGTGGAGCACCGCGACTCCGCCGGCAACGGCGGCGTGATCGGGCCGGGCGACGTGCAGTGGATGACCGCGGCCGGCGGCATCCTGCACGAGGAGTTCCACTCCAGCGCCTACGCAGCGCAGGGCGGACCGTTCGAGATGGTGCAGCTGTGGGTGAACCTGCCCGCCAAGGACAAGCTGGGCCCGGCCGGCTACCAGGGCATCCTGGACGCGCAGATCCCCGCGGTGGCGCTGCCGGAGGGTGTCGGCACCGCCCGCATCATCGCCGGCGAATACGCGGGCCAACGCGGCCCGGCCCGCACGTTCACCCCGATGAATGTCTGGGACGTGCGCCTGTCCGCCGGCCGGACCGTCGCGCTGCCGCAGCCGGAGGGCTGGACGACGCTGCTGGTGGTGCTGGACGGCACCGTGCAGCTCAACGGCACGGAGGTGCTACGTCCGGCGCAGATGGCCACGCTGTCCACCGACGGTACCGGGGTGACGATCGAGGCCAACGGCGACGCCAAGCTGCTGCTGCTCGCCGGCGAGCCCATCGACGAACCGGTGGTCGGCTACGGCCCGTTCGTGATGACCAGCCAGCAGGAGATCATCCAGGCCATCGCGGATTTCAACAGCGGCCGGTTCGGGCAGATGCCCGCCTGAGCCCCCCAAGCAACGCCCACACGCCGCACCCACGGCGTTTGGGCGATGCTGTGGCCTCCCTCCCGGACGAGGCGTCCCGCATGACCCGCATCCTCGGCATTTCCGGCAGCCTGCGCGCCGGCTCGTTCAACACCGCGCTGCTGCGCGCCGCGCAAGAGGTGGCCAGCGGGGACATCGCGCTGGAACTGGCGACGCTGCACGGCATCCCGCTCTACGACGGCGATGCCGAATCCCGCGACGGCGAGCCCGAGGCGGTGGCGGCGTTGAAGCGGCAGATCCTGGCCAGCGACGGCGTGCTGCTGTGCACGCCGGAGTACAACAACGGCGTGCCCGGCGTGTTCAAGAACGCGATCGACTGGCTGTCGCGCACCTCGCCCGTCGGCGACATCCCGTCGGTGTTCGGCGACCGGCCGTTCGCCCTGATGGGCGCCTCGCCCGGCGGTTTCGGCACCATCCTGTCGCAGGCGCACTGGTTGCCGGTGCTGAAGACGTTGGGCGTGCGCTTGTGGAGCGGCGAAAAGCTGCTGGTCTCGCGTGCGGGCCAGGCCTTCGATGGCGACGGCCGGCTGGTCGATGCCCGCGTGCGCGAGCAGCTGGCCGCGTTCCTGGCGGGTTTCGCCGCCTACGCATCGCGCTGACGCAGCGCGGGTGGCGGGCCCTGCGGCCCGGCCACCCGCAGGATGCGGACTCAGCCCAGCACGGCCAGCGCGGCGGCGTAGTCGGGCTCGTCGGTGATTTCCGGCACCAGCTGCACGTGCAGCACGCGGTCGTCCGCATCCAGCACCACCACGGCGCGCGCGGCGACACCGGCCAGCGGGCCGTCCTCCAGTGCAACGCCGTAGTCGCGCAGGAACGCGCCGCCGCGCAGGGTCGACAGCATGACCACGTTCTCGATGCCCTCGGCACCGCAGAAACGCGCCTGCGCGAACGGCAGGTCGGCGGAGATGCACAGCACCACCGTGTCGGCCAGCTTGGCGGCATCCTGGTTGAAGTGGCGCACCGACGCGGCGCACACGCCGGTATCGACGCTGGGGAAGATGTTCAGCAGCTTGCGCTTGCCGGCGAAGTCCGCCAGCGAGCGGTCGGCCAGGTCGGTGCCGACGAGCGAGAACGCCGGGGCCTGGCTGCCGACGGTCGGGAGCTGGCCGCCGACGCGGACCGGGTTGCCTTTGAGGGTGACGCTGGACATGCGGGAGTTTCCTGTGGGGACGGACAGACGCGGAAGCATACGGGGCCGGGCGTCAGTCCGGCGTCATGATTCACGGCACCAAACCGTTCCATGCCGGCGACGCGAATTTCTCCCGTGCCAGCGCTTCCGCACGGGCCAGCTCGTCCGGCCGCACCGCGTCGTCCAGCAACCCGTGGGCGTTGCGGAAGGTCTCGATCATCCGGGCGATCACCTCGGAACGCGCCAGACCGGTCTGGCTGCGCAGCGGATCGACCCGCTTGTTGGCGCTCTGGGTGGCCTTGTCGGACAGCTTCTCGCGCCCGATGCGCAGCACCTGCAGCATCTTGTCGGCGTCGATGTCGTAGGCCATGGTCACGTGGTGCAGCACCGCCTTGCCGCGGCGCATCTGCGCGGCGCCGGCGATCTTGCCGGCCTTCGAGGCGATGTCGTTGAGTGGCTGGTACCAGGCCTCGATGCCCAACGAGCGCAGCGCCTCCAGCACCCAGGCATCCATGAAGGCATACGACTGTTCGAAGGACATGCCCGCCACCAGCGACTCCGGGGCCGACAGCGAATAGGTGATGGTGTTGCCCGGCTCGATGAACATCGCGCCGCCCCCCGTGACCCGCCGCACCACCTCGATGCCGTGGCGCGCCGCGCCCTCCGCATCCACTTCGTTGCGCAGCGACTGGAAGCGGCCGATCACCACCGCCGGCGAGGCCCACTCCCAGACCCGCAGGGTGGGCGGCCGGCGGCCGGCCGCCACCTCGTCGGTCAGCACTTCATCCAGCGCCATGTGCAGCGCCGGCGACTGCGGTCCGGCGTGGACCAGCCGCCAGTCCAGCGCGCGCCAGCGGGCGTTCATGCCACCGCACCGTCGATGGCGCGCCGCACCGCGACCGCCACCGCGTCCGCGCTGATACCGAACAGCCGCGCGTCCACCGGCAGCGCCGCGGCCACCGCGGCGGCCAGCACTTCTGGCGCAGCGGCGGAGGGCATCCCGACCAGCGCGCGGTTCATCGCGTCCAGTGCCTCGTCGGGCTCGAGGAAGAAATCCCCGCTGATCGCCACCCGGACCAGCAGGTCGCCCGCGATGGCGACATCGGCCACCACCAGCTTGCCCCCTGGCATCTTGTATTCGCCATGTCCGTCCATCCGGCCATTCTAGGCCGGCATGGACGCCCGGCGAGGACGGTCACGGCTCGATGGTGAACGCGTCGCCGTCCCGCAGCGCCGGGAAGCGCTGGCGGTGCGCCAGCAGTTCGGCGGCCTGCAGCGTGGTGGTCGCCACCACCGGCTCGTCCATGCACTCGCTGACCGGCTGGCCGAGGAAATCGAGCACCGCGCTGTCGCCGCTGTAATGCAGGCCGTTGCCGTCGGTGCCGACCCGGTTGACGCCCACCACGTAGCAGACGTTCTCAATGGCGCGGGCGCGCAGCAGGGTCTTCCACGGATAGCTGCGCACCGAGGGCCAGTTGGCTACGTAGAGCGCCAGGTCGTAGTCCGGCTGCCCCGGGCGCGCGGCGTCGAAGCGGTTGCGCGAAAACACCGGGAAGCGCAGGTCGTAGCAGACCTGCAGCAGGATGTGCCAGCCCTTCCACTCCACGATCACCCGCCGGTCGCCTGCCGCGTAGCGCTCGTGCTCGTTGGCATACGAGAACAGGTGGCGCTTGTCGTAATAGGCCAGCCCGCCGCCCGGCGCGGCGAACAGCATACGGTTGTAGATGCCGTCGCCGTCGCGCAGCTGGACGCTGCCGGTGATGGCGGCGTCCAGGCGGTCGGCCTGCTCCAGCAGCCAGTCCACGGTGGGCCCGTGCATGTCCTCGGCGGATGCGATGGCGTCGTTCGAGAAGCCGCTGGTGAAGGTCTCCGGCAGGACCACCAGGTCGGTGGTCCCGTGCAGGGGCGCGATCAGCTGCCCGTAATAGGCGCGATTGCCCGCCGGGTCGTGCCAGCGGGTCTCGCCCTGGACGATGGAAACGCGAAGATCGGACGGTCCGGTGTGCATGCCTTGCTCCCGCCCGGCGGGCGTGGAATCCAGCCGGGATTGTTCCACCTGCGCGGGCGGAAGGAAATCGTGGCTCAGGCCTTGGGCGCGTCCGGCACGAACTTCAGCACGTTGCCATTGATGCAGTAGCGCTTGCCGGTGGGCGGCGGACCGTCGTCGAACACGTGCCCGAGATGGATGCCGGAGCTGGCACTGCGAACCTCGATGCGGTGCATGCCGTGGCTGTCGTCCTGCAGGAACTGCAGCGCGCCCGGCATCGGCTCGAAGAAGCTGGGCCAGCCGCAGGCGCTGTCGAACTTGGCGTCGCTGCGGAACAGCGCCGCGCCGCTCACCGGATCGAAGTAGGTGCCGGGGCGCGCCTCGTTCAGGTGCGCGCCGGTGCCCGGCAGCTCGGTGCCGCTCTCGAAGGCGATCCGCTGCTGTTCCGGCGTGAGCAGGTGGAAGCCCAGCCATTGCCAGAACTTCCTGGCATCGCCGGCGTAGCCCGTGAACCGCGACACCTCCTTGCCCTGCTGGAACAGCACGATGGTCGGCGTGCCCAGCAGCGGGCCGGCCAGCGTCCAGCCGGTAGGCGCCTTCTGCGACCGGGTCTTGGCGAACGGCACGTCGGCCTTCCAGCTGGACAGCACGTCGGCCTCGAACTTCTCGCAGTAGGGGCAATCCTCCGCCTCGTAGACCACCAGCTGGCGGTCGGCGCGCAGCGCACTGCCGTCCAGCGGCGGCGTCGCCGCCACCTCGGCGCCGAGGCCGAACTTCACGCCGGTGCCGCCCAGCCCGCAATAACCGTCCGGGTTCTTGATCAGGTAGTCCTGGTGCGACTCCTCGGCGCGGTTGTAGTGCCGCACCGGCAGGATCTCGGTGGTGATCGCACCGTAGCCGGCCTTGGTCAGGTTGGCCTGGTAGATCGCGCGGCTCTGCTCCGCCAGCGTCTTCTGTGCCTCGCTCGTGAAGTAAATCGCGCTGCGGTAGTTGCTGCCGATGTCGTTGCCCTGCCCGCCCACCTGGGTCGGATCGTGGTTTTCCCAGAAAGCCGCCAGCAACGTCATCAGGTCGAGGCGCTTGGGGTCGTAGCGGACCCGCACCACTTCGGCATGGTTGCGGGCCTGGCTGCGGCCGGCGCGGATCAGGCGCTCCTCGCGCAGGACGCCTTCGTAGTCCACCTTCGGCGCATCGCCGCCGGCGTAGCCCACCTCCACCTCGGCGACGCCCGGCACGGCGCGCAGGCGCTTTTCCGCGCCCCAGAAGCAGCCCATGCCGAAATAGATGTCCTGCAGGTTGGCGGCGTTCACGGCGGGTGTCTCCGATGGCGGCGAGGTGGGAGTGGCGTGCAAGGCCCGCCAGGCAAGCAATGCCGCTGCGCCCGTCAGCAGCAGGGAAAACACGAGGGCGAGGGTCCTGTCGGCCTGCATGGGGGTGGCCTCCGGTTCGTGGCTACAACTTGGACAAGCGTTCGACGGCGCGGTTCACCGTATCGTCGTTCTTGGCGAAACACAGCCGCAGCAGGCGCTGGCCGGCCGGCGGCGCGGCGTAGAAGGGCGACAGCGGGATGCCGGTCACGCCGTGCTCCACCGTCAGCCAGCGGGCGAATTCCAGGTCCGGCAGGTCGCTGATCGCCGAATAGTCGACCAGCTGGAAATAGCCGCCCGGCACCGGCAGCGGCTTGAGCCGGGTCGCGGCCAGCTGCGCACGGAAGCGGTCGCGCTTGTCCTGGTAGAACGCGCCCAGGGACTCGTAGTGCTCCGGCTCGGCCTCGATCATCTCCGCGAACGCGTGCTGCGCCGGGTTGAAGCTGCAGAACACGTTGTACTGGTGCACCTTGCGGAACTCCGCGGACAGCGCGGGCGGCGCGATGCAGTAACCCAGTTTCCAGCCGGTGCAGTGGTAGGTCTTGCCGAAGCTGGAAATCACGAAGGCACGCGCGCGCAGGTCCGGGTACAGCAGCGCCGATTCGTGGCGGGCACCGTCGAACACGATGTGCTCGTAGACCTCGTCGCTGAGCAGCAGGATGTCGGTCCCGCGCAGGATGTCCTGCAGCGCCTGCATGTCGGCGGCAGTGAACATCGCGCCCGACGGGTTGTGCGGACTGTTGACCATCAGCAGGCGCGTGCGCGGTGTGATGGCGGCGCGCACCGCGTCCCAGTCCGGCGCGAAGGTCGCCGGGTCCAGCGGGACGTGCACGGCCTTGGCCCCGGCCAGGTCGATGGCAGGCTCGTAGCAGTCGTAGCAGGGGTCGAGGACGATCACTTCCTCGCCGGCGCGCACCACCGCGTGGATCGCGTTGAAGATCGCCTCGGTGGCGCCGCTGGTGACGGTGATCTCGGCGTCGGCGTCGGGGCGCCAGCCATAGCAGCGCTCGGTCTTGGCGGCGATGGCCTGGCGCAGGGCCGGGATGCCGGTCATTGGCGCGTACTGGTTGTGGCCGGCCTGCATGGCGCGGCCCAGCGCGTCCACCAGGCGGGCGGGCACCGGGAAGTCGGGGAAGCCTTGGCCGAGGTTGACCGCACCGTGCTCGGCCGCCAGCTGCGACATCACGGTGAAGATGGTGGTGCCGACGTTGGGCAGTTTGGTCTGGACGTGCATTGCGGTGCCGGGTTTAGCAGGCATTCCAGTGTACGGAATCGTCCCGGGAACGGATGCGCGGACGGCATGCCCATCCGGCATGGGACGGGCATCCCGTAGAATCAGCGCCCGATGCCAGCGCCCGCCGCCGCCCACGCCACTCCCCTGCTCGTTGCGCGCGGCCTCGCGTTCTCGCGCGACGACACGCCCGTGTTCGGCCCCCTGGACTTCGCGGTGGATGCCGGCGAGGCGCTGCTGGTGCAGGGTGGCAACGGCGCCGGCAAGACCACGCTGCTGCGCGTGCTGGCGGGACTGCTGCGCGCGGAAGCAGGCACCGTGGAGATCGAAGGCGCGCCGGCGCTGCCCGCCTCGCGGGCCCGGCACATCGCGTATCTCGGCCACCTGCCCGGCCTCAAGGCCGACCTGTCGGCGCTGCGCAACCTGGAGTACCTCTGCGGCCTGCACGGCCGGCGGCACAGCCAGGCGCCCGAGGCGGCGATGGCCATCGTCGGCCTGGCCGGCTTCGAGGATGCGCCACTTCGAACGCTGTCCGCCGGCCAGAAGAAGCGCCTGGGCCTTGCCCGGCAGTGGCTGTCGCCCGCGCCCCTGTGGCTGCTGGACGAACCGTACGCCAATCTCGACCTCGAGGGCATCCAGCTGGTGAACCGCATGGTGGAAGCGCATCTGCGCGAAGGCGGCGCGGCGCTGATCACCACCCACGGCGCCTATGCGGCGCCGCCGGTGCGTACCCGCCTGCTGGAACTGGCGAGGCCGTCCGCATGATGATCCGCGCCGCCCGCGCCCTGGTCACGCGCGACCTGCAGCTGCTGTGGGCGCGCCGCGGCGATGCCCTGCAGCCGGCGCTGTTCGCACTGCTGACCGTGGTGCTGTTCGCGCTGGGGCTGGGCGGCGATGCCCGGTCGCTGGCGCCGGTGGCCTCGGCGGTGCTGTGGCTGGCAGTGCTGCTGGCGGGGCTGCTGGCGCTGGACAACCTGTTCCGCGGCGATGCCGAGGACGGCTCGCTGGAGCAGTGGATGCTGGCCCCGGTGCCGCTCTGGTGGCTGGTGCTGGTGCGCACGCTGATGCACTGGCTGACCACGGCGCTGCCGTTGATCGTGGCGGTGCCGCTGCTGGGCGAGCTGCTGTACCTGCCGCGCGCGCAGCTGCCGGTGCTGATGGCCTCGCTGCTGCTGGGCACGCCCATCCTGAGCCTGCTGGGCGCCGTGGTCGCGGCGCTGACCGTGGGCATGCGCCGGGCCGGCATCCTGGTCGCGCTGCTGGCGCTGCCGCTGTATGTGCCGGTGCTGGTGTTCGGGGCCGGCGCGGTCGCGGCGGACGCGCAGGGGCTGGACGCCGTGGGCGCGCTGCTCCTGCTGGGCGCCGGCCTGGTGCTGTCGCTGGCCCTGGCGCCGCCGACCGCCGCCGCCGCACTGCGCATCGCGCATTCCTGAGCTGCGCCAAGACGAGGCCGGCGCCAGCCCTGCCCCCCCCCCGGCCGCCACTCGCCTCTTCTTGAGTTGGATCAATGCGGGCTTAACAGCCTTCGTCCGACAATGGCGTGACTGGCCGGAAGGGCCAGCCCCACACCATTACGGAGCATTCGCATGAAGTCCCGCCACATCCTGCTTGCCGGTGCGGTCGCGCTGGCCCTGTCCGCCTGCGGCAACTCCTCCGCCCCGGCCGAGTCCACCGCGCCGGCCGCGGAAGCACCGGCGGCAGCCCCGGCCGAAGCCGCCCCCGCCGAAGCCGCGCCGGCCCCGGCCGCCGCGACCAAGCCCGCCATGGTCGAGAACTGCGCCACCACCCTCGAGTCCAACGATGCGATGCAGTACAACGCCGACTCGATCACCGTGCCGGCCAGCTGCACCCAGTTCACCATCAACCTCAAGCACGTGGGCACGATGGCCGCCAACGTGATGGGCCACAACGTGGTGGTTGCCAAGGCCGACGACATGGCCGGCATCGCCGCCGACGGTGCGGCCGATGCCGTGAACCACGTCAAGGCCGATGACGCCCGCGTGATCGCCCACACCAAGATCATCGGCGGCGGCGAGTCCACCTCGGTGACGTTCGACGTGGCCAAGATCAAGGACGGCGGCCCGTTCAAGTTCTTCTGCAGCTTCCCGGGCCACCTGGCCCTGATGCAGGGCAGCATCCAGGTGCAGTAAGCGCCGGCATGGCCGGGCGGCCCGCGTCGCCCGGCCCCTGCCAGCGGCATGCCGGATACCGGCCCGCGTGCGGGCTGGTATCCTTCACGGGATCGTTCGCGGCCGCCGAGATGCCGCCCCCGCCAAGGCCACGATGTCCCCGCTGATCCGCTGGTTCCACCAACTCGGTTCCCCCCCGACCTTCGACCGCTTCGCCGCCCGCTGGACGCCGTGGGCGTGGCTGCTGGGCCTGCTGGCGATGGCGGTGGGCACCTACGGCGCGCTGTTCCTGGTGCCGGCCGACTACCAGCAGGGCGACAGCTTCCGCATCCTCTACATCCACGTCCCCGCCGCCTGGATGAGCATGGCGGTGTTCGGTCTGATGGCGTTCTATTCCGTGATCGCGCTGGTCTGGCGCATCAAGCTGTGCGAGATCCTGGCGATGGCCTGCGCGCCGAGCGGCGCCGCCTTCACCGCCGTGACGCTGGCGACCGGTTCGATCTGGGGCAAGCCGATGTGG
>DASWXO010000065.1:0-19207 GCA_036405455.1 Thermomonas sp. | reverse complement strand
CAGGAGCGCAGCTCCGCCGGCGCGCCGGACTACCTGCCGCTGATGCGGCGCGAGATCCTGGAAGTGATCCGCAAGTACGTGAACGTGGACACCGACGCGGTCAAGGTGGACGTGGTCAAGGACGGCGAGCACGACGTGCTGGACATCTCGGTGTCGCTGCCCGACCGCGGCACGGCGCCCGCCGGCGCCTGATCCCGCCGACAGGAACGCGGCGGGCCAAGCGACCCGGCCCGCCGCCCTGCACGTCTCCCCCGACGCGGCCTCACCGCGCCACGCCTCCATGGTCCTGACCCTCGCCGACATCGGCTTCGATGCGCCCCGCGCCCTGCTGGCCCGCTACGGGCTGGCGCTGGAGCGCGTGCCCGACGGCACCCCGATTCCCGGCAGCTTCTGGGGCGACCGCGAGGCCGGCATCATCGGTGGCGTCGTCTATGCGCGCGCCGACACGCCCGTGCACTCGCTGCTGCACGAAGCGGGCCACTTGCTCGTGCTGCCGCCGGAGCGGCGCGCGGCCGTCCACACCGATGCCACGGACTCGATCCCGGAAGAGGATGCCGTCTGCGTGCTGCAAGGGCTGTTGGGCGACGCCCTGCCAGGCGTGGGGCGCGACCGCGTGTGGGCCGACATGGATACCTGGGGCTACACCTTCCGGCTGGGCTCGGCGCGCGCCTACGTGGAGCAGGATGCCGATGAAGCGTGGACCTGGCTGCAGGCACACGGCCTGGTGGATGCGGCCGGCACGCTGGTCATCCCGGCCTAGCCCGCACGGGCGCCGGCGCTTGCCGATGCGCGCACCCCCGGTCTAGCCTTGCGGCTTCCCGCCGCCCCGCTGCCGAGGATCGCTCCGTGAAGCTTCGCCACGCCCTGCTCGCCACCGCCGTGATCGGCACCCTCGGCCTTGCCGCCTGCAAGCGCGACGTCGCCACGCCGGCCGCCCCGGCTCCCGCCGCCGCGCCGGCCGGCGAAACCGCCGACCAGTTCGTCGCCCGCGTCAACGCCGAGGTGCGCAAGCTCAGTGCCGAGTTGAACGCCGCGCAGTGGCTGTCCAGCACCTACATCAACGGCGACAGCGAGCTCGTGGCCGCCAAGGCCAACGAACGCTGGCTGGCCCAGCTCAACACCTGGATCGAGCAGTCCAAGCGCTACGAAGGCCAGGCGCTGAAGCCGGAGACAGCCCGCGCGCTCAAGTTGCTGAAGCTCTGGACGGCGATGCCCGCGCCGCGCGACTCCGCCAAGTTGGAGGAACTGACCCGCCTCGCCACCCGCATGGAAGGCATGTACGGCGCCGGCAGCTACTGCACCGGCGAGGGCGACGCACGTAGGTGTCGGGATATCGGCCAGCTCAGCGAGGTCCTGGCCAAAAGCCGCGACTACGATGCGCAACTGGACGCGTGGCAGGGCTGGCACACCATCAGCATCCCGATGCGCAAGGACTACACCCGCTTCGCGCAGCTGGTGAACGAGGGCGCGCAGGAGATGGGCTTCGCCGACGCCGGCGAGATGTGGCGCTCCGGCTACGACATGTCGCCGGCGGAACTCGCGTCCGAGAGCGACCGCCTCTGGGGCCAGGTCAAGCCGCTGTACGAGCAGCTGCACTGCTACGCGCGGACCAAGCTGGACGCGCAGTACGGCAAGGACAAGGGCGAGGTGGCCGGCGGCCTGCTGCCGGCGCACCTGATGGGCAACCTGTGGCAGCAGGACTGGAGCAATCTCTGGGACCTGCTGCAGCCGTACAAGGACGCGGGCAGCCTGGACGTCAACGGCGCCCTGCAGCGCATGGCCGACGCCAACCTCGCCCGCGAACTCGCCAAGCCCGGCGCCGCCGGGCAGTCCGCCTCGGAACGCACCTTCCTGGCACAGCGTGCCGCCCAGCTGGCCACCGCCAAGGCGATGACCGAGCGCGCGCAGGACTTCTACGTCTCGCTGGGCATGCCCAAGCTGCCGGAGAGCTACTGGCGGAAGTCCCAGTTCGTGAAGCCGATGGACCGCGACGTGGTCTGCCACGCCAGCGCCTGGGACATGGACATGCAGGGCGACGTGCGCACCAAGATGTGCATCGCGCCGACCGAGGAAGACCTCACCACCATCTACCACGAGCTCGGCCACCTCTATTACGACCTGGCGTACAACACGCAGCCGCCGATCTTCCAGAACGGCGCGCACGACGGTTTCCACGAAGCCATCGGCGACACCATCGTGCTGGCGATGACGCCGAAGTACATGGCGTCGGTCGGGCTGGTGGACGCGCCCGCGCAGAGCCGCGAGGCGCTGATCGATGCGCAGATGCGGATGGCACTGGCGAAGGTGGCGTTCCTGCCGTTCGGCCTGATGATCGACCGCTGGCGCTGGGGCGTGTTCGACGGCTCCATCAAGCCCGACGGCTACAACAAGGCGTGGTGGGCGCTGAAGGCGCAGTACCAGGGCGTCGCCCCGGCCACGCCGCGCGGCGAGGAGTTCTTCGACGCGGGCGCGAAGTACCACGTGCCGGGCAACACGCCTTACACGCGCTACTTCCTCTCGCACATCCTGCAGTTCCAGTTCTACAAGGCCCTGTGCGACGCCTCCGGCTTCAAGGGCCCGCTGTACGAGTGCAGCTTCTACGGCAGCAAGGCCGCCGGCGAGAAGTACTGGGCGATGCTGTCCAAGGGCAGCAGCCAGCCCTGGCAGCAGACGCTGAAGGAGCTGACCGGCGGCGAGAAGATGGACGCCAGCGCGGTGCTCGAATACTTCGCCCCGCTGCAGGACTGGCTGAAGCAGCAGAACGCAGGCCAGCAGTGCGGCTGGCAGGCGGCTGCGCCGAAGGGCGCCTGACGCACGGCCCACGCCGGAGCCGTTCCGCCGGCCCCGCGCGATGGCCCCGCACGGCACGAATCGGCGCGATACTCCCGCCATGACCGCCGATCTCGCCCCGCAGGACCCCGCCACCGCCACCGCCCTGCCCGCCCGGTTCTATGTCGATCCGGGCATGGCCAACGTCGACCGCGACGCGATCTTCGCGCGCGGCTGGCAGCTGGTGGCGCATGTGTCCCAGCTGCGCGGGGTGGGAGACCACACGGTGGTGGACCTGGCCGGCCTGCCGGTCATCGCGGTCCGCGGCGGCGACGAGCAGGTGCGGGTGCTGCACAACGTCTGCCGTCACCGCGCCGGCCCCATCGCGCAATGCGACGGCCTGGCCGCCAAGTCCTTGCGCTGCCGCTACCACGGCTGGACCTACACCCTGGACGGACAGCTGCGCTCCGCGCCCGAGATGCAGGGCGCGGCGGGCTTCGACGTGGCCGACGTCCGGCTGCCGCAGCTGGCGGTGCGGATATGGCAAGGGCTGGTGTTCGCGGCGATTGACGAAGCCACCGCGCCGGACTTCGATGCGTTCGTCGCCGGCATCGACGCGCGGCTGGGCGCGGACCGCGGGCTGGCGCAGTATGGCGGCCACCACCGGGTGGCCTACGAGATCGCCTGCAACTGGAAGGTCTACGTCGACAATTTCCTCGAGGGCTACCACGTGCCCTTCGTGCATCCGGGCCTGAACCGGTTGCTGGACTACCGCAGCTACCGCACCGAGCTGTCGCGCTGGCACTCGCTGCAGTGGAGCCCGCTGGAAAGCGACGATGGGCTGTACGGCAGCGGCGATGCCCTGTACTACTGGCTGTGGCCGAACACCATGCTCAACATCCTGCCTGGGCGGCTGCAGACCAACCGCGTGGTGCCGCTGGGCGTGGACCGCTGCCAGGTGGTGTTCGACACCTACTACGCGCCCGACGACAGTCCGGAGGGGCGCGCGCGCCGCGGCGCGGACATCCAGTTCAGCGACGGCGTGCAGCACGAGGACATCGGCATCTGCGAGGACGTCCAGCGCGGGATGGCCTCCGGCAGCTACGTGCCGGGCCGGCTGAACCCGCTGCGCGAGACCGGCGTGCATCACTTCCACGAACTGCTGCGCGCGGCCTACCGCGGGCCCGCCGCCGATGCCGCGACGGGCCAGGCCGGGGGCGCCGTCGATGTCCGCGCCTGAGGTCGCCGCGGCAGAGGCCACCGCCACCACGCCTGCGCGTGCGCCGCTGGGGCTGTGGATGGCCACCGCGCTGGTGATCGGCAGCATGATCGGCAGCGGCGTGTTCCTGCTGCCGGCCGCGCTGGCGCCCTTCGGTGCGTCCAGCCTGCTGGGCTGGGCCATCGCGCTGGGCGGCGCACTGCTGCTGGCGGCCACCTTCGCGCGGCTGGCGGTGCACTGGCCGTGCACCGGCGGCCCCTACGCCTACGTGCGGCGCGCGTTCGGCGACACCGCGGGCTTCGCCATCGCGTGGAGCTACTGGGTCTCCATCTGGTCCGGCATGGCGGCGATCGCGGTGGCCTTCGCCGGCAGCCTGGGCGCGCTGTTCCCCGCGCTGACCGCCACCCCCGTACGCGCGGCGCTGTGCGCGCTGGCGGCGCTGTGGACGTGCACGCTGGTGAACGTGGCCGGCCTGCGCGAGGCCGGCCGGCTGCAGGTCGCATTGACCACGCTGAAACTGCTGCCGCTGCTGCTGTTCGGGCTGGTGGCCCTGTGGTGGGTCGGCCCCGACCGCTACGTGCCGTTCAATCCCAGCGGGCAGTCGCTGCCGCAGGTGGCCAACGCCACGGTCATCCTCACCATGTGGGCGCTGTGCGGGCTGGAAGTGGCCACCGTGCCGGCCGGCGCGATCCGCAACCCCGCCCGCACCATCCCGCGCGCCACCCTGCTGGGCACGCTGCTGGCAGGCGTCGCCACCATCCTGGCCTGCACGGCGGTGATCGGGCTGGTACCGGGTGAGGTGCTGAAGGCGTCCGGCGCGCCGATGGCGGAAGCCGCCGCACGCACGTGGGGGCCCGGCGCAGGCATCGCGATCGCCGCACTGGCCGCGGTCTCCACCTTCGGTGCCATCAACGGCTGGGTGATGGTCTGCGCGCAGGTGTCGCTGGCCGCGGCCGGCGACGGCCTGTTCCCGCGCGCCTTCGCCCGGCGCGACCACCACGGCACGCCCGTGTTCGGCGTGCTGGCGGGGAGCAGCCTTGCCACCGTTCTGGTGATCGCCAGCTACAGCCGCTCGCTGGTGGATCTGTTCACCTTCATCCTGCTGATCTCCACCTCGGCCATCCTGCTGCCGTATGCGGCCAGCAGCGCCGCCTGGCTGCGACGCGGCACCGGCGGCGGGCGCGTGGTCGCCGCCCTGGCGCTGCTGTACAGCCTGTACGCGCTGTCCGGCGCCGGCGCCGAGGCGCTGGGCTGGGGTGCGGTGCTGCTGCTGGCGGGACTGCCGGTGTACGCGTGGATGCATCGCGCCAGCCAACCGCTGTCATAGCACGGTCGGCTCCAGCGCCGCCGGTTCTTCCGGCGCCCGCAGCGCGCGCCGCGAGGCGTGGGTTTCCCACCACCAGAACAGCCAGCCCCCCACCATGAAGGCCGCTGCGGCCAACGCCAGGTGCAGGCCGGAATCGCTCACCAGCGGCGACAACAGGCCGGCGATGGCGGCGTTGACCAGCAGGCCGAAGAAGGCCTGCAGCGACGAGGCGCTGCCGCGCTGGCGCGGGTACATGTCGAGGATGGCGAGGGTGATCACCGGGAACGCCAGCGCGATGCCGAACGCGTTCAGGCTCATCGGCAGGACGGCCCACGGCACGGCCGGCACGTCCACCCAGAGGTTGTAGCCGACGTTCAGCGCCATCGCCGCGCCGCAACAGGCGAACCCCAGGTTGGCCAGGTGCCGCCCGTCGATGCGCCCGGCGGCGCGGCCCGACACGAACGCCCCCAGCATCATCCCGCCGATCATCGGCACGAAGAACCAGGCGAACTGGCGCTCGCCCAGCCGCAACAGGTCCAGCACGAAGGCTGGTGCCGAGGCGATGTACAGGAACAGCGCCCCGAAGTTCAGCCCCGCCGCCACCGACAGCCGCAGGAAGCGCGGGTGGCGCGCGATGCCCCAGTAGCCGCGCAGCAGCGCCATCGGATGCAGCGGCAGCCGCGCGGCCGGCGGATGGGTTTCCGGCAGCGCGCGCCACACCGCCGCCGCCAGCACCGCCGCGAACAGGGCGAGGAACCAGAAGATCGCCGGCCAGCGGTGCCAACCCAGCAGCCAGCCGCCCAGCACCGGCGCCACCGCGGGGGCGATGCCGAAGATCATCGAGACATGGCTCATCAGGCGCTGGGCGTCGTGACCGTGCAGCACGTCGCGGATCACCGCCCGCCCCACGATCAGCCCCACCCCCGCGCTGAGCCCCTGCAGGGCCCGGAACGCCAGCAGCTGCGGCAGGGTGGTGGCCAGCGCGCAGCCCAACGATGCCAGCACGAACACCGCCAGCCCCGACAGGATCACGCGCCGCCGCCCCAGTGCGTCGGACAGGGGGCCGTGCACCACGCTCATCGCCGCGTAGGCCAGCAGGTACACGCTGATGGTCTGCTGCATGGCCAGCTTGTCGGCCCCCAGCTGGGCGCCGATCTGGGGAAACGCCGGGAAGATGGTGTCGATCGAGAACGGCCCGAACATGGCCAGCCCCCCCAGCAACAGGGCCAGGCGGCGGGGCGGGGGCGTCGACGACGAGGGCATCACCCGATTGTACGGACGGCGCGGCCGCCGGCGGCCACCGCCCTGTATAATCGCCGGTACACGGAGGGAGAAGCGCGCGGACCTCGTCCCGCGGCGCTGCCGAAGGCGCAACCGCCCGGAATCGCTCAGGCCCAAGACCGCCGTGTGACCACACTCTGGAGAGATCGACACGCCCAACCCACCGGGCGATGCCGGCGCCGAAGGGGCACGAAGCCGCGCGGACCACCCTCCCCGCCCGCGCGCTTCCAAACTCTCAGGCAGAAGGACAGAGCGGGCATCCCCCTCACGCGCGCCTGCGCCCCCGGATGCCGCCATGACCCAGCCCTCGCTCCGTTCGCTCGAACACCACGACGCCTTCATCGAACGCCACATCGGCCCCAACGACGCCGAGGTCGCGGCGATGCTGCGGGAAGTCGGCTTCGATTCGCTCGAGGCATTCACCGACGCCATCGTCCCGGCCTCGATCAAGTCGGAGGCGCCGCTGGCGCTGCCGGAAGCGATGACCGAGGTTGACGCGCTGGCGAAAATCCGCGCCATCGCGCAGAAGAACCAGCTGTTCAAGAGCTTCATCGGCCAGGGCTACTACGGCACCCACACGCCCAACGTCATCCTGCGCAACATCCTCGAAAACCCCGCCTGGTACACCGCCTACACGCCCTACCAGGCCGAGATCTCGCAGGGCCGCATGGAGGCGCTGATCAACTTCCAGACCATGGTCGCCGACCTGACCGGGATGGACATCGCCAACGCCTCGCTGCTCGACGAGGCCAGCGCCGCGGCCGAGGCGATGACCCTGGCGAAGCGCTCCGCGAAGTCGAAGTCCGACACCTTCCTGGTGATCGGCGACACCCATCCGCAGACCATCGAGGTGCTGCAGACCCGCGCCGAGCCGCTGGGCCTGAAGGTGAACGTGGTGCGCGGCACCGACGCGGTGCACGCCGCGATCGCCGAAGGCGACTACTTCGGCGTGCTGGCGCAGTACCCGGCGTCCAGCGGCTGGATCGCGGACTGGGAGCAGGACGCCGAGGCCATCCACGCGCACAACGCGCTGTTCGTGGTCGCCGCCGACCTGCTGGCGCTGACCCTGCTGAAGTCGCCGGGCGAGATGGGCGCTGACATCGTGATCGGCAACAGCCAGCGCTTCGGCGTGCCGTTCGGCTTCGGCGGACCGCACGCCGCGTTCATGGCCTGCCGGGATGCCTACAAGCGCAGCATGCCGGGCCGCCTGATCGGCGTGTCCATCGACGCCGACGGCAACCCCGCCTATCGCCTCACCCTGCAGACCCGCGAGCAGCACATCCGCCGCGAGAAGGCGACCTCCAACATCTGCACCGCGCAGGTGCTGCTGGCGGTGATGGCTTCGATGTATGCCGTCTACCACGGCCCGGACGGCCTGAAGCGCATCGCCCAGCGCGTGGCGCGCTACACCGCCATCCTGGCCGCCGGCCTGCGCCAGCTGGGCCATGCCACCGTGCATGCCACCGCGTTCGACACCCTGTGCATCGACGCCGGCGACCGGTCCGCCGCGCTGGTCGAGCGCGCCCGCGCGCACCGCGCCAACCTGCGCGTGCGCCAGAACGGGTCGATCTGCATCTCGCTGGACGAAACCACCACCCGCGCCGACCTCGAACTGCTGTGGCGCATCTTCGGCGGCGACGACGCCACGCTGCCGTCGATCGACGCACTGGACGCCAGCGCGCCGTCGCTGATCCCCGCAGAGCTGGCGCGGACCAGCGCGTTCATGACCCACCCGGTGTTCAACACCCACCACAGCGAGCACGAACTGCTGCGCTACCTGCGCACGCTGGCCGACAAGGACCTGGCGATGGATCGCACCATGATCCCGCTGGGCAGCTGCACGATGAAGCTCAACGCCACCGCCGAGATGATCCCGGTGACCTGGCCGGAATTCGGCAACCTGCATCCCTTCGCGCCGGCCGAGCAGGCGCAGGGCTACAAGGAGCTGATCGACGGGCTGGAAGCGATGCTGGTGGAAGCCACCGGCTACGACGCGGTGAGCCTGCAGCCGAACTCCGGCGCGCAGGGCGAGTACGCCGGCCTGCTGGCGATCCGCGCCTACCACGCGTCGCGCGGCGAGGGCCACCGCAACATCTGCCTGATCCCGGAGTCCGCGCACGGCACCAACCCGGCGTCCGCGCAGATGTGCGGCATGAAGGTGGTGGTCACCAAGTGCGACGCCAACGGCAACGTGGACATCGAGGACATCCGCACCCAGGCCGAGAAGCATTCGGCCAACCTGGCGGCGCTGATGATCACCTACCCGTCCACCCACGGCGTGTTCGAGGAGGACGTGGTCCGCATCTGCGAGATCGTCCACCAGCACGGCGGACAGGTGTACACCGACGGCGCCAACATGAACGCGCTGGTGGGCCTGGCCAAGCCGGGCAAGTGGGGCTCCGACGTGTCCCACCTCAACCTGCACAAGACCTTCTGTATCCCGCACGGCGGTGGCGGCCCCGGCGTGGGCCCCTGCGCGGTGAAGGCGCACCTGGCGCCGTTCCTGCCTAAGGCCTTCGGCGACGCCGGCCTGCGCACGGCGGGCACCGGCGGCGGCGCGATGGTGTCTGCGGCCAGCTTCGGCAGCGCCTCGATCCTGCCGATCAGCTGGATGTACATCGCGATGATGGGCCGCGACGGCCTGCGCAAGGCGACCCAGGTGGCGATGCTCAACGCCAACTACATCGCCAAGCGGCTGGCCCCGCACTTCCCCACCCTGTACACCGGCCGCAACGGGCTGGTCGCACACGAGTGCATCCTCGACCTGCGCCCGCTGGAGAAGCTCTCCGGCATCAGCGCCGAGGACGTGGCCAAGCGCTTGGTGGACTTCGGCTTCCACGCGCCGACGCTGAGCTTCCCGGTGGCGGGCACGCTGATGGTGGAGCCCACCGAGTCCGAGTCGCAGCACGAGCTGGACCGCTTCATCGACGCGATGATCCAGATCCGCGCCGAGATCCAGGACGTGATCGACGGCAAGCTGGACCGCGCCGACAACCCGCTGAAGCACGCCCCGCACACCGCCATGCGGGTCAGCGCCAGCGAGTGGACGCACGCCTACCCGCGCGAGCTGGCGGCGTTCCCGCTGCCCAGCCTCAAGCAGGTCAAGTACTGGCCGCCGGTGGCGCGCGTGGACAACGTCCACGGCGACAAGAACGTCATGTGCGCCTGCATCCCGGTGGACGCGTACAAGGACTGATCGGCGCCGCCCCGTGCAAGACACGACAGCCCCGCCCCGCGCGGGGCTGTCCGTTTGTGCCGGCCGGCACCCTGCCGGACGTCACTTTTCCCGGGGGCGGAGTGGCACTAGATTGCCGGCATCGCGGCGACCGCGCCGCCTGCCCGCGCTGCGTCCACCATGCACACGATCCGCCACGGCCTGCTGCTGGCCGCCCTGCTCGGCACCCTCGTCCCCGCCACGGCATTGGCCCGTGCCATCGGGCCCACGGCGGCGGCGGTGCCGCAGGCCATCACCGTACGCGTCGATCCGCGGGTCGAGCTGGCCGCCATCATGGCGCGCCTGGCCGGCTTCGAGGAATACCAGGGGCGCGGCATCGAAACCTACGACCGCGCGGTGGACGCCCACTTCGCCACGTACCGCGACCATCCGTCCATCGCCGCCCTGCGCACGCTGCGCGAGCAGCGGCGGATCGCCTACAACGCGGTGGTGGAAGCGGGGCTGGCGGGAACGCCGGACGACTGGTCGCCGGTGGTGCCGCTGTCACCGCGGCCGGACGGGCTGGATCCCCGCTGGGACGCGGCCTCACTGCGGACCTTCCTGCAGGCGGCCAGGCGCTTCGAGCGCGACACCGGCGCCCGCGCGTTCTTCGCCAGCCAGCGCGCCGTGCACGCCGAAGCGGAAGCCCGCATCCGCGCCAACCTCGGGCAGCGGCTGGACCTGGGCTGGTACCTGCGGCAGCTGCCGCCGCAATCCATCCGCCACTTCGTGATCGTGCCCGGCCTGCTGGACGGCCTGAACAGCTATGCCGTGCGCATGGGCGACACCGTCTACGGCGTGCTGGGCACGCCCACCGTCCGCGCCGGCGAGGCCATCGAGTATCCGGCCGACGCGCAGCTGGCGCTGCTGGTGCACGAGTTTCACCACGTCTACCTCAACCCGTGGGTCGATGCCCGGATGGATGTGCTCGGCGCGCCGGCGCAGCGGCTGTTCGACGTCGTCGCCCCGACCATGCGCGGCCTGGCCTACGGCGAGCCAAGCATCCTGCTGTACGAGTCGCTGGTGCGCGCCAACACCCTGCGCTATCTGCGCCACCACGGCGAGGACGCGGTGCTGCGGCGGACGACCGCCGAGGACCAGGGCAAGGGCTTCCCGTGGACGCCGGCACTCGCGGACCTGCTCGATGCCGCGGACGCCGCAGGCCAACCGCGCTTCGGTGCCGACACCGCGACCGAGGTCGGGGCCCTGCTGGACGACTGGGCCGCAGGCAACGGCGCCCGCATCGTCGCGGAACAACGGCGGTTGGCGGACGCGCAGGCACGCCTGCTGGCGCAGGGCCCGCAACTGGCCGCGCTGCTGCCGGCCGAGGGAACCCGCCCGGCCGCCGGCGACAGCGTACTGGAGCTGCACTTCGACCGGCCGATGGACGGACGCATCGCGATCTTCGGCGACGTCCCGCCGGTCACCGCCAAGCCTGCTTGGGATGCAGCGAAGCAGGTGTTGCGCATCCCCGTGCGGCTGGAAGCGGGCGCGCGCTACCGGCTGCTGCTGAACGGCGAGCAGGACGGCGGCTTCACCAGCCAGGCGGGCGAGAAACTGGCGCCCCGGACCTGGACCTTCGCCGTGGCGGATTGAACTGCGCGAAGGGCCATGCGGCCCGCCGCGACGACCGGCCTATTCCCCGGCGCCGCCTTCCCCACTAGATTGGCGGGGTGTCCGCCGCGCCGCACGTTCGCCCCGACGGACCCGCGCGCCAGCCCGTTCGCCGGCTGGCCGACTTCCAATCATCCCTGGGGAGGGGACGCCATGCACCATCGCGCATTACCCGGCAAGCGCCGGCTCTGCATCGCCCTGTTGGCCGCGCTGGCCCTGCCGGCCATGGCCCAGCAGGCCGACGACAAGACCGCCACCGATGCCAAGGTGAAGACGCTGGACCGCCTGACCGTGACCGGCTCGCGCATCCAGCGCACCGACATCGAGGCCGCGCTGCCCATCACCATCATCCAGCGCGCGGAGATCGACGCGCAGGGCATCACCTCGGCCGAGCAGCTGCTGCAGCAGCTCAACGTCGCCAGCAGCGGCCCCGACAGCCTCGCCGCCAACAGCGGCGTCGCACCGCCGGGCACGCGCGGCAACAACGGCGTGTCGGGCGCCAACCTGCGCGGCCAGGGGGCCGACGCCACGCTGGTCCTGCTGAATGGCCGGCGCGTGGCCGCGCACGGCCTGGCCGGGCAGGTGGTGGACCTGAACTCGATACCGTTCGCCGCCATCGAGCGCGTGGAAGTGCTGCGCGACGGCGCCTCCGCGGTGTACGGCACGGACGCCATCGGCGGCGTGATCAACTTCATCACCCGCCACAACTACCAGGGCTATTCGATCACCGGTGGCGCCGACGTCACCCAGGAAGGCGGCGGCAACATCTACCACGCCAGCCTGCTCGGCGGCTGGGGCGACCTGGATGCCGACGGCTGGAACGTCTGGGCGGCGGTCAACGTCAAGCAGAACAGGATCCTGCGCGGCAACCAGCGCGATTTCGCCAACAGCTTCCAGCCGTCACGCGGCCTGTCGCCCGATACCCGCGGCACGCCGTTCGCCAACGTGGTCAGCGGCACCGGCAGCCTGATCGGCAGCGGATTGAAGGATCCCGACACCAACCTGACCAAGACCACGATCGGCGTGCTGGACCTGCCCGGCGGCGCCGGCTGCGCGGCCGGCGGCGACATGATGGGGCCCTACGACGACAAGGTCTGGGCCAGCCCGGGCGCCAGTTTCGGCTGTGCGTGGGACTACGGTCGCGCGCGCACCATCCAGCAGCCGGTGGACACCGTGCAGGCCATCGGCCGTGCCACCTTCAAGATCAACGACAACCACGAGTTCTTCGCCGAGCTGATGGCGTCGGACGTTCGCTCGACCCGCCAGTTCGAGGCGCAGCAGATCAGCTCCAGCGTCAATGCCAGCGCCACCCAGCTGGATGCCTACGAGTTGAATGCGACCACGCAGGCGACCTACGACGCCATCTACGGCCAGATCCACGATTACTTCGGCGACCAGGCCAACCTGGTGTACGGCCGGCCGATCACCTACCGCTGGCGCTGTTATGCCTGCGGCCCGCGCCAGCTGGAGACCACGACCAAGGCGTACCGCCTGCTGTTCGGCATGACAGGCGTGCTGGGCAACTGGGACTACGACGTCGGCCTCTCACGCGCGCAGAGCCGCGCGGAGACCGTGCTGGCCGGCGGCTACTACTACACGCCGCAGCTCAAGGCCGCGCTGAAGAGCGGCCTGTTGAATCCCTTCCTGATGCCCGGGCAGGACCAGTCGCAGGCGGCCTACCAGGCGCTGGACGCGGCCGATGCCAGCGGCCTGCTGCTCTACCGGGGCGTGTCCACCACCACCACGCTGGATGCCAGCTTCAGTGGAAGCCTGGGCTTCAAGCTGTGGGGCGAGGAAGACGTGAAGGCTGCGGCCGGCTTCGACGTGCGCCGCGAGGAGTACGAGTTCAACGGCCCGTCCGACTGGTCACGCGGCAACGCATTCGTGTTCGGTGCGCCCGGCGATGCCTCCAACTACATGTCGCCGAAGACGCGCAACGTGAAGGCCGTGTTCGCGGAGTTCAACCTGCCGGTGGTGGACAGCCTGGAGGTGAACCTGGCGGTGCGCCACGACCGCTACGATGGCTTCGGCGGCACCACCAACCCGAAGTACTCGTTCAAGTGGCAGCCGATCGACTGGCTGGCCGTCCGCGGCGCCTACAGCACCGGCTTCAAGGTGCCCGACTTCGCCAAGCTGTTCCGCGGCATCACCGAGACCCAGTACACCGGCCTCGACCTCGCCGACCCCGCCGTCTGCCCGAACGGCCGCTACAACCCGGACGTGGCGGCCTGCAGCGTGCAGATCCGCCCGGACATCGTCACCGGCGGCAACCCGAACCTGAAGCCGGAGGAAGCCAAACAGCGCAGCCTCGGCGTGGTGTTCGCACCGACCGCCGATTTCAACCTCAGCCTGGACTGGTGGGAGATCGAGCGCATCAACACGATCCGCAGCGGCTTCAGCCTCAGCACCATGACGGCGAACTACCCGCTGTACGCCTCCAATTTCATCCGCGACAGCAGCGGCAACATCGTCCAGATCGACCAGCGCTACATCAACACCGGCGGCACGCTGACCAGCGGCATCGAGCTGGATGCCAACCTGCGCGGCGAACTGGCCGGCGGCGAGTGGAACATCCACCTCAACGGCAACTACCTCGAGACATTCAAGACCAAGTCGTTCGACAGCCTGCCCTACACCGACAACCTGGTGGGCGAGTACGAGCGCTACTTCAACCTGCCGATCCGCTGGAAGCACACGCTGGCGTTCGGCTGGCACAAGGGCGACTGGTCGCACATGCTGACCCAGGTGTACCGCGGCGGCTACAAGGACTGGCAGCCGCCGGGCATCGCCAACGGCTACGCCCCGCCGGACTACCAGCGCAACGTGGACCGCTACACGATCTACAACTACAGCGTGAGCTGGACCGGCGTGGACAAGCTGAAGCTGACCTTCGGCATCCGCAACCTGCTGAACACCGATCCGCCGTTCACCCTGCGCTACCTCGACGACGGCGACGGCGCCGGCTGGGAAGCCCGCGTCGCCGACCCGCGCGGCCGCGCCTTCACCGTGCTGGCGGAATACGCATTCTGATTCCGATCGTAATGGTGCAAAAAAAACAGGCCCCGCGATGCGGGGCCTGTTCGTTTCCGGCGATGGTGCGGGATCAGACGCCGTGCTGCTTCAGCCACGCCTCGATCTGCGGCAGCCGCTGCTGGCGCAACTTCACCCGCGTCTGGATGCCGTTGACCACGCGCTCGGCGTCGCGGCGCGAGGTCGGCGCGATGTACTTCTCCGCGAAGGCGTTGATCTTGTCGACCATCGCCAGGTCGGTGGCGCTGCCGCCCAGGCCCGGGTAGAAGCGCGCCCGCGACGTGGAATCGACCAGCGTGTCCACCTTCTCGCGGTGGGCGACGGCGAAGTCGAAGGCCATGTCCGGGTGCTCCCACGCCACCGTCGAGAGCATCGACGCGCTGTTGGTGGCACCGGGCTCGTCGGTCAGCGCCATGTCCAGCGCGCGCTGCGCTAGCGCCTTGTCCTTGGCGGCGGCCAGCAGGCCGTAGTACTGGTCGCGCAGCATCGACGACTTCTCGGCCTTCGCCATCGCGTGCAGCTTGTCCCAGGTCGCGGCGTCGGCGTTGCGCGCCACCATGCCCAGCACGGTGCGGCGCAGGTCGGCCGGCAGCGCGGACGGATCGGTCGCGGACGCGTCGAAGCGTCGGCGCGCCTCGGCCAGCACCTTGGCGTCACCCAGCCCGCCCAGCATCGCGATCATGCTGGAGCGCAGCTGGCGGGTCGCCGCCGAGTCGCCATCGCGGTTCTGCCAGCCCAGCTGGGCGAACTTCGGCGCCAACCGGGCCTGCGCGAACTTGCGGAACGCCGCCTGGCGCGCGGGGTTGTCCTTCAGCATCGCGTCGATGTTGGACAGCATGCCCGCGACGTTCTGCCACAGCTCCGGCGCCGCCTGCAGCGGCACCTGCATGGCGAGGTCCAGGGTGTCGGCTTCGGGCTGCAGGCCCACCGCGGCCAGCGCCGAGGCATCCAGCATCACGCCCATCTGGTCGACCACCGGCAGCTTGGCGAAGCCGGCGCTGATCGCCTTGAACTGCGCCGGCGCGTACAGGGTGCGGAAGTAGCCCTTCTGGCCGGCGTTGACAAGCACCGGGGCATCGCAGCCCGGCAGGCGCACGCTGGCCTGGCCGTCCACCAGCACGCGCACCGCCTTGCCGTCGGCGCCGCGCAGGCTGACCGGCACGCGCCAGCGCAGCGGGGTCTTGCCCGGGCGGTCCACGGTGTACTCGCCCTGCTCCAACTGCACCACCGTCTCGCCGTTGGCGCAGGTGCTGCTGGCCTTGATCAGCGGCACGCCCGGTTGCAGGGTGAAATCGTGCGCGACCGTGGTGAACTGCTTGCCCGGCGCGGCCTTCTCGATCTCGGCCCACAGGTCGTCGGTGACCGCATTGCCGTAGGCGTGCTTGGCCACGTAGCTGCGCACGCCGTCGCGCCACGCCGCTTCGCCCACGTAATCCTCCAGCATGCCGATCACGGCCGAACCCTTGCCGTAGGTGATGCCGTCAAAGGCCTGGCTGGCCTGCTCCACCGTGGCGACGTGCTGCACGATGGGATGCGTGGTGGCGTAGGCGTCGCCACCCATCGCACCGCGGCTGGTGAACGCGGCGTCCACGCTGTCGGCATCCCATTCCGGGTGCAGCTTGCGGGTGGTGCGGCCTTCCATCCAGGTCGCGAAGCCCTCGTTCAACCACAGGTCGTCCCACCACGCCATGGTGACGAGGTTGCCGAACCACTGGTGGGCGATCTCGTGGGCCGCGGTGGTGAACACGCGCTGCTGGTCGGAGATGTTGGAGATGGCCGGATCCAGCAGCAGCGAGGACTCGAAAGTGAAGATCGCGCCCCAGTTCTCCATGGCGCTGAAGAACTGGCTGCGGCCCGGCGCGGCGATGTTGTCGAGCTTCGGCAGCGGGTAGGCCACGCCGAAGTAGTCGTTGTACTCGCGCAGCACGTCGCGGCTGGCCTCCAGCGCGAAGCGGGCCTGCTCCACCTTGCCCTTCTGGGCGATCACGCCGATTTCCACGCCGTTGTCGGCCAGCGTCGTGCGGTCGAATTCGCCAACCGACAGGAACAGCAGGTAGGTGGACATCTTCGGGGTCGGCTTGAACAGCGTCAGGGTGCGGCCATCGCCGAGGTCGTGGGTGCTGGCCACCGGCATGTTGCTGACCACCGTGTCCGCGGCCGGCGCGGTCACCGCCAGGCGGAAGGTCGCCTTGTGGCTGGGCTCGTCCCAGGACGGGATGAAGCGGCGGGCGTCCGAGTTCTCGAACTGGGTGTAGAGCGCGCGCTTCTTGCCGGCCTCGGTGGGGTAGTCCAGCGCGAACAGGCCGTTGGCCTGGGTGCCGATCTTGCCGCTGTAGTCGATGGACAGCAGGTAGCTGCCGACCGGCAGCGGCTGGTCGAACGTGAAGGTGGCGGTCTGGGCGCTGGCATCCACGCTGGTCTTGGGCACCAGGGCCTTGCCCTGCGCACGACCCAGGCTGACGTTGCCGAAGGTCATGTCGACCGCGTTCAGCGTGATCGACCGGGTGGGCACCAGCACGTCGACGTTGATCCGCACCTTGCCGTCGAAGGTCATCCGGTCGGCATGCGGCACCACCTCGACGTCGTAGTTGGTCGGGCGCACGTCGCGGGGCAGCTGGGTGGTGGCCCCGGCGTCGGCCGCCGCCGGAGCATCCGGCGCGAGGCCGGCGGGATGGGCAAGGACGGCGGGGCCGGCACTGGCCAAGGCCAGGGCGATAGCGGTCACCAGGGTACGACGCATGGGAGGTTCCTCGAACGGGGGGGCGATGCGGACGCTGGGACCGCGGTGCGCCGATGTTCCGGCCCGGGGGCGCCGCGCGACAGCCCCGGAAGTCATGCCGCGGCGGCCCGCCCTACAGCAGGTGCGACATCACCGCGACGTAGTGGCAGACGCTGCCGGCGATGACGAAGCCGTGCCAGATCGCATGCGACCAGCGCATGGCCGGCCGCAGGTAGAAGACCGTCCCCAGCGTGTAGGCCACGCCGCCGGCCAGCAGCCACAGCAGCGACGCCGTCGAGAGTGCGTGCAGCATGGGCTTGGCGGCGGCCAGCACCAGCCAGCCCATGCCGATGTAGATCAGCGTGGACAGCCGCTTGAAGCGGCCGGTGTAGAAGAGCTTGAACACCACGCCGGCCAGCGCCAGCGTCCAGATGGTGCCGAACAGCCACCAGCCGGTGGGACCGCGCAGCCCGACCAGGGTGAACGGCGTGTAGGTGCCGGCGATCAGCAGGTAGATCGCGCAGTGGTCGAACACCTTCAGCCGGCCCTTGACCACCGGGTGCGAGATCGCGTGGTACAGGGTGGACGCGGTGTAGAGCAGCAGCAGCGCCACGCCGAAGACGATGGCCCCGGCGAGCTGCCAGCCGTCGCCGTAGATCGCGACCAGGGTGACCAGCACCGCGCCGCCGGCCAGCGCCGCGGCGGCGCCCACGCCGTGAGTCAGCGCGTTGGCGAGCTCCTCGCCGGGATGCGGGACGAAGTCGGAACGGGAGGAGGTGTGCTGCATCGCAGCAGGATAGCGCGTCCTGCCGCCCATCGGCGCGCGGCCCGCCATCGTCAAAACCGGACGGCGGTCGCCGTTTCCCGGCCCGTGGAGGCGTAGAGTGGCAGCGTCTTCCCCGCAACGAGGCGACCCGCCATGGCCCTCACCGGCGTGTCCTCCAACAGTTCCCTGTCCGGCATGCAGGCCGCTGCGCAGCGGATGCAGGCCGCGGCCAGCAACACCGCCAACCGGCAGACCGACGGGTTCGAACGCCGCGGCGTGGTCCAGACGGCCACTCCGGACGGCGGCGTGCAGGCGCGCATCGTCACCACCGGCATGCCCAACGACGGCGACGAGGCCATGGTGTCCGACGCGGTCGAGGCACGCGAAGCCGCACAGGCGTTCGCGGCCAACACCTCCGCCTTCCGCGCCCGCGAGGATGCGCTCGGCACCCTGCTCGACGCGTTCGCCTGACGCCCCGGGCCTGAAACGCAAACGGCCGGCCCGCTCGCGCGGACCGGCCGTCGTTGTTTGCGTCGGGCTCAGGCGAACGGGTCGCGCAGCACCATGGTGTGGTCGCGGTCGGGACCGGTGGAGACGATGCTGATCGGGCAACCCGCCAGTTCCTCCAGCGCACGCAGGTAGGCGCGCGCGGCCGGCGGCAGCTTGTCCCACTCGGTGATGCCGTGGGTGTTCTCGCTCCAGCCCGGGAACTCCAGGTACACCGGGGTGATTTCCTCCCACCCCTGCGCGTCCAGCGGCGCGTACTCGGTGCGCTTGCCGCGGTACTCGTAGGCGATGCACATCTTCAGCTTCTCCATGCCGTCCAGCACGTCGAGCTTGGTGATGCACAGGCCGCTGATGCCGTTGATCGCCACCGCGCGCTTGAGCGCCACGATGTCCATCCAGCCGCAGCGGCGCGGACGCCCCGTGGACGCGCCGTACTCGGCGCCGCGGTCGCGGATGCCCTGGCCAATTTCGTCGTCCAGCTCGGTCGGGAACGGGCCGCCACCGACGCGCGTCGCATACGCCTTGGCGATGCCCAGCACGTAGTCGATCGCGTCCGCGCCCACGCCGGCGCCGGCCAGCGCGCCGCCGGTGGTGGTGTTGGAGCTGGTGACGTAGGGATAGGTGCCGTGGTCGATGTCCAACAGCGCGCCCTGCGCGCCCTCGAACAGCACCCGCTTGCCCTGCTTGCGCAGCTCGTGGCAGATGCCGGCGACGTCGGACTTCATCGGCTCGACGTACTCGCCGAACGCCAGCGCCTCGGCGTAGACGGTGTCGAAGTCCAC
>DASWXO010000064.1:0-11190 GCA_036405455.1 Thermomonas sp. | reverse complement strand
TTCCTCGAGGTCGCTGTACTCGCGCTCCAGCGCGTCGATCTCGGTCTGCAGGTCGGCCAGGCGCTGCCTGGACTCGGCGTCCTTCTCCTTCTTCAGCGCCTCGCGCTGGATCTTCAGCTGGATCAGCCGGCGCTCCTTGCGGTCCATCTCCTCCGGCTTGGAATCGATTTCCATGCGGATGCGCGAGGCCGCCTCGTCCATCAAGTCGATGGCCTTGTCCGGCAACTGGCGGTCGGCGATGTAGCGGTTCGACAAGGTGGCCGCGGCGACGATCGCCGGGTCGGTGATCTCCACGCCGTGGTGCACGGCGTAGCGCTCCTTGAGGCCACGCAGGATGGCGATGGTGTCTTCCACCGACGGCTCGCCCACGAACACCTTCTGGAAGCGGCGCTCCAGCGCGGCGTCCTTCTCCACGTACTTGCGGTATTCGTCCAGGGTGGTCGCGCCGATGCAGTGCAGCTCGCCGCGCGCCAGCGCCGGCTTGAGCATGTTGCCGGCGTCCATGCTGCCCTCGGCCTTGCCCGCGCCGACCATGGTGTGCAGTTCGTCGATGAACAGGATGATCTGGCCCTCGTTCTTCGACAGGTCGTTGAGCACCGCCTTCAGGCGCTCCTCGAACTCGCCGCGGAACTTGGCGCCGGCGATCAGCGCGCCCATGTCCAGCGACAGCAGGCGCTTGCCGCGCAGGCCTTCCGGCACCTCGCCGTTCACGATGCGCTGCGCCAGTCCTTCCACGATCGCGGTCTTGCCGACGCCGGGCTCGCCGATCAGCACCGGGTTGTTCTTGGTGCGCCGCTGCAGCACCTGGATGGTGCGGCGGATCTCCTCGTCGCGGCCGACCACCGGATCGAGCTTGCCGCTCTCGGCGCGGGCGGTCATGTCGATGGTGTATTTCTCCAGTGCCTGGCGCGCGTCCTCGGCATTCTCGTCGGTCACCTTTTCGCCCCCCCGCAACTTGTCGATGGCCGTGTCCAGCTTCGCCTTGTCGGCGCCGGCAGCCTTCAGCGCCTTGCCGGCGTCGCCGGCGTCGTCCAATGCCGCGAGCAGGAACAGCTCGCTGGCGATATAGGCATCGCCGCGCTGCTGGGCCAGTTTGTCGGTGACGTTGAGCAAACGCACCAGGTCATTGCCGGCCTGCACGTTGCCGGCCTGCCCGGTGACCTTCGGCAGCTTGTCCAGCGCCTCGGCCAGCCGCTCGCGCAGCACCGGCACGTTGACGCCCGCCTGCGCCAGCAGCGGACGGGTGCCGCCGCCCTGCTGGTCCAACAGCGCCAGCAGCAGGTGGGCAGGCTCGATGATGGTGTGGTCGCGGCCGACGGCCAGCGACTGGGCGTCGGCGATGGCCTGCTGGAACCGCGAAGTGAGTTTGTCCATGCGCATGACGGGGATCCTGTGCGTCGGGGGCCACCGTGGCCCAATGTCCTCCACATGCGGTTGCGCCGCCGTGATTCAAGTCAAGTCGCACAACCCGTTGAGACTGGGTTATGGTCGCCGCTGCCCCACAGGGATCACCCCCATGCGCCGATGTACCGCCCTTGCCTTCGCCCTGCTGCTCGCCCTACCCGCCCTGGCCGGAACGCCCGGCCTGTCATCGCAGGAGCAGCGGATCAGCGCCGCCGTGGAGGCCGGCCGGCAGGACGCGGTGGCCCTGCTGGGCCGGCTGGTCGAGCAGAACAGCGGCACTTACCACCATGCCGGCGTGGACGCGGTGGCCAATCTGCTGCGGCCGGAATTCGAGGCGCTGGGTTTCCGGGTCGAATGGAAACCGATGACGCACACCGGCCGCGCCGGCCACCTGGTCGCCACCCATCGTGGCAACGGCCGGGGCAAGCGGATGCTGCTGATCGGCCATCTGGACACCGTGTTCGAACCGGACAGCCCGTTCACCGGGTTCCGCATTGAAGGCAACCGCGCCATCGGCCCCGGCGTCGGGGACGACAAAGGCGGCGTGGCGGTGATGCTGCTGGCGCTGCGTGCCCTGCATGCCGCCGGCGCGCTGGCACCGGCTGACATCACCGTGGTCCTGACCGGCGACGAGGAAGACGTGGGCCAGCCGGTCGCGCAAGCACGCGCCGACCTGATCGCCGCCGGCAAGCGCGCCGATGTGGCGCTGGACTTCGAGAACCTGTCGCACGCCGACGGCCACGACATGGGCTCGATCGCGCGACGGTCATCGAACACCTGGACGCTGACCGTGCACGGCGAGACCGGCCACAGCTCGGGCATCTTCTCCGAGTCGATGGGCGACGGCGCGGCGTTCGAGCTGGCGCGCATCCTGGCCGCGTTCCGAAGCGAGCTGCCGGAACCGAACCTGACCTTCAATGTCGGCCTGCTCGGCGGCGGCGAACAGGCCGCGTTCGACGCCGGCAAGACGCGCCTGGCCGCCAGCGGCAAGGACAACGTCGTGCCGCCCGTCGCGCTGGCGCGAGGCGACTTCCGCACCCTCAGCGCAGAACAGACCCGACGCGTCGGCGAGAAGATGCGCGCCATCGTGTCCCGCCACCTGCCGCGCACCGACGCGACGCTGGAGATCGACGAAAACTATCCGCCGATGGCGCCCACCGCCGGCAACCGCGCGCTGCTGGCGAAGCTCAACGCGATCAACCGCGACCTCGGGCTGGAGGAGATGGGCGAACTCGACCCGCTCTCGCGCGGCGCCGGCGACATTTCCTTCGTGGCCGCCGACGTGGACGGGCTGGTCGGCATGGGCGCGTCGGGTGGCAACAGCCACGCCGACGGCGAATACGTCGAACTGGATTCGATTCCGCGCCAGGCCACGCGCGCGGCGCTGCTGATGCACCGGCTGGCGCAGGCGCCGCGCTGAGGCGCGCGCGATGAGCGACGGCTGGCACCTTTACCTGCTGCGCTGCCGCGACGGCAGCCTCTACGCCGGCATTGCGACCGACGTCGAACGTCGCTTCCGCCAGCACGCCGCCGGCAAGGGCGCGAAATACACCCGCGCGCACCCGCCCGAATGCGTGCTGGGCAGCCGGGCATTCCCGGACCGCGGCAGCGCACTGCGCGCCGAATGCGCGCTCAAGCGCCAGCCGAAGGCCCGCAAGCTGGCCTGGCTGCTGGACGGAGCGACGGCGGCGCCATGATGGCGCGCAGGTTCAGAGGAAACGCTGGCGATGTTCTGGCGCAGGCACCGCGCAGGCCGCATGCCGGCCGAACCAGCGATAGCGATTGCGCGCCAGCCAGCGGTATGCCGTATCGCGCAATCCGCGCGGCAGCAGCGCGATCCCGTGCGCGAGCCTCCAGCCACCGCCCAGGCCCACCAGCACGCGGCGGATGGCATCGGTGTCGGTGAAGGCGCGCGGCGTCGGGCCGGTGTCGTATTCCAGCAGCAGGAAGGACGCGGGATCATCGGGATCCAGCCCATGGCCGGCGAGCAGGTCACGGCCGGCCTCGGATTGCATCGCGGCGAAGCGGTAACGGCCGGTGCGATCGTGCCGCAGCAGGAAGGCGACCCAGCCGTTGCAGAGCACGCACACGCCATCGAAGACGATCACGGCACCGTGGGCCTCACGCACCGGCATCGTGCACCGGCAGCAGCCAGCCTTCGTAGCGGATCACCAGGCCCACCAGCGGCAGGCGGGCTTCGACCAGGAATTCGTAGCGTCCGTCGTGTTCGCGCTCGCGGCAGCGAACGCCCTCGAACCAGCCGGCCGGGAGCGGCACCAGCCCGAACACGCGCACGCCGGCCACCTGCCACCACAGCGCCTCGCTGCCCGGATGCAGGCGATAGCGGAAGTGCAGCGGCCCCAGCCGCTCGCGCAACTGGCCCGCCTTGAACGCCAACCGGGTCTGCATGCGCATGCCGCCGAATGCGCGACGCCAGGTCTCGCGCTTCGCATCGGCGACGAACTCCACCGTGATCGGTACGTCGCGCCCGGGCTTCGGCAGTCCGGTGATGCGCGCGCCCAGCCGCGCCAGTGGGTTGCCGCCGCGTTCGACGGTGGCCATGCCGGCGTAACGCACCGTGCCTCGCACCGCGTGCAGGCGCCGCACGGCCTCGGGCAGGTTGAAGAAGGCAGCACCCAGCGCCTGCTGGAACAGCGTCGCTTGTGGCGCGAAGCTCAAGGCGCGATCCATGCCAGCGTGGCGATGCGGCCGCTGCGGCCGTCGCGGCGGTGGGAAAAGAAGCGCGCCGGATCGGTGATCGTGCACAGCTCGCCGCCGTGGACGTCGAGGACGCCGACATCCAGCAGGCGCTGACGCGCCAGCATGGGCAAGTCCACCCTCCAGTGACCGCGCCGTGTCGGCAGGAACGCCATGCGCGCGCGCGCGTCGCGGGCGGTAAAGGCAGCGAAGACCTCTTCCCCGATTTCGTAGTGCTGCGGGCCCGCGGCCGGCCCCAGCCAGGCTACCAGCCGGTCGGGCGGCGTGCGCATCGCCGCCACCGTGGCTTCCAACACGCCGGCACACAAACCACGCCAGCCGGCGTGGGCGGCGGCGATCTCCGAGCCGTCCTTCGCCGCGAACACCACCGGCAGGCAATCGGCGGTGAGGATGGCGAGCACGATGCCGGGCGTGGACGTGATGGCAGCATCGGCCTCGGGTTCGTTGTTGTCGGGCTCGACGGCCACGGCCACGCCGTGCACCTGCCGCAGCCAGCGCGGCGTGGACGGCAGGGCCAGCGCGGCCGCAAGCTGGCGACGGTTCTCCTCGACGGCCTCCGGCGCATCGCCGCAGCGCGCGCCGAGGTTGAACGCGTCGAACGGCGGTTGCGAAATCCCGAGGCCATGGCGCAGCGTGGTGAGCGCGTGCACCCCGGGCGGGGCGGGCCAGTCGGCGCGCAGGAACGGGCTCATCGCCGCTGGCGCTCCGCCTCCGCATGGGCGGCGGCGTCTTCCCGCAACAGGCGCATCAACTCCTGCATGTCGTCCGGCACCGGCGCTTCGCAGCGCACCGGCTCGCCGGTGATGGGATGGGCGAACGCCAGCACTTCCGCATGCAGCGCCTGCCGCTTGAAGCCCCGCAGCGCCAAGATGAGGCTCTCGGAGGCGCCCTTCGGCAGCCTCAGCGACCCGCCGTACAGCGGATCGCCGACGATGGGGTGCTTGAGGTGCGCCATGTGCACGCGGATCTGGTGGGTGCGGCCGGTCTCCAGGCGGCACTCCAGGGCCGTGTGGGCGCGGAAGCGCTCGCGCAGGCGGTAGTGGGTCACCGCATCCTTGCCGTCTTCGCGCACCGCCATGCGCAGGCGGTCGCGCGGATGGCGATCGATGGCTGCGGCCACGGTGCCGCCGGACACCAGCGCGCCTACCACGATGGCCAGGTATTGCCGGTGCACCTCGCGGGCCGACAGCTGCGCCACCAGCGCGGTGTGCGCCGGCAGGGTGCGGGCAACCACCATCACGCCGCTGGTGTCCTTGTCCAGGCGATGGACGATGCCGGCACGCGGCAGCTTGTCGAGGCCGGGGTCGCGGTGCAACAGGGCGTTCACCAGCGTGCCGGCCGGGTTGCCCGCGCCGGGATGGACCACCAGCCCGGCCGGCTTGTCCAGCACGAAGACGTGCTCGTCCTCGTACAGCACATCCAGCGGGATGTCCTCCGCCACCGCGTGGGTCTGCACGTCCTCCACCGCATTCAGCGTGAGGGTCTCGCCGCCCCGCACCGGGTCGCGCGGACGCGCGGGCGCGCCGTCCACGGCCACGTCGCCGGACTTGATCCAGGCCGACAGGCGCGAGCGGGAATACTCGGGAAACAACTCGGCCAGCACCGCGTCCAGGCGGCGGCCGGCGCAGGTGTCGGGGACGAGGGCGGTGCGGGGTCCGGTCTGGGGCATGGAAGTTCCGTAAGCCGCCGGCAACGGCGGGAAGCGCCCGGGCTTGATCGCGACCGGGGGCTGCTATTATCCAGCGTTCATGCCCCCGGCGCCCGTTCGATGCCCATGACCCAGCGTTCCGCCCTGCTGCGCACCCTCCTGCTGCTTGCGCTCGCCCTCGCCGTGACCGGCTGTGCGGGCCTCAAGAACAGGTTCAAGGACAAGGACAAGAATGAAGGCCTGCCGGTGGCCACGCTGTACGACCGCGCACACGAGCAAATGGAGCGCGGCAACTGGTCCAACGGCAGCGAGATCTTCGGCCGCCTGATCGCCCAGTACCCCTACGGCCCGTATACCGAACAGGCCCTGATGGAGCAGGCCTACGCCCAGTACAAGGCGGGCAAGCACGAAGACGCGATTTCGACGATCGACCGCTTCATCCGGACCTATCCGACGCACAGGAACATCGCTTACCTGTATTACCTGCGTGGCCTGTCCAACATGGCCCGCAACACCGTGTTCCTGGCGCGCGCGTTCAACCTCGACACCAGCACCCGCGACCTGCAGGCGCCGCTGCAGGCGTACAACGACTTCAATACCGTCGCCACCCGCTACCCCAACAGCCGCTATGTCGCCGACGCGCGCCAACGGATGGTGTTCCTGCGCGACGAGTTCGCGCGGTTCGAGCTGAACACCGGCCTGTACTACCTGCGCCGCGGCGCATGGGTGTCGGCCGCGGACCGCGCCACGTTCCTGCTGGAGACCTATCCGCAGAGTGCCTACCAGAACGATGCCGTCGCGCTGCTGGCCGAGGCCTACACCCGCCTCGGCAACACCGTCCTGGCGGCCGATGCGCGCCGCGTGCTGGAGCAGAACGATCCGCAGCATCCGTGGCTGGCCGGCCATTGGCCCAAGAACCCGTCGGTGCTGAAGCGCCTGAACCCGTTCACCGGCGAATCGCGCTGATCCCTATCAGACGGCATCGGCGTCACGTGGAAAGGCCGGCATTCGCCGGCCTTTCGCGTTTCAGGAAGGCACGCGCTCAGTCGCGCCAGCCACTGGTCACCGGGTAGCGGCGCTCGCGCCCGAAGGCCCGCCGGCTGACCTTCGGCCCCGGGGCCGCCTGGTGGCGCTTCCATTCGCCGACCCGCACCAGCCGCAGCACCCTGTCCACGGTGGCAGCATCGAAGCCCGCCGCGACGATGTCCGCGCGCGCCTGCTCCTGGTCCACGTGGCGCAGCAGGATCGCGTCCAGCACGTCGTAGGGCGGCAGCGAATCCTGGTCGAGCTGGTTCTCGCGCAGCTCCGCCGACGGCGGCCGGTCGATCACGGCCTGCGGGATGACCCGATCGCCCACCGTGTTGCGCCAACGGGCGAGCGCGAACACCTCGGTCTTGTAGAGGTCCTTGATGGGCGCATAGCCGCCGCACATGTCGCCGTAGATGGTGGCGTACCCCACCGCGTACTCGCTCTTGTTGCCGGTGGTGAGCAGCAGGCCACCGAATTTGTTGGTCAACGCCATCAGCAGCGCGCCGCGGGTGCGCGACTGCAGGTTCTCCTCGGCCACGTCCACCTGTTTGCCGGCAAACAGGTCCGCCAACGTGTCCAGGTAGCCCTGGAACGGCTTTTCGATCGGCAGCGTCAGCAGCCGCACCCCCATCGCGTCGCACTGTTCCTGCGCCAGGTCATTGGACAGGCCCGCGGTATAGCGCGAGGGCATCCGCACCGCGGTCACGTTCGCGGCGCCCAGCGCGTCGACGGCGATCGCCAGCACCACCGAGGAGTCGATGCCGCCGGACAAGCCCAGCCAGACCTTGTCGAAGCCGTTCTTGCGGCAGTAGTCGCGGGTACCGCGGACCACCGCGCGCCAGGCCAACGCGTCGCGGCTCTCGTCGCCATCGACGGTCCACTGCAGCGGTGCGAAGCGGCGCGTGGCCGGATCGAAGTCCACCACCAGCCATTCTTCCTCGAAGGCCACCGCCGCCGGATGCACCGCCCCATCGCCGTCGGCGACCACCGAAGCCCCATCGAACACCAGCGCGTCCTGCCCGCCCACCAGGTTGAGATAGGCGATGCCGGCACCCGTCTCCCGCGCGCGCCGGGCCAGCAGCGCGTCGCGCTCGGCGTGCTTGTCGTGCTCGAACGGCGAGGCGTTGGGCACCAGCACCAGCTGCGCGCCAGCCGCGACCGTGGAGGCGATCGGCTCCGGGAACCACAGGTCCTCGCAGATCACCAGCCCGACCGGGATACCCTTGACCTCGAATACGCAGTCCTCGCGGTCCGGGTCCACGTCGAAGTAGCGCCGCTCGTCGAACACCGCGTAGTTGGGCAGCTCGCGCTTACGGTACGTCGCCGCGATAGCGCCATCGCGCAGCACGCTGGCGGCGTTGTACACCACGCTCCCGGCCGATTGCGGCCAACCCACCACCGCGACGATCCCGCTGGCGGCCTTCGCCAGTCCGTCCATTGCAGCCTCGCATTCCCGCAGGAACGCCGGCCGGTACAGCAGGTCCTCGGGCGGATAGCCGGACAGCGCCAGTTCGGGGAACACCACCACGTCGGCCGCGTATTCGTCGCGGGCGAAGGCGATCATCTCGGCGATGCGGCGCGCGTTCCCGGCGACATCGCCCACCGGGAAATCGAACTGCGCCATCGCGATGCGGAGGCTTTGCGTCATCGGGACCCTCGCGGACAGTGCGGAACCGCCGCGACCCCACGGTGCGGGCGCCAGCGGCGGAAGGCGACGCAAGGATACAGGCTCCACCAGTGGCGGCCGCGGCGCGCGCCCGAAGCCGCCGCGCTGCGGGTAAAATGCGCGTCCTCCCCCCCATCCACCGCCGCGCCCCACCGGGTGCGGCCCGCACGTCGGAGCATTCCCCCCATGGGCCTGGACCTCGTCCCCACCGGCAAGAATCCGCCGGAAGAAATCAACGTCGTCATCGAAATCCCGAAGGACGCCGAACCGGTCAAGTACGAGGTCGACAAGGCCTCGGGCGCGATCTTCGTGGACCGCATCCTGTCCACCCCGATGCGCTATCCGTGCAATTACGGCTACGTGCCCTACACCGTCTGCGGCGACGGCGATCCGGCCGACGTGCTGGTGATCCTGCCGCTGCCGCTGGTGCCGGGCTCAGTGATCCGCTGCCGCCCGGTCGGCGTGCTGAAGATGAGCGACGAGGCCGGCAGCGACGAGAAGCTGCTCGCCGTGCCGATCGACAAGGTGTTCGCCGGCTACAGCCACATCAACGACATCGAACAGGTCAGCAAGCACTGGCTGCAGCGCATCGGCCACTTCTTCGAGCACTACAAGGACCTCGAAGAAGGCAAGTGGGTGAAGCTGGACGGCTGGGGTGGCGCGGCCGAAGCGCGCAAGATCATCGTCGAGGCGATCGAGCGCTACAACAGCAGCGACGACAAGCCGAAGTTCTGATGTCCGCGGCGCCGCCGGCCGGCAGGCCGCGCGGCGCCCGGTCCCGCGCCGGCTTCAGTTGCCGGCGCGATGGGGGTATTTGGCGAAGATGCCCGCGACCGTCCGGTCGATGCCTGCCAGGCGCTGTTCCGGCTTGCCACCGGGCGTCAGCGGGGCGTTGGCCGAGCCGGTCCAGACCATGCGGTTGCGCTTGCCGTCCACCAGATCGACGGTCAACGTCCCCTGGCGATACTGCCGGACCTGCGTCTCGTCGTACCAGACCGGCACCGCCACGTAGCTGCGGTGGCGGTAGCTGTAGAACCATTCGACATCGCTGCGGGGCATCTGCCAGACCGCCGTCTTGTCCTCGATGATCCCCTGGAAATTGACCAGCAGGTCGGCGCCTGCGGCGGCATAACGGTAGCCGCGGGCGTCCATTTCCCGCCGCACGTCTTCCCGGACCCGTTCGGAAATCCAGCTGGAGTAGCCGGCCTGCTCCATCGCCACCGGCTGGTAGAACCCCCAGGTCCGGTACTGGGCGAAATCGGCGGTCGGATCGTAATCGGTACGCACCAGCGGCGCCGTCGCACAGGCGGACAGGCCGAGCGTGGCGGCGGCAAGGAGGGCGCAGGCAACGAGGCGGACGGGGCGCAACATGGTCGTCTCCGGCGTGGGCATCTGTGCCCATGATGGCACCGCTTGGCATACCGCGGCTGAACCGTCGCGGAGCCGGCTGCATCCAACCGCCGAAAACGGCGAAGCCCCGCACGCGGCGGGGCTTCGGGACGGACGGGAGGGGCCGCGGACGGGCCCGATCCGTCAGTGGCGCAGGTTCTTGCGCAGGCGCTCCAGCGCCTGCAGCTGCGCGGTGACTTCGGCCAAGCGGGCCTGTGCCTCGGCGATCTCCATCGCCTCGCCGCGGCGCGCGATGATGCGCTCGGCCTCTTCCTTGGCGGCGCGGACGGCGGCCTCGTCGATCTCGTCGGCGCGGACCGCGGTGTCGGCCAGCACGGTCACCACCGTGGGCTGCACCTCGAGGATGCCGCCGGAGATGGCGAAGTCCAGCTTCTCGCCGCCGACCAGGGTGACGACGACCTTGCCCGGCTTCAGGCGGGTGATCAGCGGCGCGTGCTTGGGCGCGATGCCCAGCTCGCCCAGTTCGCCGGTGGCGACGACCAGCTCGGCCTCGCCGTGGAAGATCTCGGCCTCGGCGCTGACGATGTCGCAACGGATGGTGGATGCCATGTCTTTCGATTCCGTGTGGCGGGCCGGGGCCCGCCGTGGGTGTGCCGCATCGGCGGGCCGGAGGCCCGCCCTACCTCATGCCGCGCCTGGTCAGGCGGCGATCTTCTTGGCCTTCTCGACCGCTTCCTCGATCGAGCCGACCATGTAGAACGCCTGCTCCGGCAGGTGGTCGTAGTCGCCGTCGCAGATGCCCTTGAAGCCGCGGATGGTTTCCTTCAGCGGCACGTACTTGCCCGGCGAGCCGGTGAACACCTCGGCCACGTGGAACGGCTGGCTGAAGAAGCGCTCGATCTTGCGCGCGCGGGCCACGGCCAGCTTGTCCTCCTCGGACAGCTCGTCCATGCCGAGGATCGCGATGATGTCCTTCAGCTCCTTGTACTTCTGGAGCGTGGACTGCACGCGTCGCGCGGTCTCGTAGTGCTCGTTGCCGATCACGTTCGGGTCCAACTGGCGCGAGGTCGAGTCCAGCGGATCGACCGCCGGATAGATGCCCAGCGAGGCGATGTTGCGGCTCAGCACGACGGTGGCGTCGAGGTGGGCGAAGGTGGTCGCCGGCGACGGGTCGGTCAGGTCGTCCGCGGGCACGTACACGGCCTGGATCGAGGTGATCGAACCGGTCTTGGTGGAGGTGATGCGCTCCTGCAGGACGCCCATTTCCTCGGCCAGGGTCGGCTGGTAGCCCACCGCCGACGGCATGCGGCCCAGCAGCGCCGACACTTCGGTACCGGCCAGGGTGTAGCGGTAGATGTTGTCCACGAACAGCAGC
>DASWXO010000063.1:0-32430 GCA_036405455.1 Thermomonas sp. | reverse complement strand
GGCGCTGGCGGCGGCGTCGGCGGCCGGCTCGGACTTGCTGCACGCGGTCAGGGCCAGGCCCAGCGCCATCGCCAGCAGGATCTTGTTGATCGACATGATGCGGTTTCCTCGTCGTGAATTTCTGGAGCAACGCAGGCAATGCGTGCTCCAACATGATGACAAGCCTGTAACGCGTGTCAAGCGGTTGGCCGGATTTTTTTCATTCGGCCGTTGGGCCGGCTCACGCCAGTTCGATGGCCACGGCGGTCGCTTCGCCGCCGCCGATGCACAGGGAGGCCACCCCGCGCTTGCCGCCGCGGGCCTGCAGGGCATGGACCAGCGTCACCAGCAGGCGCGCGCCCGAGGCGCCGATCGGATGGCCCAGCGCGAGCGCGCCGCCGTTGACGTTCAGCTTGTCGTGCGGGATGCCCAGGTCGGTCATCGGCGCCATCGCCACGCAGGCGAAGGCTTCGTTGATCTCGAACAGGTCGACGTCGGCCACGGTCCAGCCCGCCTTGTCCAGGACGTTCTTCAGCGCCGACACCGGTGCAGTGGTGAACCATTCCGGCGCCTGCGAGTGGGTGGCGTGGGCGACGATGCGGGCCAGCGGCTTGGCGCCCGCGGCGGCCGCGGCTTCGGCGGACATCACCACCAGCGCGGCGGCGCCGTCGGAGATCTTGGAGGACGACGCGGCGGTCAGCACGCCTTCCTTGCCGAAGGCCGGGCGCAGCTCCGGGATCTTGGCCGGATCGATCTTGCCCGGCTCCTCGTCCTTGGCCACCACGACCTCGCCCTTGCGGGTCTTCACCGTCACCGGGGTGATCTCGGCGTCGAAGGCGCCGGCGGCCTGCGCGGCCTGCGCGCGGCGCGCGCTTTCGGCGGAGAACGCGTCGATGGCGGCGCGGTCGTAGCCGTACTTGGCGCAAGCGGCATCACCGAACACGCCCATCGCCTTGCCGTCATAGGGGTTGGTCAGGCCATCGAACGCCATGTGGTCGAGGAACTCGGCGCTGCCGTAGCGCACGCCGGTGCGCGAGCCGTTGAGCAAGTGCGGGGCATTGGTCATCGACTCCATGCCGCCGGCGACGACCGTCTTCGCGGAGCCGGCCTTGATGAGGTCGTGCGCCAGCATCACCGCCTTCATGCCCGAGCCGCAGACCTTGTTGATGGTGGTGCAGCCGGAGGCATCGGGGATGCCGGCGGCGCGGGAGGCCTGGCGGGCAGGGGCCTGGCCCAGGCCTGCAGGCAGCACGCAGCCCATGATCACTTCGTCCACCTGGTCGGCGGCCAGTCCCGATTGCGCCAGTGCACCGGCGATGGCGGCGCTGCCCAGCACGGGCGTGGCCGTGCCGGTGAACTGGCCGAGGAAGGAACCGATGGCGGTGCGCTTGGCACCGACGATGACGACGTCGCTCATGGGAAGCTCCGGATGCGTGGGGCCGGCAAGGCCGGTAAGCCCCAATTATCGCCCGAAATCCAGGGGGATGTTGCAGTGCCGCATTCAGCTGGTGCCGCGGGACGCAGCGTTGCGATGGCCGCCGCGACCGCTTACAACATGGCCCATTGGCGCATGCCCCGACGGCATGCTCGGCAACCAGCCCTGGGGGTCTCATGGACAAGCCGTTCCCGACGCATCGCCCGCTGCCGCGGGTTTCGCTCCTGTTGCCTGGCGCCATCGCGCTTGCGCTCGCTGCGTGCGGTGGCGGCGGTGGTAACGTCCGGCCCACGCCACCGCCGCCGGCGCCCACTGGCCTGGGATTCACGCCCAATGTCGCCAGCGACGCGTCGCTGGTGGTCAATCCGCCCTCGCTGCCGACCCTGCCGGCCCCCCGCCTGCTCCCGCAGTACAGCCAGCACCTGCAGCTGACCAATGCAGCAGGTGCGCTGGGCGCGGGGCTCACCGGGCAGGGGGTCACGATCGGTTTCGTGGATACCGGCGCCAACAGCAACCATCCGGCGCTCTCGGGCCGGGTGGCGCGCAACTTCGTCCATGTCGATCCGGCCACCAACGACACCACCGTGGACGACAAGGTGGGGCACGGCACGGTGGTCGCGCAGATGGCGGCCGGCAAGGCCATCGGCAGCTGGGGCGGCGGCGTGGCGCAATCGGCAGGCATCGTGGCGTCGCGCATCATCAACGATGCCCCGCCGGTCGACGACGGCTCCGGTGCCGGCAACGAGATCCAGGCGGGCCAGGGCTACGGCGACTTCTTCAAGGCCATCAACGCGGAGCTGGCCGACGCAGGCGCCAAGATCATCAATAACTCCTGGGGCGGCCTGTACTGGAACGATCCGGCGCTGACGGCCGAGCTGGCCGACGCATGGAAGGATTTCGTGGTCAACCGCGGCGGCATCGTGGTGTTCGCCAACGGCAACAGCGGCGATGACCCGCGCTACGCGGGCGAACCCTCCGACAACGCGCGGCTGCCGACGTTGGCGGCCGACGCGCAGCTGGAAAAAGGCTGGCTGACGGTGGCGGCGCTGGACCCTGCCAATCCGACCCAGCTCACCGGCTATTCGCAGCAGTGCGGCAGCGCCATGAACTACTGCCTGGCCGCGCCCGGGAACGTGGTCTTCATTGATCCCAAGGCCAAGGTGGGTGATGCCAGCTATGCACTGTATTCGGGCGGCGGCACCTCCTACGCGGCGCCGCAAGTGGCCGGCGCCGCGGCGGTGGTATGGGCGGCGTTCCCGTATTTCAGCAACGACCAGGTGCGACAGGCCATCCTCGGTGGCGCCAAGGACCTCGGCGCGGCGGGCGTCGATCCCGTGTTCGGCTGGGGCCTGCTGGACATCACCAAGGCCGCCATGGGGCCGAGCAATTTCGCCTGGGGCGATTTCAGCGTGTCGTTCTCCGGCAATTCGGTGTGGCGCAACCAGATCGTCGGCAGCGGCGGCCTGGTGAAGGGGGGCACCGGCACCTTGACGCTGGCCGAAGCCGGCAAGTTCACCGGCGCGACCCGGGTCGAGGCGGGCGGCCTCGACATCCGCAAGGGGCTGCGGTCCGATCTGTCCATCGCGAACGGCGCCACGGTGTGGGCCAGCGGCGCACTGGGCGGCAACGTCGCCAACAGCGGGCGGTTCCTGTCCGGTGCCTCCTCGCCAGCCACCATCGCGGGCAACTTCACCCAAACCGCCAACGGCAACCTCGGCGTCTGGCTGGGCAGCGCACTGCGGGTCTCCGGCTCGGCCGCGCTCAACGGCACGATCTCGATCCTGGGCGTGAAGAGCGGTTACACCACCTCGGCGAAGGAAACGCTGCTCAACGCCAGCGGCGGGATCAACGGCGGTTTCTCGTCGCTCAACGCGGCATCCAACGTCTTCCTGGATGCCTCGCTGGCCTACGACCCGAACAACGTCTTCCTCAACATCAACCGCATCGACGTCACCAAGGCCGTGGCCGGTTTGGGGCTGGAGGGCATCAGTCTGGCGTCGGCGGTGCGGGTGGAATCCGCGATGCAGGCGATCGATGCCCAGCTGGGCGGGCTCTCGCCCGGCGGGATCGACGCGACGTTCATCGACGCGGCGGGCGCGCTGCAGCAGTCCGGCAGCGCCGCGAACGCGGACGCCTCGCTGCGCAGTCTCGCCGGCGAGCTACACGCCGCCTCGTCGGCGATGACGCTGGATGCCATCGACGCCGGGCGACGCACGTTGGTCCAACGGGTCGATGCCTTGGCTCGCGCACCCGCGCAGGCAGGCGGCTGGTACCGCGATCTGGCGGCCACCGGCCAGCTCGCGCAGGCCGGTTACGACAGCGTGGGCCTCGATGCCGTGGGCGAGATGGTCGGCAACGATTGGCAGGTTGGACCCTCGGCCGTGGTGGGGTTGGCGATGAACCGGCTCGACCAGTCCAGCTGGCTCGGCGCGTCCGGCGACCACAGCCGAGGCCGCCAGCGCGAGGTGCAGCTGTACGGCGCGGCGTGGCGCGGCCCGTGGCAGGTGCAGGCCCAGCTGGCCGCCGGCGGATTCCAGCGCCAGATGCAGCGGCACCTGCTGCTGGGCGGGCTGCGCGACACGGTGGCGACGCCGCTGTCCGGCGATTACGTCTCGGCGTTCGGCGAGCTTGGCCGCCGCGTCGACCTGGGCCGGCTGGCGCTGACGCCGTACCTCGGCGCGCAGTTCGTCCGCATCGCCAACGACGGCTTCGCCGAGCGCGGTGATACCGGCTTCGGCCTGCAGGCCAAGGCCTGGGACAGCCGCCGCTGGCAGGGCTTCGCTGGCCTGCGCGTGGACCGCGCCTGGCGGCTGGCGGGGATCGACCTGCGTGCCGATGCGCGCGCGGAATGGCAGCAGGCCTTCGCGGCGCGCGGCGAGCTGTTCGACGCCAGCTTCACCGGCCTGTCGCAGTGGGCGCCGCTGCAGGGCATCGGTCTGGCCAGCCGCAGCCAGCTGGTCGGGCTGGGGCTGTCGGCCGGCTTCGGGCGCGGTGCGCAGCTGCGCTTCGATGTCAGCCACCGCGGCAGCGACGCCGGTCGTGGCGGCATGGCCTCGCTGTGGGGGAGCTACCGGTTCTGAGTCGTAGCAGCGGTTGCCGCGCGCCCCTTGCGTCGCGGCGGCCGTTTTCCGCTAGGCCAGCCGGGCGTCGATGGCGGCGGCCATCTCGCGGCGGCGCAGGACGAAATCCCACAGGCTGCCGCCCAGCTGGCGCCAGAGCACGGCCGACCGCAGCGCGGCCAGCAGCAGGGCGCGGATCTCCGCCACCACGCCGGCCTGGCCGAGGTAGTGCGGATTGCCCTGCACCATGACCCGCGGCCGCAGGGTGCTGACGGTGTCCGCGTACAGCCGCGCCAGCGCGGCGATCACGTCGGGGTGGGCGCTGCCTTGGGCCTGCGCTTCGCCGGACAGCTGGCGCAGGCCGGCCTGGACCTTCGAGATGATGCCCTCGGCGCGGACGAACCGGCGCTCCAGCTGCAGGACGGCCAGCGCCAGCCGGCCCAGCGCCTCGTCCTTGTTGCCGTTGGCGAGGTAGTCGCGCAGCAGGCGCAGGCCGCCGCGGAGGTCGCCGGCGCTGCCGTACACCGCCGCGGTATCGGCGGCGTCGATGCGGAACACGCTGTCCAGGGAGACCTGCACGGGATGCGATTCGGCCTGGCCGGTGTCGGCGATGCGGCGCACCTGCGCCAGCGCCTGCACCAGCCCGGCCAAGGCCAGCACGCGGTCGTCGATCGGATTGCTCATGCGGGATTCGTCTCGGGAGCGGGGGCGTCGGTGGTCGCGATCACCGCGCCGCCGAGGCAGAGGTCGCCATCGTAGAGCACCACCGATTGACCGGGCGTGACTGCCCGCTGCGGTCGCTCGAACCGCACGGCGAGCGTGCCGTCGTCGCGGACCTCGACCTCGCAGGGTTCGTCCGGCTGGCGGTAGCGGGTTTGCGCGGTGCAGTAGAAGCGTGCGGCGGGCGGACTGCCGGCGATCCAGTGCGCGGCTTCGCTAACCAGCGAATGCGACTGCAGCCACGGGCTGTCGTGGCCCTGGTCGACGTACAGGATGTTCCGCGGCACGTCCTTGGCGACCACGAACCACGGTGCCTGCGGACGCCCGCGCACGCCGCCGATGGCCAGCCCCTCGCGTTGGCCGAGGGTGAAATAGAACACGCCCGGATGCGTGCCGATGCGGAGGCCGTCGGGGGTCCGGATGTCGCCTTCCTTCGCGGGCAGGTACTGCGCGAGGAAGCTGCGGAAATCGCGCTCGCCGATGAAGCAGATGCCGGTGGAATCCTTTTTCCCGGCCGTGCGCAGGCCGTGTTCGGCGGCGATGCGGCGGATTTCGCTCTTGTGCAGCTCGCCCAGCGGGAATCGGGTGGCGGCCAGCTGGGCCTGCCCCAGCTGGTGCAGGAAGTAGCTCTGGTCCTTGCCGCGATCGAGGGCGCGCAGCAGCCGGTACGTGCCGCCTTGCGCATCGACGCGCGCGTAGTGCCCGGTGGCGATCGCCTCGGCGCCAAGATCGCGGGCGGCATCGAGGAAATGCTTGAACTTGATCTCGCGGTTGCACAGCACGTCAGGATTGGGCGTGCGGCCGGCCGCGTATTCGTCGAGGAAATGGCGGAACACGCCGTCCCAGTATTCCTTCGAAAAGTCGCGGAAACGGATCGGCAGGCCCAGTGCCCCGCACACCGCGACCGCATCGCGGCGGTCGTCTTCGGCACGGCACTCGCCGGCACCGTCGTCGGCCCAGTTCTGCATGAACAGGCCGGTGACGTCCCAGCCGGCGTCGCGCAGCAGGAGCGCGGCGACCGACGAGTCCACGCCGCCGGACACGCCGACGACGATGCGTGGGGCAGGATTCATGCGATCTGCCGAGCTAGCGATAGCGGGTGCCGGCTTCCGCCGAGATAGTCGGCCACGGCCCGCCAGACGAGTGGGCTGCGGTGCCGGGCGGCCTCGACCTGCAACGCCTCCGGCGTCAGCCACAGGGCGCGCACGATCCCTTCGTCGAGGGTGGCGCCCGCGATCTCGTCCAGCGGCTCGGCCGCGAAGGCGAACCGCAGGTAATGCCGCTGCGTTTCCGGCGCCTTCCACTGGTAGGTGCCGATCAGGTGGGTGATACGGACGTTCCAGCCCGTCTCTTCACGGGTTTCGCGCAGGGCGGCGTCGACCAGGCTTTCGTCGGGTTCCAGGTGGCCGGCCGGCTGGTTGAGCACCAGCCGGCCGCCCACGCGCTCCTCGACGCAGAGCAGGCGTCCGTCCCGGACCACGACCGTGGCGACGGTCACGTCCGGCTGCCAGAAGCGCCCCTCGCGATAGCTCATCAGAGTGCGTCCTTGTCCCCGGACAGTTCGATTTCCTTGTTGTCCGCGCTTTCCGCGGCGATCTCGATGGCGGCTTCCAGCTGGGTCGCGTCGACGCTGTCCGGCAGTTTGATCACGTAGTACAGGATGTCGTCCGAAACTTCCCACGCGCCGATTTTCTGGGTCCGGCTTTCCTCGAGGAGTGCGAGCGCCTGCTTGGCTATCCCGTCGCCATCCACGCGGCCAGCCGGCGAGAACACTTCGCGCACTTGCAGGCCCTTCACCGATTCGGTGGCGCCCGAGACGAAGACCAGTTGGGTGCGATCCTCTGATTTGTAGGAAATCAGGATCTTGTAATCGCCGTCGCCGTCGATTTCGTACTTGATCCCGCGGGCCTCCAGCCGGGTTTTGACCGACGCATCGCTGGCGTGGGCGGGAAGGGCGGCGAGGGGCAGCAGGCAGGCGAGCAGAAGGCAGGGCAGACGCATGGGATCTCCGGAAGTGGTATTTCGAGGTCTGCCAGGAGGGGGATCCGCGCCACCGGCAGGGAAGGGCGCCCGTATAATTTGCCCATGCCGACCGAGCCCGACAAGCCGCAGCGTGAACCCGACCATGGCACCGTGGTCGCCCCGGACCGCCCGGAGCTGGCCCGTCCGCCCATGTACACGGTGATGCTGCTGAACGACGACTACACCCCGATGGACTTCGTGGTGGACGTCCTGATGCGGTTTTTCTCCCTGGGCCTGGAGCGCGCTACCCAGGTGATGCTGCACGTGCATACCCGCGGCCGCGGCGTCTGCGGGATCTATACCCGCGAGATCGCCGAATCCAAGGTCGCGCAGGTGAACGAATACGCCCGCATGCACCAGCACCCCCTCATGTGCACCATGGAGCGGGCCTGATCGATAGGCATGGCCTACCGCCGTCATCGCCGGCGGGGGCTTGTCCCGGGCCGGAATGCCCCTTACATAGGGGGTGACGTTCCCGCAAGGCGCAGCCCCATGTTCAGCAAGGATCTCGAGCAAACCATCGGCCAGTGCTACAAGCGCACCCGCGAGGCGCGCTTCGAGTTCATGACGGTCGAACACCTGCTGCTGGCGCTGCTGGACAATCCCTCCGCCGAAACCGTGCTCCGGGCCGTTGGCGCCGACCTGCCGCGCCTGCGCGACGAGCTGGAGAACGCCATCGAGGTGTCGGTCAGCCGGTTCGCCGACGACGACGGCCGCGACACCCAGCCCACGCTGGGCTTCCAACGCGTGCTGCAACGCGCGGTCTACCACGTGCAGTCCTCCGGCAAGAAGGAGGTCACCGGCGCCAACGTGCTGGTGGCGATCTTCGGCGAAAAGGACTCGCACGCCGTCTATTTCCTCAACCAGCAGGACGTGCACCGGCTGGACGTGGTGAACTACCTGAGCCACGGCATCGCCCGCCAGGAGGATGAGGCGGGCGCCCAGCCGCAGGAGGGCGAGGGCAAGGCCGAGGGGGGCGAAGGCGAGTCCAAGGCCGATCCGCTCACCGAGTTCGCGGCGAACCTCAACGAACTGGCCGCCGCCGGCAAGATCGACCCGCTGGTAGGCCGCGCCGACGAGATCGAGCGCACCATCCAGGTGCTGTGCCGCCGCCGCAAGAACAACCCGCTGTACGTGGGCGAAGCCGGCGTGGGCAAGACCGCGCTGGCGGAAGGGCTGGCCAAGCGCATCGTCGACGGCGACGTGCCGGCGGTGCTGCAGGAGGCGGTGATCTATTCGCTGGACCTCGGCGCGCTGGTGGCGGGCACCAAGTACCGCGGCGATTTCGAGAAGCGCCTGAAGGGCGTGCTGGCGTCGCTGAAGAAGCAGCCCAACGCGATCCTGTTCATCGACGAGATCCACACCATCATCGGCGCCGGGTCCGCCAGCGGCGGCACCATGGATGCGTCGAACCTGATCAAGCCGGTGCTGGCCAACGGCGAGCTGCGCTGCATTGGCTCGACCACCTTCCAGGAATACCGCGGCGTGTTCGAGAAGGACCGCGCGCTAGCGCGGCGCTTCCAGAAGATCGACGTGGTGGAGCCCACCGTGGGCGAAGCGGTGGAGATCCTCAAGGGCCTGAAGCCGAAGTACGAGGCGCACCACGACGTGGCCTACGCCGACGAGGCGATCCGCGCCGCGGTGGACCTGTCGGTGAAGCACATCGGCGACCGCCTCCTGCCGGACAAGGCCATCGACGTGATCGACGAGGCAGGGGCCCGCCAGCGCCTGCAGCCGCCGGAGGCGCGCAAGCACCTGATCGACGTGGAGGAGATCGAGACCATCGTCGCCAAGATGGCGCGCATCCCGGCCAAGCAGGTCAGCGCCTCCGACAAGGACGTGCTGCAGCACCTGGAGCGCAACCTGAAGATGGTGATCTTCGGGCAGGACCCGGCCATCGAGACCCTGTCCAGCGCGATCAAGCTGGCGCGTTCCGGCCTGGGCAACCCCGACAAGCCGATCGGCAACTTCCTGTTCGCCGGCCCCACCGGCGTGGGCAAGACCGAGGTCACCCGCCAGCTGGCCATGCAGCTCGGCATCGAGCTGATCCGCTTCGACATGAGCGAATACATGGAGCCGCATTCGGTGAGCCGTCTGATCGGCGCGCCCCCCGGCTACGTCGGCTTCGACCAGGGCGGCCTGCTGACCGAGAAGATCGTGAAGACGCCGCACTGCGTGCTGTTGCTGGACGAGATCGAGAAGGCCCACCCGGACATCTTCAACATCCTGCTGCAGGTCATGGACCGCGGCGCGCTGACCGACACCAACGGACGCGAGGCCAATTTCCGCAACGTGATCCTGGTGATGACCACCAATGCCGGCGCCACCCAGGCGTCGCGGCGCAGTATTGGCTTTACCAAGCAGGACCACAGCCCGGACGCGATGGAAGCGATCCGCCGCGGCTTCACCCCCGAGTTCCGCAACCGGCTGGACGCGGTGGTGCAGTTCCAGGCGCTGGGCTTCGAGCACATCCTGCGCGTGGTGGACAAGTTCCTGATCGAGCTGGAAACCCTGCTGCACGAGAAGAAGGTTTCGCTCTCGGCCACGCCGGCCGCGCGCGAATGGCTGGGCCAGCAGGGCTTCGACCCGCTGATGGGCGCGCGCCCGATGGCGCGGCTGATCCAGGACAAGGTCAAGCGCCCGCTGGCCGACGAGCTGCTGTTCGGCAAGCTGGTGGATGGCGGCCGGGTCTCGCTGGATGCCGTCGACGGCGAGCTGGTGCTGGACGTGCAGGCCGAGCCGGAGAAGCTGCTGCCGGCGGTGCTGGCCTAAGCCCCGATGGCCGTCGCGCGCCTGCAGGTGCTGCCGGTCGCGGCGGTAGCGGCGGAGGCCGTCGCGCAGGGAACCGATTGGCTGACCGCGACGGAGCAGGCGCGTCTGCAGGCGATCACACTGGGCGCGCGCCGGGAGGCATTCCTGGCCGGTCATTGGCAGGCGCGGCGTGCAGCCGCGGCCTGGTTGCAGCTGGACGCTGGCCGCATCGCGTTGGAGCGCCATCCCGACGGCCGTCCGCGGCTGTGCGTGGACGGCGTGGACCTCACGCTGCAGGTGTCGCTGAGTCATAGCGGCGACTGGCTGGCCGTCGTGCTGGCCGACGCGCCGGTGGGCGTGGACATCGAACTGCCGCGGCGCGATCGCGACTGGGAGGCGCTGGCCCGGTTCGTGTTTTCGCCCGAAGAATTGCGCCGCCTGCGTGACGGCGATGCCGCCGCGCGGGCCCGGTTGTTCCACGCGTTCTGGACCTTGAAGGAAGCGCGCGGCAAGCGCAGCGGCGAAGGCCTGCGCCCGAAAGCGGCGCGCGCCGTCACCGCGACGGCCTGCGCACCCCGCCACGCGGAGGCCCTGAGCTGGGCGTTCGGCGATGGCGCCCTTGCCGTGGCGCTGGCGCCGGGGATGGCCGTGTCGGTGGCGGGCACGGCGTTGGGCGAGCCCGTGCACTGGCGTTACATCGACGGCGATCGTCCGGCTTTGGCGGATTGACCCCATCGATCATCCCCCTTATCTTGGGGTTGTCGGTTCCGCCGGGCACAACCTGTCGGATGAAAAGGGAAGCCGGTCCACGTGCGCAGGCACGGATCCCGGCACTGCCCCGCAGCGGTAGGTGGAGACGAAGTCGCGATTCGCACTGGGGCGGTGGCCCTGGGAAGCGGCGACCGAGGCGGCCGGGCCCCTGGCCCGCCACATCCACGAGTCCGAAGACCTGCCGACAGCCGCGCGAAGCACGCCGCGCGGTGCCGGCCGCGGAGTCTCCGGGGGGAGATGGCTGGTGCAGCAGGGCCTGCCCGCGCCTCCCGCGCGGGTCGCAGGCCGTGCGACACCGCGCTCCCATCCTGCGTTTCCGATGCCATCCGTGCCTGCGAGGGACAGGCCCGGGCCCGTGCATCACGCATGGAGACCACCAATGTCGCCTTCCACCGTCCTGCCGGCCGACGTGCCGGTTGCGCCGCCGTTCGACCTCGCGCCGCCCCCCACCGCGACCGCGATGGGCGTCACCAAGCGCAATGGCGCCCGCGAGCCCGTCGACCTCAACAAGATCGTCCGCGCCATCCAGCGCTGCAGCGAGGGCCTGCACGCCATCGATCCCATGCGGGTCGCCACCCGCACCATCTCGGGCCTGTACGACGGTGCCACCACCGCGGAACTCGACGAGCTCTCGATCCGCACCGCCGCGCTGCTGACCGGCGAGGAGCCCGAATACGGCCGGCTGGCCGCGCGCCTGCTCGCCAACACCATCGCCAAGGAAGTGGCCGGGCAGGAAATCCATGCCTTCTCGCAGTCCGTCGGCCGCGGCCATGAGGTCGGGCTGGTCAATGACCGCCTGCTCGGCTTCGTGCAGGCGCATGCGCGCAAGCTCAACGATGCCATCGATCCGGCGCTGGACCTGGGCTTCGATTACTTCGGCCTGCGCACCCTGTACGACCGCTACCTGTTGCGGCACCCGCATACCCGCAAGGTGATCGAGACGCCGCAGCACTTCTTCCTGCGCATCGCGAGCGCGCTGTCGGAGGACGTGCCCGAGACGCTGGCGCTTTACCAGCGGCTGGCACGCCTGGATTACCTGCCGTCCAGCCCGACGCTGTTCAATGCCGGCACCCGCCACGAGCAGCTGTCCTCGTGCTTCCTGCTGGATTCGCCGGCCGATTCGCTGGAGTCCATCTACGCGCGCTACGGCGAGATCGCCCAGCTGTCGAAGTTCAGTGGCGGGATCGGCGTCAGCTGGACGCGGGTGCGCGCGCGCGGCGCGCTGATCCGTTCGACCAACGGCCATTCCAACGGCATCGTGCCCTGGCTGAAGACGCTGGATGCGTCGGTGGCGGCGGTCAACCAGGGCGGCAAGCGCAAGGGCGCCGCCTGCGTGTACCTCGAGCCCTGGCACGCCGACGTTGAGGACTTCCTGGAGCTGCGCGACAACACCGGCGACGACGCGCGGCGCACCCACAACCTCAACCTGGCCAACTGGGTGCCGGACCTGTTCATGCGTCGCGTCGAGGCCGACCAGGCGTGGTCGCTGTTCGATCCGGCCGCGGTGCCGGAGCTGGTGGACCTGCATGGCGAGGCATTCGAACAGGCCTACGTGCAGGCGGAGGCGCGCGGCCAGGCCGTGCGCACGCTGCCGGCACGCAAGCTGTACGCGCGGATGATGCGCACGCTGGCCGAGACCGGCAACGGCTGGATGGCGTTCAAGGACAAGTGCAACCGCGCCAGCAACCAGACCCTGCGCCCGCACAACGTCATCCATCTGTCCAACCTGTGCACCGAGATCCTCGAGGTGACCAGCGCGGAGGAGACGGCGGTCTGCAATCTCGGGTCCATCAACCTGGCCCACCACCTGGACGCAGACGGCGGGTTCGACTTCGACAAGCTCGCGGAGACGGTGCGGCTGGCGGTGCGCCAGCTCGACCGCGTGATCGACCTGAATTTCTACCCGATCGAGCCGGCCCGCCGCGGCAACCTGCGCTGGCGGCCGGTGGGGCTGGGCTGCATGGGCCTGCAGGACGTGTTCTTCCGGTTGCGCCTGCCGTTCGATTCGGAAGGGGCGCGCACGCTGTCGGCACGGATCGCCGAGGAGATCTATTTCCATGCCCTCGACGCGTCCTGCGAGCTGGCGATCGAGCGCGGTCCGCATCCGGCGTTCGCCGATACCCGTGCGGCCACCGGCGAGCTGCAGTTCGATGCCTGGGGCGTCACGCCGGCGGATGGCGGACGCTGGGATGCGCTGCGCGCGCGCATCCAGGCGCACGGCCTGCGCAATTCGCTGCTGGTCGCCATCGCCCCCACCGCCACCATCGCCTCGATCGCCGGCTGCTACGAGTGCGTGGAGCCGCAGGTATCCAACCTGTTCAAGCGCGAGACGCTGTCCGGGGACTTCCTGCAGGTCAACCGCTATCTGGTCGCCGAACTCAAGCAGTTGGGCCTGTGGACGCCGGAGATGCGCGACGCGATCAAGCTGGCGGAGGGATCGATCCAGGGCATCGACCGCATCCCCGGGGTGCTGCGCGAGATCTACCGCACGGCGTGGGAGCTGCCGATGCGCGCGCTGATCGACATGGCCGCCGACCGCGGGGCCTTCATCGACCAGTCCGCGTCGCTCAACCTGTTCATGGAGAGCCCGAACATCGGCGCGCTGTCGTCGATGTACATGTACGCCTGGAAGCGGGGCATCAAGACCACCTACTACCTGCGTTCGCGGCCGGCGACGAAGATCGCCAAGACCACGGTGGGCAGCTACAGCCCGGCCGAAGCGGTGGCCTGCTCGCTGGAAAACCCGATCGCCTGCGAGGCCTGCCAATGAGCGCCGGACACACCGCCATGCTGCTCGATCCCGGCTTCGCGCTGACCCTGCGGCCGATGCGCTACCCGCAGTTCTACGAGATGTACCGCAACGCCATCCGCAACACATGGACGGTGGACGAGATCAACTTCCAGATCGACATCGCCGACCTGCACCAGAAGCTGTCGCCGGCGGAGCGCCACCTGATCCACCGGCTAGTGGCGTTCTTCGCGACCGGCGACTCCATCGTCGCCAACAACCTGGTGCTGAACCTGTACCAGCACCTCAATGCGCCGGAAGCGCGCATGTACCTGTCGCGGCAGCTGTACGAGGAGGCGCTGCACGTGCAGTTCTACCTCACCCTGCTGGACAACTACCTGCCCGACCCAGAGGAGCGGGCCAAGGCCTTCGCGGCGGTGGAGAACATCCCGGCCATCCGCAAGAAGGCGGCGTTCTGCTTCAAGTGGATCGATGCGCTGCAGGACCTGCGGCGCATCGAGACGCGCGCGCAGCGCCGCCAGTTCCTGCTCAACCAGATCTGCTTCGCCACCTGCATCGAGGGGCTGTTCTTCTTCGCGGCGTTCGCCTACGTGTACTACTTCCGCTCCCGCGGCCTGCTGCCGGGGCTGTCGTCGGGCACCAACTGGGTCTTCCGCGACGAGAGCTGCCACATGGCGTTCGCGTTCGAATGCGTGCGCACGATCCTGGCCGAGGAGCCGGGGTTGTTCGATACCGACCTGCAGGAGCAGGTGCGGGCGATGCTGCACGACGCCATCGAGTGCGAAATGCAGTTCGCCGAGGACGTGTTGTCGGGTGGCGTGGCCGGCATCTCGACGCGCGACATGCGGCAATACCTGCAGCACTGCGCGGACGCCCACTTCGACAAGCTGGGCATGCCCCGCCAGTACCACGTCCGCAACCCGCTGCCATTCATGGAGCTGCAGGACGTGCAGGAGCTGACCAATTTCTTCGAGCGGCGGGTGTCCGCCTACCAGGTCGGCGTGCAGGGCGAGGTGGCCTTCGACATGGCGTTCTGAGCGCCGCTGCCGGTGCGCGGCGCCCGGTGGTTCAGGGCGCCGCGTCGGGATGGCGGGCCAGCCAGGCGGCCAGCGCCTGCCGGTAGTAGGCCAGCTCCTCGGCGTAGGTGTCGTTCACGCAGGGGTCGCAGCCGCTGTCGCAGCAGTCGCCGGGCAGCGGGGGCTCGGGCGGCTGGGGGCGCGGATCGGATGTGGGCGAGGTGATCATGGAGGCCATGGCGCCATTATCGCCGCCGCGGGAGCCCGCAGGGACCGGCGGGCGCGACGGGAGCGGATTTCGGCAGTTGGTGCGGCTCAGGACCGCTTCAGGCCGCGCAGCGCGTCCGCCATCGCGCTGTTGAACGGTGCCTTCGCCGCCTGCGCGGGCGGTGCCGACGGGCGCGGGCCGCGTGAGGCCTGGCCGTCGCGGCGGGCCGGCCGATCATCGCGCCGCGCATCGGGCCGGGCGTCGCCCCGTGCTTCGCCGACCGGATCGTCCAGGCGTCGGGTCAAGGCGATGCGCTTGCGTGCCACGTCCACCTCCAGCACCTTCACCTTGACGATGTCGCCGGCCTTCACCACCTCGCGCGGATCCTTCACGTAGCGGTCGGACAGGGCGGAGATGTGGACCAGACCGTCCTGGTGCACGCCGATGTCCACGAACGCGCCGAACGCGGCGACGTTGCTGACCACGCCCTCCAGCACCATGCCGGGCCGCAGGTCCTTGATGTCCTCCACGCCGTCGGCGAACTGCGCGGCCTTGAACTCCGGTCGCGGGTCGCGGCCCGGTTTCTCCAACTCCTTGAGGATGTCGCGCACGGTCGGTTCGCCGAAGCGCGCGTCGGTGAACTGCGCGGCCTTGAGCGAACGCAGGAACGCGGTGTCGCCGATGATCTGCTTCACCGACTTGCCGCCCGCCGCCAGGATGCGCTCGACCACCGGATAGGCCTCGGGGTGCACGGAGGAAGCATCCAGCGGCTGTTCGCCGTCCATGATGCGCAGGAAGCCCGCGCACTGCTCGAACGTCTTGTCGCCCAGGCGCGGCACCTTCAGCAGCGCCTTGCGCGACGGGAACGCCCCGTGCTGGTCGCGGTAGGCGACGATGTTCTCCGCCACCGTCGCCGACAGGCCGGAAACCCGCGCCAGCAGCGCGCCGGAGGCGGTGTTCACGTCGACGCCGACGGCGTTCACGCAGTCCTCCACCCGCGCATCCAGCGCGCGCGCGAGGCGGTACTGGTCGACGTCGTGCTGGTACTGGCCCACGCCAATGGCCTTCGGCTCGATCTTCACCAGCTCGGCCAGCGGGTCCTGCAGGCGGCGGGCGATGGACACCGCGCCACGCAACGACACGTCGAGGGTCGGGAACTCCTTCGCCGCCAGTTCCGACGCCGAATACACAGAGGCGCCGGCTTCGCTGACGACGATCTTCTGCGCCTTCAGCTCCGGCACCAGTTTCAGCAGGTCGCCGGCCAGCTTGTCGGTCTCGCGGCTGGCGGTGCCGTTGCCGATGGCGACCAGCTGCACGCCGTGCGCGACGCATAGTTTTTTCAGCGACGCCAGCGATTGATCCCACTGCCGGCGCGGTTCATGGGGGTAGATGGTGTCGGTAGCGACCAGCTTGCCGGTGGCATCCACCACCGCCACCTTCACGCCGGTGCGCAGGCCGGGATCGAGGCCCAGCACCGCCTTCGGGCCGGCCGGCGCGGCCAGCAGCAGGTCCTTCAGGTTGTCGCCGAACACGGCGATGGCCTCGCCCTCTGCCTTCTCGCGCGCCTGGTTGAACAGGTCCAGCAGCAGGTGCATGTGGATCTTGGCGCGCCACGCCAGCCGCACCGCGTTGCGCAGCCAGGTATCCGCGGGGCGGCCGCGCGGGTCGATGCCGGCATGCAGGGCGATGCGCCCCTCCGCGTACTGGTGGCCCGCCTCGGCATCCGCGCCGGGATCGAGGTCCAGCTGCAGGAATTCCTCGCGCCGGCCGCGCAGCAGCGCCAGCATGCGGTGCGAGGGGATCTTCGCCAGCGGTTCGGCGTGGTCGAAGTAGTCGCGGAACTTCTCGCCCGCGGTTTCCTTGCCTTCCACCACCTTCGAGCGGATCAGGCCCTCGCGCGCCAGCCACTCGCGCAATTCGCCCAGCAGCGCGGCATCCTCGCCCCAGCGCTCGATCAGGATGGCGCGCGCGCCTTCCAGCGCGGCCTTGGTGTCTGCCACGCCCTTGTCGGCATCGACGAAGCCGGTGGCGAAGTCCTCCGGTACCCGGGTCGGGTCGGCCAGCAGGCCGTCGGCCAGTGGTTCCAGCCCGGCTTCGCGGGCGATCTGCGCGCGGGTGCGCCGCTTCTGCTTGTACGGCAGGTAGAGGTCTTCGAGGCGCGACTTGCTGTCGGCGGCGTCGATCTCGGCGCGCAGTGCGTCGGTCAGCTTGCCTTGCTCTTCGATGCTGGACAGGATCGCCGCGCGGCGGTCCTCCATCTCGCGCAGGTAGGTCAGGCGCGTTTCCAGCGTGCGCAGCTGGGTGTCGTCCAGTCCGCCGGTCACTTCCTTGCGGTAGCGCGCAATGAACGGGACGGTGGCGCCTTCGTCCAGCAGGCCGACGGCCGCCTGCACCTGCTGCGGCTGCGCGCCGATGTCGTCGGCGATGGTGGCGGCGATGGTGGCGGCGATTTTCTGCGCAAGGTTGCGGGCGAGGGAGGACTGGGTCATCGACGAACGGCTTCACGCGATCACGGAAGCCGCATTGTCGCCCCGTCGCCCCACCGGCAACAGCTTGACAACATCGCCACGGTCCATTGCGGCGGCGGGCCGGCGTCGGGACTCAGTGCGTGGGTTTGCGACGGTCGCGCCATTCCACCCACGCGCCCAGCGCCACGCCCAGCGTGGCGACGCCGACGATGTAGTGCGCGGGCGCGGCCGGGTTGCCTTTCATCGCCAGGCTGAGCAGCACCGGGGTCAGGCCGCCGGCGATGGCGTAGGCCAGGTTGTAGGAGAAGGACAGCCCGGAGAAGCGCACCCGGGCCGGGAACCCGCCCAGCGCGATCGCCGGAATCATGGCGGTCAGGCCCACCGCGCTGCCGGCGATCGCGTAGTGCCACGGGGAGTACGCGCCGGCCTGCGCCTCGCGGTAGAACCACCAGAACGCAACGCCCAGCAGCAGGCTCCACAAGGCGAGCAGGCGGCCGGCGCCGAAGCGGTCGGCCAGCGCGCCGGCAACCAGGTTCGCCGCCATCGCCGCCAGCACCGCCAGCGCGTTGCCGGCCAGCGCGGCGTCGCGGCTGACCCCCATGCCCTGCAGGAAGGTGGGCATCATCAGGATCGTGACCACCACCGCGGCGGTCAGCAGCCAGGTCAGCAGCATGCCCAGCGCGACCGCGCCGGGATGGTCGCGTACCACCGCCTTCAGCGGCAGCTCCGCCGACAGTGCGCGTTGCTGCTGCAGTTCGGCGAACACGGGGGTTTCGTGCAGCTGGCGGCGCAACCGCATCGCCAGCAGGCCGAACACGCCGCCCACCAGGAACGGCAGGCGCCAGCCCCAGGCCATCAGCTGCGCCTCGTCCAGCATGGCGTTGACCGCGCGTGCCACCAGGGAGCCCAGCAGGATGCCGGCCAGCAGGCCCAGCGACAGCGAGCCGCAGGCGAGGTTGCGGTGCCGCGGCGAGACGTGTTCGCTGACGAAGACCCACGCGCCCGGCGCTTCGCCGCCGATCGCCGCGCCCTGCAGGATCCGGAGCACCAGCAGCAGGATCGGCGCCAGCACGCCGGCCTGCGCATAGGTCGGCAGCAGGCCCATCAGCAGGGTAGGCACCGCCATCAGCAGGATGCTCAGCAGGAACATCCGCTTGCGGCCCGACAGGTCGCCGAAATGGGCCATCAGTACGCCGCCCAGCGGGCGGGCCAGGTAGCCCGCGGCGAAGATGCCGAAGGTCTGCACCAGCCGCATCCATTCGGGCATGTCGGCGGGGAAGAACAGCGCGCCCATCGTGCCGGCAAAGAACACGAACACCACGAAGTCGTAGAACTCCAGCGCGCCGCCCAGCGATGCCAGGGCCAGAGTCTTGGCCTGCTGGTGGGACAGGCCGGGCGCGGACGGGGACGGGGCAGTCATCCACCCAGATTATGCCAAGCCGCGCCGGCGGCGAAGTGCGAACGGACACGCAGACCCGCGCCCGCCGCCGTGCCAGACTCCGGCGCTGGTCCGACGGGAGGCACGCGATGCGCAGGCAGGCGACGGTGGGGATGGCGGCATTGGCGGGGGCGTTGGTGCTGGCCCTGGGCATGGCGGGGAGTGCTGTCGCGCAGCGGGCGCCGGCGGTAACCGCGATGACGCCCGACATCACCGGCAAGGCGTTCAAGGCGCCCGAACCGCAGCGCGATTTCACCAAGCGCGTGGTGATGATCCCGATGCGCGACGGCGTGAAGCTCTACACCGTCATCGTGATCCCGAAGGGCGCCCATGACGCCCCGATCCTGCTGACCCGCACGCCCTACAACGCGGCCGGGCGCGCGGAGCGCATCCCCAATGCCACCCGCATGGTCGACGCGCTGCCGCAGGGCGATACCGTGTTCGCCGAGGACGGCTACATCCGTGTGTTCCAGGACGTGCGCGGCAAGTACGGCTCCGAGGGCGACTACGTGATGACGCGGCCGCCGCGGGGACCGCTGAACGCAACCGGCATCGACCACGCCACCGATGCCTGGGACACCATCGACTGGCTGGTGAAGCACCTGCCGGAGAGCAACGGCCGCGTCGGCATGCTGGGCTCGTCGTACGAGGGCCTGACCGTGGTGATGGCGCTGCTGGATCCGCACCCGGCGCTGAAGGTCGCGGCGCCGGAAAGCCCGATGGTGGACGGCTGGATCGGCGACGACTGGTTCCAGAACGGCGCCTACCGGCAGGTCAACCTGGGCTACTTCACCGGGCAGATGACGGCGCGGGGCAAGGGTGCCCAGATCCCGCGCGACACCAACGACGACTACACCAACTTCCTGCGCGCCGGCTCGGTGGGCGCATATGCGAAGGCGGCCGGCCTGGAGCAGATCCCGGCCTGGCACAAGGTCAGCCAGCATCCGGCCTACGACGCGTTCTGGCAGGGACAGGCGCTGGACAAGCTGCTGGCGAAGCTGCCCGCGATCACCGTGCCCACCATGTGGGAGCAGGGGTTGTGGGACCAGGAGGACATGTACGGCGGCCACACCGCCTGGGCCGCGCTGGAGCCGAAGGATGCGGACAATACCCGCAACTTCCTGGTGATGGGGCCGTGGCGGCACAGCCAGGCCAACTACGATGGCAGCAGCCTGGGCGACCTCCGCTTCGACGGCGACACCGCCCTGCAGTGGCGGCGCGACGTCCTCAAGCCGTTCTTCGACCAGTACCTCAAGCCCGGTGCGCCGGTGGCCAAGACGCCGCCGGTGCTGGTCTACGACGCGGGCAGCAACCGCTGGGACCGCTACGAGCGCTGGCCGCAGAGCTGCGCCAAGGACTGCCCGTCGACCCCCGTGCCGCTGTACCTGCGCGGTGACGAGACCCTCGGTGCCGCGCCCGCGGCCGGCGGGCCCCGGTACGCCGAGTACGTGTCCGATCCGGCCAAGCCGGTGCCATTCGTGCCGCGCCCGGTGGACATGGGCGACCGCGCGACATGGACGACCTGGCTGGTGAAGGACCAGCGGTTCGTCGATGGCCGCACCGACGTGCTGACCTACACCAGCGCGCCGCTCGCAGCGCCGCTGTCGCTGGCGGGCATCCCGGTCGCCCACCTGTTCGCGTCCACCTCGGGCAGCGACAGCGACTGGGTGGTGAAGCTGATCGACGTCTATCCCGACCAGTACCCGGACGACCCGAAGATGGCCGGCTACCAGCTGCCGATCGCGCTGACCATCTTCCGCGGCCGCTACCGCGAGGGCTTCGACAAACCGCAGGCGCTGCAGGCCGACGCGCCGCTGGCCTACACCTTCGACCTGCCCAACGTGAACCACGTGCTGAAGCCCGGCCACCGCCTGATGGTGCAGGTGCAGTCCAGCCTGTTCCCGCTGTACGACCGCAACCCGCAGACCTTCGTCGACAACATCTTCTTCGCCCGGCCCGGCGACTACCGCAAGGCGACCCAGCGGATCTGGGCGACGCCGCAGCAGGCCAGCTACATCAGCCTGCCGGTGGTGGCGGGCACGCTGCCCTGATGGCGCCCGCCGCGTTCAGGCGAACAGATCGTCCTGGGCGCGGCTGCCGTCGGGTTCGCCGAAGCCGGACAGGCCCACGCCGGCCAGCCTGTAGCGGGTGTCGGCGGGCAAGGAGACACGGGCCCGCAGCGCGCAGGCGGTATCGGCCAGCGCCTGCTCCGAGGTCGGCGGCTCCACCGCGGTCAGGCTGCGGGTGAGGGTGCGGAAGTCGGCGGTCTTGAGCTTGAGCACCACGGTGCGGGCCACCCGGTCCGGGTGTTGCGCACGCTCGCGCAGGTAGCCGGCCCAGGTGCCGGCCGCCAGCCGGCGGATGTGCGGCTCCAGCGCATCCAGCGGCAGGTCGCTGGCGAAGGTGTCCTCGCTGGACACCTGCAGGGTCGGGCGCCCGGTCTGCACCTCGCGATCGTCAATGCCCAGCGACAGCTCGTGCAGGCGGCGGCCCCAGCGGCCGAAGCGTGCTTCCAGCGGTGCTTCGCCGAACGCGCGCAGGTCCGCGCAAGTGGCGATGCCCAGTTCGGCCAGCTTCGCTTCCATCACCTTGCCGACGCCGGGAATCTTGCCGACCGGCAACACGGCGACGAAGGCATCGACCATCGCCGGCTTGAGCACGAACTGGCCGTCCGGCTTGTTCCAGTCGCTGGCGATCTTGGCCAGGAACTTGTTGGGCGCGATGCCGGCGGAGGCGGTGAGGTGCGTCTCGTCGCGGATCGCGTCGCGGATCTCGGTGGCGATGGCGGTGGCGCTGCCCAGGTCGCGCTTCGGTGCGGTGACGTCGAGGTAGGCCTCGTCCAGCGACAGCGGTTCGATGCGGTCGGTGTAGCGCTCGAAGATCCCGCGTACCTGCCGCGACACGGCCTTGTAGCGCGGGAAGTCCGGCGGCACGAACACTGCCTGCGGACACAGCCGCTCGGCGCGCAGTGCTGGCATCGCCGAGCGCACCCCGAACCGGCGCGCCTCGTAGCTGGCAGCGCATACGACGGAACGCGCCCCCTTCCACGCCACCACCACCGGCTGCCCCCGCAGCGCTGGGTCGTCACGCTGCTCCACCGACGCGTAGAACGCGTCCATGTCGACGTGGATGATCTTGCGTTGCGGGGCGCTCACCCGTCGATTTTATGCCGGCGGCCGGAGCGGCTCAGCGCCAGAAGGGAATGGCGTCGTAGCCGGGATCCGGATCGTTCTTCTTCTGCGGCAGGTCGCTCCGCACGGGGCGGCCCACCCGCAGCTCGTGGCGTCCGGGCGAGAGTCCCCGCAGGTCGATCATCGCCACCAGCGCGGGCCTGTCGGCGCGTGCGTCGCTGCCGGCGTCGTAGGCCAACTGCTCCAGCCGCGTGCCATCCAGCGATACCGGATGCAGTGCGGCCAGGCAGGCCAGGCGGGCCTGTGCCTGCGCCTGCTTCGGCAGCGCGTCGGCATGGTTGCAACTGGCCCGCATCGCCGCCTCGTCGCGACGGGGTTGGTAGGGCACCACCAGCTTGAGGTAGGGCGCGGTGATCACTGCACTCTGGATATACGGACGCGCGCCATCGCGCAGCGGGTCGCGCTGGTCGTCGTAATGCGCGCCGTCGACGTCGGCTGTCAGTGCGTCCGCCCGGGGGAACATTCCGTAGCTGCCCAGCCGTTCCGGGGAGGCGAGCATCACCAGGCTGACGGCCACGCTGCCCAGCGAGAGCATCATCAGGCCTGTCGTCAGGGCCATGGTTTTGCGGTCGCCGTCCTGGCTGGCAAGCAGGGCCATCACGGGATTGCTGCCGCGGGAAAACCCGATCCGCGCGTAGTTATCCAGCACGCGGTGCAGGAGGCGTCGCCCGCGGCCGTTTTCCCGCATGCGCTCAGTGAATTTCTGGTCGATCAGTACGGCCGCCACGTAGGGAAGCATGATCACGGTGAACAGCACGGTCAGCCAGCCCGGCACGCTCATGATGCCGGTGGTGGATTGCAGCAACAGTGCGATGACGAATGAGACGGCAGCGGCCACCGCAATCGCGATCATCATCTGCGCCATCATCACCCCGATGGCGAAGACGACGGAAGCCCGATTGTCGGCGCGTTCGATCGTCTCGGGGAGTGGCTGACTCCGCGCCATTTCGATGCGGCGCATGATCGGGCCGGACTTCAGTTTGTCCCACCGGATGCCGTCCGGATGGACGGAATGCATGCCGGACAGCGCGATCCAGCGGGCGCGCAGCAGCAGATGCAGGACGAAGGTGATCGCCAGGATCATCGCAGCGCCTTTTGCATAGACGTAGGTCAAGACGGCCAGCTGCCGCCAATTGCCATCCAGGCGGGGCTCCAGCGTGAGCAGGGCATCGTCCAGCTGGCCCGGCAGCTGCAGCATCGCGAACACCGCCACGCCGGAGATCAGCAGTTCGACTTCCCAGGTGGGCGTGGTGCGGCGCGACAGGTGGCGCGGGTCTTCGATGAGTTCGCTCATGGCCGCCGATGGTGCGGGCGGCGCGGCGCGCTGGCAAGCCCGGTCAGACCAGCCCGAACGCGTAGTACAGGCCGATCACCACGAACACCGCCAGCGTCTTGACGCAGGTGACGGCGAAGATGTCCTTGTAGGCCTGCCGGTGGGTGAGGCCGGTGACGGCCAGCAGGGTGATCACCGCGCCGTTGTGGGGCAGCGTGTCCATGCCGCCCGAGGCCATCGCGGCGACGCGGTGCAGGACCTCCATCGGGATGCCGGCCGCGTTCGCGTTCGCGATGAAGGTGTCGGCCATCGCCGCCAGCGCGATGCTCATGCCGCCGGAGGCGCTGCCGGTGATGCCGGCCAGCGCGGTCACGGTCACGGCTTCGTTGACCAGCGGGTTCGGGATGGCTCCCAGTGCATTGGCGACCACCAGGAAGCCGGGCAGCGCAGCGATGACGGCGCCGAAACCGTATTCCGATGCGGTGTTCATGCCGGCCAGCAGTGCGCCCGAGATCGCCGACTTGCTGCCCTCCGCGAAGCTGGCCTTGACCGGCTTCCATGCGAACAGCAGCACGCAGGCGATGCCGGCCAGCAGCGCGCCTTCCACCGCCCAGATCGCCGCCACCTTCGAGACCTCCTGCACCACCGGTGCGGGATTGCCTACCACCGCCGGGACGAAACTGGCGCTGTCGCCGTAGTGCACCGGGATCCACAGGGTCAGCAGCTTGTTCACCACACCCACCACCAGCAGCGGCAGGACGGCAATCCCCGGGTTGGCAAGCTTGCCGCCGGCGAACGGCGCGGGTTCATTGACCAGCGAGGCCGCGTCCCCGTAGCCCTCGCCGTGGCGTGCGGCCACCCGGCGACGCCAGTCGAGGTACAGCAGGCCGGCGGCCAGGATGAAGATGCCACCCAGCGTCCCCAGCACCGGCGCCGCCCAGGTGTTGGTGCCGAAGAAGGTGGTGGGGATGATGTTCTGGATCTGCGGCGTGCCTGGCAGCGCATCCATGGTGAAGGTGAACGCGCCGAGGGCAATCGTGCCTGGGATCAGCCGCTTGGGGATGTCGCTCTGGCGGAACAGTTCGGCAGCGAATGGATACACCGCGAACACCACCACGAACAGCGAGACGCCGCCGTAGGTCAGCAGCGCACAGACCAGCACGATGGAGAGCATGGCGCGCTGCGCGCCCACCACCCGGATCGCGGCCTGCACGATCGCCTTGGAGAAGCCGGAGAGTTCGATGACCTTGCCGAACACCGCCCCCAGCAGGAACACGGGGAAGTACAGCTTCAGGAAGCCGACCATCTTGTCCATGAACAGGCCGGTGAACATCGGCGCGACCTGCGAGGGGTCGGTCAGCAGGACGGCCCCCAGCGCGGCCACCGGTGCGAACAGGATGACGCTGTAGCCCCGGTAGGCCACCAGCATCAGGAAGCACAGCGCGGCCAACACGATCAGAAACGACATGCCCATTCCCGGCGACGGTTGCAGGGCTGCGAGTGTCCGGGCCCGGGGCGGGGCGGCCCATTGTCCGAACGTCCAATGCCGCCGCGCGGCCCGGACGATTACCGTGCCGGGCATTGGTGGTAATCGTGCCGCCCGCATCACCCGGAGGGGGACAGATGAAACGCAAGCAATTGAGCATGGCGATCCACGGCACGCTGGCCGTGTCGCTGCTGGTTGGCGCCGGCCAGGCCGCCGCGCAGGAGGCCCCCAAGGCCGCGAAGGGCGAGCAGGAGGCGAAGACGCTGGACGCTGTCACGGTGACCGCGCGTCGCCGCGCGGAATCCATCCAGGACGTGCCGGTGGCGGTCTCCGCGTTCGGCGAGAGCGATCTCAAGGACATGCAGGCCACCGGCATCGACGGCCTGCAGGGTTCGGTCCCGAACGCGAACATCGTGCAGGGCCGCGGCTCGGCCAACAGCGTGAACGCGTTCATCCGCGGCATCGGCCAGCCGGACGCGCTGCAGACCTTCGACCCGGGCGTGGGACTGTACGTCGACGACGTCTATTACTCGCGCATCAACGGTGCGCTGTTCTCGCTGTTCGACGTGTCGCAGGTGGAAGTGCTGCGCGGCCCGCAGGGCACGCTGTACGGCAAGAACTCGACCGGCGGCGCGATCAAGGTCAGCACCAAGAATCCGTTCGACCACGAAGGCGGCGCCGCCGAGCTGACGCTGGGCGACTACGGCCGCCGCGAGGGCAGCTTCTACTACAGCGGCAAGCTCAGCGAGACCTTCGCGGCCAGCATCGCCGGCGCCAAGATCACCAACGACGGCTACGTCGAGAACCGCGCCGGCGGCCACAACTTCAATGACGACGACACCGAGGCGCTGCGCGTCAAGCTGGCGTTCAAGCCCTCCGATGCGTTCAGTGCCACGCTCTCGATCGACCACACCAAGCAGGATGCCGCGCTGACCATGGGCCGGCCGATGGCCCCGCTCCTCCAGACCAGCCTGTACCCGGCCGGCGTGACGGTGCTCCAGCCGGGCGAGACCGGTGACTGGAACCACTCGGCCGAGACCTCGTTCTCGCCGGACAAGGGCCAGACGTTGAAGCACGACGGCGCTTCGCTGGCCATGGACTGGGACATCAATGCGCAATGGCGGCTCAAGAGCATCACCGCCTTCCGCCAGCTGAAGACCCACTCCTACATCGACATCGATGCATCCAAGTACGAGCTCGGCGACGTGCTGGTGGCACTGGACCAGAACCAGAAGAGCCAGGAATTCCAGCTGCACTACGACAACGGCAGCACCCTGCACCTCACCTTCGGTGCCTACTGGCTGCGCGAGCACGTCACTTCCTACCAGGAGGCCTACGCGGACGATCTGTTCTCCTATCTCGGCAGTGGCGTGAGCTTCCTGCGCACCATCGATGACGACCTGACCACCACCAGCACCGCCGCCTTCGCACATGCCAACTGGGAGTTCGCGCCCACCTGGACGCTGGCCGCAGGCGTACGCTGGACCAAAGACACCAAGGACTACGAGCGCTCCACCAGCACGTTCTGGGGTGCACCGTTCAGTGGGCTCAACGGCACGGTGCCATTCCCGCGCCGCTCGGCGTCGTGGACCGCGGTCACGCCGTCGGTCAGCCTGCAGAAGAAGTTCAGCGACGGCCTGATGGCTTATGTGTCGGCCAACCGCGGCTACAAGTCCGGCGGCTTCAACGGCCGTGCCAACACCGCCTACGACGTGCTGAACGCCAAGTACGACCCGGAATTCGTGTGGACTTACGAAGCCGGCCTGAAGGCGCAGTCCGCCGACGGTCGCAAGCGCGGCGGCATCACCGCGTTCGTGAGCGACTACAAGGACTTCCAGGCGCGCGTCTCGCAGGACGTCGGCACCTTCCCGGTGCTCAACGCGGCGGAGCTGGACATCAAGGGTATCGAGCTGGAAGGCAGCACGCTGGTCGGCAGCGCCACCACCATCACCGCGCAGCTCAGCTGGCTGGACGCCCAGTACAAGCGCTTCGATGACTTCCGTCTCGATCCCGGTTACGCGGGCTACGATCTGAACGTGAACCACGACCACGTGCCGTTCTCGCCGAAGGTGACCGCGCGCGTGGCGGTGCAGCACGGCTTCGACCTGGCCAACGGTTCGCGCCTGGCGGTCGGCGGCGACCTGTCCTACCGCGGCACCACCTGGCTGTCGGTCGACAACCGCGACGTGCTGAAGCAGGGCTACTACAGCGTGGTCGGCGTCTACGGCGTGTGGGATTCCCCGCAGTACACCTGGCAGGTCCGCGCCGGCATCCGCAACCTGACCGACGAGACCTACATGGTCGAAGGCCAGGAGTTCGCCAGCGTCGGCAACATCCAGACCGCGTACTACGGCCTGCCGCGCAACATGTACGTGTCGGTGCGCTACAACTTCTGATCCGGCAACCCCTGGCGGATCAGGCGCGACGGCGGGCCTCGGCCCGCCGTCGCGTTATGCTCGCCGGCCATGTCCCGCCATGACGATCCCCCGTCCCCGTGCCTGAAGGCGCCGCGATGCTGAGCATCGCTTCGGTCGTTGCCGCCGCGCTGCTCTGGCTGGGCCTGCTGTTCGGCGCCGGCCTCTACGCCGAGCGCCATCCCGGCGTCTTCGCCCGCCACTGGCGCCACGTGTACGCGTTGTCGCTGGCCGTCCACTGCACCTCGTGGACCTTCTACGGGACGGTCACCCAGGCGGCGCGCTACGGCTGGCCGCTGCCGCCCACTTTCGTCGGCGCGATTCTGTTCTACGCGCTGGCGATCGCGTTCATGGCGCGGCTGGTACGGCTGGCCCGCGAGAGCAACGCCACCTCGCTGGCCGACCTGATCGCCACCCGGCTGGGCAAGGACGCGTGGCTGGCGGCGGTGGTCACGCTGGTGGCCGTGCTCGGGCTGATTCCGTACATCGCACTGCAGTTGCAGGCGATCACCATGAGCCTGGCCACCGTCACCCTCGGGCCGGGCACGACGGATGGGGATGCGCCGCCGCTGTGGCGCGACGGCGCGCTGTACGTCGCATTGGCGATGGCGCTGTTCGCCATTTTGTTCGGCACCCGCCGGGTCAGTGCCGCCGAGCACAATCGCGGGCTGGTACTGGCGTTGGCCTTTGAGTCGCTGTTCAAGCTGGTCGCCATGCTGGCGCTCGGGGCCTTCGTCTGGTTCGGCCTGCGCGGCTTGCCCGAGGTGCCGGCCGTCACGGTCGCGCCGTCGGCGGGCGGTTTCCTGCCGCTGGTCTTCCTCGGCGCGCTCGCCATGTTCGTGATGCCGCACCAGTTCCACGTCGGGGTGGTGGAGTGCCGCGACGAAGCCGACGTTCGCACGGCGCGCTGGCAGTTCCCGCTGTACCTGCTGCTGATCGCGCTGCCCACGCTGGCGCTGGCCCGTGCCGGCGCGGCGCTGCTGGGCGACGCGGTGCCCACCGACATGTATGCGCTGGCGCTGCCGCTGGCGCGGGACAACGCGGCGCTGGCGCTACTGGTGTTCCTAGGCGGCCTCAGCGCCGCCACCGGCATGGTGATCGTGAGCACGCTCACGCTGAGCCTGATGATCGGCAACCACTGGTTCGCTCCGGGCCTGCTGCGCAGCGCGTGGGCGCGCGGGCAGGGCGACGACCACCGCGGCGACCTGCTGCTGCTGCGGCGCGCCGGCATTGTGGCGCTGATGCTGCTGGGCTGGGCCTACAGCCGGTTGGTGAGCGGCAACGAGGCGCTGGCCGACGTCGGTGCGGTGTCGTTCTCGGCGCTGGCCACGCTGGTGCCGGCGCTGGTCTTCGCGGTCTGGCGGCCGCAGACGCCGGCCATCGCCGCGACCGCGGGCGTGCTGGCCGGCTTCGCCGCCTGGCTGTGGGTGATGCTGGTGCCGACGTTGGCAGCGGCGATGGGCGGTGACCTCGGGTGGCTGCGCTCCGGGCCGCTGGGCGTCGAGGCGCTGGCGCCGGACGCGCTGTTTGGCCTGACCGGCTGGAGCCGCTTGGGCCGTGCGGTCGGCGTCAGCCTGTTCGTCGGCACGGCGACGACCCTGCTCGTGGCGGCGCTGCGCGGCGCGCCGCACCGCCGGCAGGCGCGCGGCGCCGATCGTGCCAGCCTGCGCGATGCCGGCCGGCGCTTCCTGCCCGCCGCACGGGTCGACGACCTGCTGCGGCATGCGCCTGCCACCGGCCCGGTTCCGGCGCGGATCGAATCGAAGCTGGAGCACGAATTGGCTGCCGTGCTGGGCAGCGCCTCCGCACGCCTGCTGCTGGACGCCGCGCGGCGCGACCCGGTCGACGACGCGGAGCGCCGCGGCGCCGACCTCGACACCGTCGCCGCCATCGTCGGCGAGGCCTCGCAGGACCTGCGCTTCAACCAGCGCGTGCTGGAGGCGGCGCTGGAGAACATGAGCCAGGGCATCAGCGTGGTCGACGGCGAACTGCGGCTGGTGGCGTGGAACCGCCGCTACGAGGAGCTGTTCGGCTATCCGGCCGGGATGCTGCGGGTGGGCATGCCGATCGCCGAGGCGGCGCGTTGGGCGCTGCGCGAGATCGCCAGCATCGATCCCGCCCGCGACGCCGCGGCGCTGGAGCGCCGGCTGGCGCACATGCGCGCCGGCACGCCGCACCTGTCCGAGCGCGTCTTTCCCGACGGCAGCATCGTCGAGATCCGCGGCAATCCGATGCCCGGCGGCGGCTTCGTCGCCACCTTCACCGATGTCACCGCGTTCCGCCAGGCCGAGGCCGGGCTGATGCGGGTGAACGAAACGCTGGAGCTGCGGGTGGCCGAGCGCACCGCGCTGCTGGAAACCGCCAAGCGCGAGGCCGAGCACGCCAACGACGCCAAGAGCCGCTTCCTCGCCGCGATCGGCCACGACCTGCTGCAGCCGCTGCACGCTGCGCACCTGTTCACCGACACCCTGCAGCAGCGCGGCGACGGGGAGCAGCGCGAGCTGGCACGCCAGATCGGTGCCGCGCTCGATTCCACCACGGACCTGCTCGGCACGCTGCTGGACATGTCGCGGCTGGAGGCGGGCGGGTTGGTGCCGCAGCCGCGTGCCTTCCCGCTGGCCGACGTGCTGGAGCCGCTGGTCGCGCAGTTCCGCGTGTTGGCCGCGCAGCACGGTCTGCAGCTTGCTTTCGTGCCGACGCGCGCGTGGGTGCGCAGCGATCCGCAGCTGCTGCGGCGCGTATTGCAGAATTTCCTGGCGAATGCGGTGCGCTACACCGCCCGCGGCCGCGTCCTGCTGGGCGTGCGACGCCACGGCGACGGCCTGCGCATCGAGGTGCACGACACCGGCCCCGGCATCGAGGCGTCGCGTCGTGCGGCGATCTTCGAGGAGTTCCGCCGCGGCGACGACGCGCCGGGGCAGGGCCTGGGGCTGGGGCTGGCCATCGCCCGCCGGATCGCCCAACTGCTCGGTTCGGATGTCCTGCTGCACAGCACGCCCGGGCGCGGCAGCACCTTCGCCATCGACGTGCCGCGGGCACCCGTCGCGCCGGTGCCGGGCACGGCCGCCCGGCGCGGCCTGGCGGGGCGTCGCGTGCTGGTGGTGGACAACGAAGCACCCGCGCGCGAGGCCCTCGGCGGCGTCCTCCGCGGCTGGGGATGCGACGTGGTGGCGGTGGCCGATGGCGCCGGAGCATCGGCGTCGCTGGTCGAGGGCAGCTTCGACCTGTGGATCTTCGACTACCACCTGGATGCCGGTGACGACGGCGTGGCGCTGCATGCGCGCCTGGCGGCGCGCGTCCCGCCGGCGCCCTGCATGCTGCTCAGCGCCGACCAGACCGGCGCGGTCCGCGCGGCGGCCCAGGAAGCGGGCCTGCCGCTGCTGATGAAGCCGCTGCGGCCGCTGGCGCTCAAGTCGATGCTGGACCGGATGCTGGCGGCACGCGGGTCGGAGTTTTCCTAGCCGGCGGCGCGGCGAATCCCGCTTGGCCGGAGGAGGGCGGGGCGCTACCTTGTGCCCACATCGGAGCGGGGGGAGCCGCCATGGGGATCAAGGTTTACATCGTCGACGACCACGCGCTGGTGCGCGCCGGGTTCCGCCTCATCCTGGGCGCCGAGGCCGACATCGAGGTCGTGGGCGAGGCGGACAGCGCGGAGCTGGCGCTGCCGCAGATCCGCAAGCTGAAGCCGGACGTCGTGCTGTGCGACCTGCACCTGCCGGGGCTCAGCGGGCTGGAGCTGACCGAGCGGGTCGTCCGCGGCGATTACGGCACGCGGGTCATCGCGGTGTCGGTGCTGGAAGACGGCCCGATGCCGCGCCGGCTGCTGGAAGCAGGGGCGTTCGGCTACGTCGGCAAGGCCAGTGACGCGTCCGAGCTGCTGCGCGCCGTGCGCGACGTGGCGCGCGGCCGCAAGTTCCTCGCCAGCAGCATCGCGCAGGGCATGGCGCTTTCGGGCCTGCAGGGGGAGTCGGCGTCGCCGTTCGACACGCTGACCCCGCGCGAACTGGAAGTCGCCCTGTTGCTCAACCAGGGCCTGCGGCAGGAGGCCATCGCCCGCCAGCTCAGCCTGAGCGCCAAGACCGTGAACACCCACAAGACCCGCCTGTTCGAGAAGCTGGGCATCCACGACAGCATCGCGCTGGCGCGGCTGGTCAGCCAGTACGGACTGGTCGATCCCGCACGCGCGGTGCACTGAGCGCACGGAGCCATCGGCTGCGTCGCCCATGAAAAACGGCGCCGGGATCACCGGCGCCGTTGTTCGTTTTCCTGCCTGCGCGTGCCGGTCAGGCGTTGCGCGTGGCCTCGTCGTCCGGGGCCGGGGTAGCCGCCTCGGCGGCCGCTGGCGGGGCAGCTTGCGGCAGCGACTCGAACAGTCCGGGCGTCGGGTTGGCGTCGAGGGCGATGGCATCCGCCGGCACTTCCACGTCCGTCTTGGCGCCCTGCGCGTCGGCATCGGCCTCGACACTGGCCACGTGGGCAGCCATGGCCTCGGCCACTGCGGGCGCGTGCGCCGCGGCGGTTTCCACCACCGGCGCCATCGGTGCCACGGCGTCCGCGCTGGCGTCGACCGATGCCGTCGCGGTGGTCGCATCCACCGGCGGCAGCGGCTCGGGCGAAGCCTCCGCGGCGACGGGTGCGGCTTCCTCGCGGATCGCCTGCGTGGTGGCATCGGTGGAGGTCGGCGCCGTCGCCATCGCCTCCTGCGGGATGGACGTGGCGCTGGGGGTCACTGGCGCGGCCGGGGCGGCGTCGGGGGCCGGAGCCGGCGCGGCGGCCACCTTCGGCGCTTCGATGTCGTCGAAGTCGAACTCCGGCTGCGCGGTGTCGGTGCCGACCACCTCGTCCAGGCCATCGTCCTGGTCCAGCGCGGCGTCATCCGGCAGGCCGTTCGCTTCGCCGGCACCCCGGCGGCGGCGGCGGCCACCGCGGCGACCACGACGGCGCTTGCTGCCGCCTTCGCCCGTGGCGCTCTCATCCTGGCCCGGCGCACCGGTCGCGGTGGCATCCGCGGCCATGACGATCGGCGTCTCGGCGTCCACCGGTGCGGGTGACGGCACGGTGGCCTGCGGCGCTGCGGTGGTCGCGGCGATCACACCTGCAGCCGCCGTCTCGGCGGCGCTCGGTGCGGCGGGGTCCGCCGGACGATCCTGGCGCGGCGGACGCGGCGGCTTCTGCTGCTGGGCCTGCTTGTCCTGCCGCGGCTGCTCCTGCTTCTGCGACTGGGCCTGTCGATCCTGCTTCTGTGCCTGTGGCGGCTGCTGCGGCTTGTCCTGCTTCGGCTGCTGCCCCTGCGGCTGCTTCTGCTTTTGCTTCTGTGCGTCGCCACGGTTGTCCCGCTGGCGGTTGTCGTCGCGACGGCCTTCGTCGCGGCGGCCGTCGCGGTTGCCGCGGCCATCGCGTTCGTTGCGGCGGTTGCCGCGCTCGTCGCGGCGGCCATTGCCGTCGCCGCG
>DASWXO010000062.1:0-3946 GCA_036405455.1 Thermomonas sp. | reverse complement strand
GGCCGGCATGCTGGCGATCAATGCCGAGATCAAGTCGCTGGTGGATGCCGCGGTGGCCGGCGATTTCGGCAGGCGCGGCAACGCGCGCCGCTTCGAGTTCGTCTATGCGGAACTGGTCGAGGCCCTGAACAACCTGATGGCCACCGCCGACCATGGTCTGTCCGAAGTGGGCGAAGTGCTGTCCGCGGTCGCCGACGGCGACCTGACCCGGCGCATCGACACCCACCTGCCCGGCCGCTTCGGCGAGCTGGCCAATGACACCAACCGCACCGTCGAACATCTCACCGGCATCGTCGGCCAGATCCGCACCGGCAGCGAATCGATCAACGCCTCGGCGCACGAGATCGCCCGCGGCAACGAGGACCTGTCGCGCCGCACCGAACAGCAGGCGGCGGCGCTGGAGGAAACCGCCTCGTCGATGGAGGAGCTCACCTCCACTGTCCGCCAGAACGCCGACAACGCCCGCCAGGCCAGCCAGCTCGCGCATGGTGCGGCCGGGGTCGCGGTGCGCGGCGGCGAAGTAGTTGGCCAGGTGGTCGAAACCATGAGCGGCATCACTGCGTCCTCGCACCGGATCGCGGACATCATCGGCGTGATCGACGGGATCGCCTTCCAGACCAACATCCTGGCCCTGAATGCGGCGGTGGAAGCGGCACGCGCCGGCGAACAGGGCCGCGGCTTCGCGGTGGTCGCCGCAGAAGTGCGTACGCTCGCCCAGCGCAGCGCCGGCGCCGCCAAGGAGATCAAGCAGCTGATCACCGATTCGGTGACGCAGGTGGAGCAAGGCAGTGCGCTGGTCGATCAGGCCGGCCGCACCATGAGCGAAATCGTCGACAGCGTGAAGCGCGTGACCGACATCATGGCCGACATCTCCGCGGCCTCGCAGGAACAGAGTGCCGGCATCGAGCAGGTCAACCAGGCCATCACCCAGATGGACGAAGGCACCCAGCAGAACGCCGCCCTGGTCGAGGAGGCGTTCGCCGCCGCGCAGAGCATGGAGCACCAGGCCAACGAGCTGGTCAGCCTGGTGGCCGCATTCAATACCCGGCGCTGACCGCGCCGGGGCTGCTGCCGGCGGACGCCGCCGCTGTTGTTGCAGTGCGCCAGGTGGCGGCATTCGCGGCAGCCGCCCCCGTGGCACCCGGATCGGCCTGCGCCTGCCAGCACCGGTCAGGCACGAAAAAGAACGCGCCGGCAGCCGGCGCGTTCCCGTATCTGGCATAGCCGCCGTTTAACCGGCGGCAGGATCGATCAGAGCTTGAACTCGAGCTTGACCTTGCCGCGGCTCTCGCCGGGCGCGAACTCCCACTGCTTGACCGCCTTCACCGCGGCAGCCACGAACACGCGGCCGGGCTTGGCATCCACCACCGATACCTCGGCGACCTTGCCGTCCGGGCCGATGCTGTATTCCAGCTCCACGTAGCCGGTTGTGCCCGAACGGGCCGCATCGGCGGGATACACGGGGTCGACGCGCTTGATCGGGTTGCCCGCCAGCAGCGGCAGGGACAGAGCCATCGCGCCAGCGAACATCGCCGCATTCAGGATCCGATGGAAGGGTCGGGACATGACAGGAACTCCATAGTGGGGTGCAGGCGCGCATGCGCTCGACATTTGCATCGGCAGCGGCCGGCCGGACTTGAGTGCGCCGCCGGACGGGACATCCAGAGTGCGATCTGCGTCACGATTGCGCAGCGCTACCGCTGTTGCCGTTAGGTCTCCATTAAAGATTCCGGCATCCGGGCCGATGCCGCCATTGACCCAACCTTCGATTGCGCCGCACAGGGGCCCCACAATGCCGCAAAGCCTTTCTCTCGCCGATCGCCTGCTTGCCCCAGCCTCCAACCTGATGGGGCGATTGCGCTTCAGCCAGAAGGCGATGCTGATCGGCGCGGCGTTCACCCTGACCTGCGGCGTGTTGGCAGGCCTGGTGGTCACCCGCTCGCTGGGCGAGATTTCCGACGCCCGCACCGCCCGTGCTGCCACCGTGGGCCTGGAAATCCTCCACGACGCCCAGCTGGCGATGCAGGACCACCGCCAGCTGCGCGCCCGCAAGCTGGCCAACGACACTACTGCCACCGACGAGGGGCTTGCCGAGGCTGCAGCCCGTGCCGACAAAGCGCTGGCGGCATTCGACAGTTGGCGTATCCGCGAAGGCTACGACAACCAGGAGTTGGTGGAAGGCGTGAAGGCCACCGCCGCGGCCTGGAAGAAGGCACTCGCCACCGAGGGCGAAGCCGGGCCGGATGCGGATTCCGCGGCGCTGGATGCCCTGCGGGCCGAAATCAATGCCATCGCGTTCGAAGGAATCACCGCCATCGCCACCGACACCGTCATGCTGCGCGGCGGCGAGATCGGCGGCATTCTGCTGCCGGAACTGTCGGCGGCCAGCGCCAAGCAGGCCATCGTCGGCATCCGCGTGCTGGGCGAAGGCGCGATCTGGGTGACCGACCGCACCGAACTGGCGGTCCGCAAGAACATGCAGGGCTATCTGGCCGGACAGATCGCCGATGGACGCAAGTACGTCGAGAAGCAGCTGCCCCAGGGCGCCGTGCTGTTCGGCAAGCCGATGACCGCGGCCCTGCAGTCGATGGAAGCGCAGAACAAGATGATCCAGGAGCAGATCCTGGACGCGGAAACGCCTGAATCCCCGGTGGCCGGTCTGGCCAGGCAGGACCAGGCGACCCGCGCCGCCATGAACAAGGCGATGAAGGCGACCAATGCCACCATCAATGCCGCCGGCGACCGCGCCATCGCCAGCCTGCAGATGAAGGCTTTCGCCACCCTCGGCTTCGTGGCGCTGTCGCTGCTGGCCGCCGCCTATCTGTTCATGGGCTTCACCCGCGGTACCCGCAAGGCGCTGCAAAGCATCGGCACCGGCGCCCGCGCGCTGGCCGCCGGCCAGTTCTCCGAGCGCATCCACGTCGACACCCGCGACGAGCTGAACGACATCGGACGCGGGATGGAAGATGCTGCGGCGGCGCTGCGCAAGTTCGCCCAGGCGCAGCAGACCCTGTTCGAAGAGCAGCAGGCCGGCGACCTGGACAGCCGGATCGACGCCGAGAACTTCCCCGGCGCGTTCGGCGTGATGGCCGAACAGGTCAATACGCTGGTGGCGTCGTTCATCGACGAGACCCTGCATATCGTCGACGTGATCGGCGACTACGGTCGCGGCGACCTGTCGCGCGACGTCAACCGCATGCCCGGCAAGAAGGCCGAAGCGATCAAGTCGGTGGACGCGGTCAAGGCCAGCCTGCTGGCGGTCAATGGCGAAATCAAGACGCTGGTGGACGCAGCGGTGGCCGGCGACTTCAGCAAGCGCGGCGACGCCACCCGCTTCGAATTCGTCTATCGCGAACTGGTCGAGCGCCTGGACCAGCTGATGGCCACCTCGCAGAACGGCCTGAATGAAGTCGGCACGCTGCTGTCGGCGGTGGCCGATGGCGACCTCAGCCGCCGCATCGACGCCAAGCTGCCCGGCCAGTTCGGCCAGCTCGCCGCCGACGCCAACCGTACCGTGGATGGCCTGGCGCAGATTGTCGGCAACATCCGCCAGACCTCCGACGGCATCAACGCCGCGGCGGGCGAGATCGCCGCCGGCAACAGCGACCTGTCGATGCGCACCGAGCAGCAGGCTGCCTCGCTGGAGGAAACCGCCTCGTCGATGGAAGAGCTGACCTCCACCGTGAAGCAGAACGCCGACAACGCCCGCCAGGCCAACCAGCTGGCGCAGGGCGCAGCCGGCGTGGCGGCGCAGGGTGGCGAGGTGGTGCAGCAGGTGGTCGCGACGATGAGCGCGATCGAAGCGTCGTCGAAGAAGATTTCCGACATCATCAGCGTGATCGACGGCATCGCCTTCCAGACCAACATCCTGGCGCTGAACGCGGCGGTGGAAGCCGCGCGCGCCGGCGAACAGGGCCGCGGCTTCGCGGTGGTGGCGGGCGAAGTG
>DASWXO010000061.1:0-68091 GCA_036405455.1 Thermomonas sp. | reverse complement strand
CGGCGATGCCCACCCGCATCAGGAAGCCGTCGATGTCCGGCACGCGCGCGTTGGCGGGATCGTGGCGCAGCGCCAGCCCGGCCTGCACGCCGCCCGGGTTCTGCGCCAGCCAGCCGATGTAACCGGGGGCGTAGCGCTTGCTGATGAAGCAGTGCAGCGCGTCGGGATCGGCCAGCCGCGCGCCGGGGAATTCGTATTCGATGCCGTAGAGGAACTGCCGCACCTCGCCCAAGCCGCAGCGCCGCGCCACCCGCGAGCGCGCGCCGTCGGCGCCCACCAAGTAGCGCGTGCGGCCCACGCCGGCCACCTGCCAGCCGCCATCGATGCGCGCGGCGTCGGTGAACGCACAGCCCAGCCGCAGCTCGGCGCCGTGTTCGCGCAGCTGGTCCGCCAGCCAGCGCATCACCGCGGGGGTATCGGTGCCCAGGAAGTAGTAGCCGGGCGCGGCCAGCGCGACCTGCTTCAGGCTGGGCGCATACAGGCGCACCGCTTCGATGCGGCGGGTCATCGCCGCCGGCACCCGCTGCAACAGCGTGCGCTCGGCGGCCTCCTTCACGATGATGCCGGTGGTGCGCAGCTTGTCGCCCGGATCGCGCTTGCGCTCCAGCACGCAGACGCGCAACCCGCGCCGGGCGGCGGCGATGGCGCAGGCCGCGCCGGCGAAACTGGCGCCGACCACGGTCACGTCGAATTCGAACTCGTTGGCGTCCCGCATGCGGTTCTCAGTGGGGGAGATGCCGGTCACGATGCGCGGCCGCCGCGAACCGGCGATGGCGCGTGCGTGAAGCGGAATTGAAGCCGCGGCCGCGGGTCGCTGCGGGATGCGAAACTACGGATCGACCCGATTGCGAGGATCACGCTATGAACGCATTTCCCATCGGCACCCCAGGCCAGCCCTGGGGCGCCGCCGAAAAAGCCCAGTGGCGCGCGATGCAGGTGAAGAAGCGCAGCTATGCCGACGAGGTGCTGGCCCGGATCGATGCGCTGCGCGACCGCTTCGACGTGGCGCAGTACGGGGAAGTGGACTGCGGTGAGGACGGTCGCTATCCACTGTTCGCATTGCGAAGCCGCGGCTGGGACGAGGCACTGCCGGTGGCGGTGGTGTCCGGCGGCGTGCACGGCTACGAGACCAGCGGCGTGCACGGCGCGCTGCAGTTCGTGGAGCGCCACGCGGCTGGCTATGCAGGCCGCGCCAATGTATTGATCGCGCCCTGCGTCAGTCCGTGGGCGTACGAGCGCATCCACCGCTGGAACGCGCAGGCACTGGATCCCAACCGCAACTTCCGCGCCGACAGCCCGGCCGCCGAATCGGCGGCACTGTGGGCGCTGTTGCGGTCGCTGGGCGATGCGGTGCGCGTGCACATCGACCTGCACGAAACCACCGACAGTGATGAAACGGAATTCCGTCCGTCGTTGGCCGCGCGCGACGGCAAGCCGTTCGAGCCCGGCACGATCCCCGACGGCTTCTACCTGTGCGCCGACAGTGCGCGGCCGGAGCCCGCGTTCCAGCAGGCGATCAACGCCGAAGTGGCGAAGGTGACCCACATCGCGCCGGCCGACCCGGACGGCACCATCATCGGTTCACCGGTGGTCGCGCCGGGCGTGATCGAATACGACTGCCGCGCGCTCGGCCTGTGCGCCGGCATCACCGATGCGCGCTTCGTCACCACCACCGAGGTCTATCCGGACAGCCCGCGCGCCACGCCGGCGCAGTGCAACGACGCGCAGGCGGCGGCGGTGCGCGCGGCGCTGGACTTCGCGCTGGCCCACGCCTGACGCTGTACCAGACCGCCTGCGAAGGCGCCCGCGCGGCAGGCATACTCGGACGCCACGCCAATGGAAACTCGTCATGGATCGTCGCGCATTCCTGCAAGGTTCCCTCGCCAGCGTCGCCGCCGCGGCCTTGCCCTTCGAGGCGGCGGCGCAGGCCGCGCAGGCCGCACCACCGGCCTTCCCGCCGGTCGATGCACGCACCGTCTGGCTGATCGGCGACGACGCGCTGCCCGATCCGGTGGCGATGTCCGCGCGCCTGGCCGCGCTGGCGCAGCGTCATCCCGATGTCCGCGACCGCTACCAGGAACAAGGCGCGGTGGCGGAACTGGAGCGTGCCTTCGCGGGGTTGCTGGGCAAGGAGGATTGCGCGTTCCTGCCCACCGGCACGCTGGCCAACAACGTGGCGGTGCGGATCCTCTGCGGCGAGCACCGGCGGGCGCTGGTGCAGCAGGAAAGCCACCTCTACCGCGACGAGAGCGACGCGGCGCAGCGCCTGTCCGGGATCAACCTGGTGCCGCTGGCGGCGGGGCGCGCCGCGCCCACGCTGGCCGAGGTGCGGGACGCCATCGATGCATCCGAAAACGGGCCGTATCCGCTGAAGATCGGCGCGGTGTCGCTGGAGAGCCCGGTGCGCCGGGTCGATGGCGAACTGGTGCCGCTGGCGCGGGTGCGCGAGATCGCGGCCTTGGCGCGCGCGCACGGTGCGCGCCTGCACCTGGACGGCGCGCGCCTGTTGCTGGCGCCGCCGGAGTTCGACATCGCGGCCTACGCGGCCGAATTCGACACCGTCTACGTCTCGATCTACAAATACCTGGGCGCGCCGTTCGGCGCGGTGCTGGCTGGCAGCAAGGCCGACATCGCCGAGGCGCGCGAACTGCGCCACGTCTACGGCGGCGCGCTCTACCAGGGCTGGATGCCGGCGCTGCTGGCGCTGGACGCCTTGCCCGGGTTCCGCGGCGACATCGAGCAGGCGCATGCGCGGGTGCGCGAACTCATCGCCAGGCTGGTTGCCGCCGGCAAGGCGCGCGATCGCAGCGTCGCCGACCATTCGAACATCTACTGGCTGGAGATGGAGCAGGCCTTGGCCGAACGCGCCTTCACGCGCGGTCGCGAAGCCGGGATACGGATCGGCCGCTGGCAGGACGGGCGCATCCCCGTGTACGCCAACACCACCATCCTGCGCCGCCCGCTGGACGACTACGCCGCGCTGTTCCTGGGCTGAACCCGGCCGCGCTCAGCGCGGCGCCTCCAGCCGCGACATCCGCCACAGCATCAGCGCGAAGCAGGCCAGGCCGCCGCCGAAGCCCAGCGCCAGCGCCAGGTCGGCGCGGGCCGGCACGCTGGCGAGCTGGTTGACCGGGATCTGCCACGGCAGCACCACGCCGATCTTGGCGGAGGAGGCGACCACCGCGAAGAAGGTGCCGGCGATGCCGGTGGCCAGCGCCGGCACGAAGCTGGCCCAGCGCAGCGCGATCCACAGCTGCACCGCCACCAGCAGCCACGAGGCCAGGAAGATCCGCCCCAGCAGCAGGAACAGGCCGGCCATGTCCGGCGCGCCGGTCGCGGCCGCCGCCGGTGCGACCACGCCCACGGCGGTCACCGCCAGCTGGGCCAGGACCGCCAGCAGCACGCTCATCGCCGCCACCAGGCCCAGCACGCAGGCCGCCTTCGCCGCGTACAGGTGCCAGCGCGGCAGCGGCAGCGCGCGCAGGTGATCCCAGGCGCGCGGCCCGTGTTCGGCCTGCGCCACCAGGGCGGTGAGCGCGGTGACGCTCATCGGCAGCATGAAGAAGGCCCACATCGCGGCCGAGGATTGCAGCGGCATCGTCCACGGCACCGGCTTGCCGATCCGCAGCAGGTTGAAGAACACGAACACCGCGATCAGCAGCGGTGCGACCGCGGCCAGCAGCAGGGCCAGCGAGCGGCGCAGCTTGTAGGCCTCCACCGCCAGCGCGGTGGCGAAGCGGGCGGGGCGGACGGCAACGGTGGGCGAGGAAACGGACATGGCGGGCTCCTGCATGTTCGGTGGGATCAGGCGGCTGCGGCCACGGGTTGCGCGGCTTGGCGGTAGAGGCGTTCGAGGCTGCGCTGGCGCGGGGCCAACGCGTGCACGCGCACGCCGGCCACGCACAGTGCGCGGTTGAGCGCGGCGGCAGCGCTGCGCGGCTCGTCGTCGTCGGCCAGGCGCACGATCACCGCCTGGTCGTCGCGTTCGGCAGCGAAGCCGTGGCTGCGCGCCACCGCCACCGCTTGCTCCGGCGCGTCGGTGCCGATTTCCACTTCGGCCGCCAGGCCCGCCTTCAGCTCGGCCAGCGCCCCTTCCAGCACCAGCCGGCCGTGGCTGAGGATGCCGACGTGGGTGGCGGTCTGCTCGATCTCCCCGAGCAGGTGGCTGGACAGCAGCACGCTGGCGTTGGCGCGTTCGGGCAACGCGCGCAGGAAGCGGCGCATGTCGGCGATGCCTTCCGGGTCCAGCCCGTTGGTGGGTTCGTCCAGCACCAGCACCGGCGGTGCGCCCAGCATCGCCCGCGCCAGGCCCAGCCGCTGGCGCATGCCCAGCGAATAATCGGCCACGCGGCGGCCGGCGTGCGGCTCCATCTCCACCACCTCCAGCACGCGCCCGACTTCGGTGCGCGGCAGGCCCAGCAGGCGGCGGCTGATGTCGAGGTTCTCGCGGCCGCTGAGGTGGGCGTAGAAGCCCTGCGCCTCCAGCAGCGCGCCCACCTTGCGGGCCGCGGCAAGGCGATCCGCCGCCACGTCGATGCCGGCCACGCGGGCGCTGCCGGCATCCGGCTGCAACAACCCCAGCAGCAGCTTGATGGTGGTGGTCTTGCCTGCGCCGTTGCGGCCCAGGAAGCCGTAGACGCTGCGCGCCGGCACGTGCAGGTCCACGGAGTCGACGGCGGTGCGTGCGCCGAAGCGGCGGGTCAGGCCGCGGGTTTCGATGGCAAGCGGCAGGGCATGGGACATGGCATCGCCTCGTGGAGTTTTAAGTATTGGATAAAGTTTGTGCACGGCAGCGGATTTAAGTCAAGATTAAAACTTCACTCTCCCCATCACCCGTCGAAGACCGTCGCCATGCCCATCCCCGACCGCTTCCGGCAGCAATGCCGCTGGCTACGCGCCGCCACGCTGGTGGTGTTCTGCGGGCTGTTCCTGCTGCTTGCGCTGGGGGCGGGCGGCTTGCCGTGGTTCCCGGCGCGCACGGACGGCGGCGCGGGCACGCGGCTCCTGCTCATGCTGGTCCGGCTGCTGCCGGGGCTGGGCTATCTGTGGGCGCTGTGGGCGGTGCAGCGCGCCCTGGGCGACCTGGCGGCCGGCCGTCTGTTCCACCCCACGCTGGCGCGGGCATTGCGCCACATCGGCATCGGCGTGCTGGCCGGCGCGCTGCTCAGCGTGTTCGCGGTGACCAACCTCTCGCGGTGGATCCTGGGCGGACAGGGCAGCGTGTTGTACTTCGACCTGTCCGGCATCGTGCTGGGCGTGGTCGGCGCGGCGCTGGTGCTGCTGGCGCAGGTGATCGACCGCGCGCGCGCGCTGCAGGCCGAACTGGACGAGATCCTCTGATGCCGATCCGGATCACCCTGGACGCGATGCTGGCCCGGCGCGGCATGACCGCGCGCGAACTGGCGTCGACGGTGGGCATCAGCGAAACCCAGATGTCGCTGTTCCGCAGCGGCAAGGTCAAGGGCCTGCGCTTCCGCACCTTGGCCAAGCTGTGCGCGGTGCTGGAGTGCGTGCCGGGCGACCTGCTGGATTACGACTTCTCCGCGGACGACCTGCGCGGCGTGGACGAGGACGCCGAACCGTAGCGGCATGACGTCGGCGCGCCGCTTGCGTGGCTGGCGGCGTTGCGCGAAGGTGCCGTCCCCCTTCGGAGAATCCGCGCCATGATCCAACGCATCGACGCCGGCCCGCGCATGTCCGAGGCCTGCGTGCACGGCGGCATCGCCTATCTGGCCGGCCAGGTGCCGGAAACCGCCGGCGCCGACATCGAAACCCAGACCCGCGAGGTGCTGGAGGCGATCGACGCGCTGCTGGCGCAGGTCGGCAGCGACAAGACCCGGATCCTGCGCGCGCAGATCTACCTGGCCGACATCGCCGAGTTCGCCGGCATGAATCGCGCCTGGGATGCGTGGGTGACGCCCGGCCAGGCGCCGGCCCGCGCCACCGTGGAGGCCAGGCTGGCCAACCCGGACTGGAAGGTGGAGATCGTGGTCACTGCGGCGCTGTAGCGTTCCGCTGAGTCGCGCGGGCGTGCCGCGGCCCGCATCGCGGGTGTCGATGGCGAAGACGGGGGGGCAGGACGAAAGTCACGGGCGCGCCGCGCGACGGATGGCTACTCTCGGCAGTCACTTCGTCACCGGTACTCAACTCCATGAAGCGTTCCCTGCTTGTCCTCGGCGTGGCCGTCGCGCTGTCCGCCGCCACGTCCTCCGGTATCGCCGCCACGCCCGCCGGCAAGGCCCAGCTGGGCAGCTTCGGCGTCGACCTGTCGGCACGCGACACCTCGGTCAAGCCGGGCGACGACTTCAACCGCTATGCCAGCGGCCACTGGATCGACACCTACGTCCTCAAGGACTACGAGACCAACTACGGCTCGTTCAACGAATTGCGCGACCGCGCCGATGAGCAGACCCGCGCGTTGATGGACGAACTGCTGGCCCGCAAGGACCTGGCGCCGGGCAGCAACGCGCAGAAGCTGCGCGACTACTACCTCAGCTTCACCAATCGCGCCGCGCGCGATGCCGCCGGCATCAAGCCGCTGCAGCCGGTGCTGGGTCGCATCGCCGCGATCGACTCCAAGGACAAGCTGGTCGCCGCGTTCGGCAATGCCGGCATCGACGGCAGCAACGCGCCGTTCGGCCTGTACCTGGGCACCGACCGCAAGGACCCGGACAGCTACCAGGTCGGGCTGGGCGTCGGCGGGCTGGGCCTGCCGGATCGCGACTACTATCTCAATCCGGACGCGCGCTTCGCCAAGATCCGCGAGGCCTACGTCGCCCACATCCAGCGCATGCTGGGCTTCGCCGGCGTGGCCGGCGCCGATGCCAAGACGCGGGCGGAGGCGATCCTGCGGCTGGAAACCGCGTTGGCCAAGCCGCAGTGGGACCGGGTGAAGCTGCGCGACCGCGACAAGACCTACAACGTGTTCACCTTCGCGGAACTGCAGAAGAAGTTCCCCGGCTACGACTGGGCCGCGCAGCTGCGCGCGCAGGGCATGCCGCAGCCGGAGAAGTTGAACGTCAGCACCCCGGACGTGATCCAGCCGGTCATCGACGTGATCGCGGCCACCCCGCTGGCGACCTGGCGCGACTACCTCACCTTCCACGCCATCGACGGCAATGCCGACCTGCTGAGCACGCAGATCGACGACGCGTCGTTCGAGTTCAACGGCAAGGTGCTGGGCGGCCAGAAGGCGCAGCGCGAGGACTGGAAGCGGGCGATGGCCCTGGTCGGCGCCCGCAACGGGCTGGGCGAGGCGCTGGGCGAGCTGTACGTGGGCCGCTACTTCAAGCCGGAAGCCAAGGCCGCGATGGACCGGCTGGTCGAGAACCTGCGCACGGCGCTGCGCAAGAACATCGAGCAGATCGACTGGATGGGCGACGCGACCAAGGCCGAGGCGTACCGCAAGCTTTCCACTTTCCGCCCGAAGATCGGCTATCCGTCGAAGTGGAAGGACTATTCCAGCGTCGCCATCAAGGCCGACGACCTGCTGGGCAACGCCATCGCCCTGCGCGAGTTCAACCGGGCCGACCAGAACGGCCGCGTCGGCAAGAAGACCGACCGCGAGGAGTGGGGCATGACCCCGCAGACGGTGAACGCGTACTACAACTCCGCGTTCAACGAGATCGTGTTCCCGGCCGCCATCCTGCAGCCGCCGTTCTTCGACGTGAACGCCGATGCGGCGGTGAACTACGGCGGCATCGGCGCGGTGATCGGCCACGAGATGGGCCACGGTTTCGACGACCAGGGCAGCAAGTCGGATGCCGATGGCATCCAGCGCAACTGGTGGACCGACGAGGACCGCGCCCGCTTCGAGCAGCGCACCAAGGCACTGGGCGCGCAGTACGACGCGTACTGCCCGCTCGACGGCCAGTGCGTCAACGGCGGCCTGACCATGGGCGAGAACTTGGGCGACTTGGGCGGCCTGTCGATGGCGTACACCGCCTACCAGCTCAGCCTGGGCGGCAAGCCGGCGCCGGTGATCGACGGCCTGACCGGCGACCAGCGCTTCTACCTGGCGTGGGCGCAGGTGTGGCGGGGCAAGTACCGCGACGAGGCGCTGCTCAACCTCATCAAGACCAACCCGCATTCGCCGGTGATGTATCGCGCCAACGGTCCGCTGCGCAACCTGGATGCTTGGTACAAGGCGTTCGACGTGAAGCCGGGCGACGCGATGTACCTGCCGCCGGAACAGCGCGTGCGCATCTGGTGAGGCAACAGGCAACGACGCCGGTGAACGCGATCCGGTGACGCGGCACGATGCGGGCGGGCGCCAAGTCCGCCCGCATCCGTTATGGTGCCGATGGGCAAATTTCGAGGCGAGGGCGGAATGAAACTGGCATGCCGGTGCGGGGAAGTGCAGGGCGAGATCGACCCACGGCGCGCCTACGCGCGCGCCACCTGCTATTGCCGCGATTGCCAGGCGTTCGCGCGCTGGTTGGGCGGCGCCGGCCTGTTGGATGCGGCCGGCGGCACCGACATCGTGGCGATGGCGCCGGACGGCCTGCGCTTCACCCGCGGCTTCGACAAGGTGGCCTGCCTGTCGCTGGGTCCGCGCGGCCTGCTGCGCTGGTACGCCAGCTGCTGCCGCACGCCGCTGGGCAACATCCCGCGCGATCCGAAGCTGTATTACCTGGGCGTGCCGGTGCCCGCGATCGCGGAACCGGCCGATGCCATCGATGCCGCCTACGGCGCGCCCGGACGCATCGCGGTCAACACGGGCTCGGCAACGGGCGAAGTGAAGGGCTCCGGGCTGGCCCGCTTCACCGGCACTCTGCGCATCGTCGCCAACCTGCTCGCGGCGAAGCTGCGCGGCCGCCGCAACACGCTGCTGTTCGATGCGGACGGACTGCCGCTGCGCGAGCCGCAGCTGCTGGACAAGGCCGAGCGCGACGTCCTCAGCGCCGGGCCCTGATCCTCAGGCCAAAACCCCGAGCGATCCGGCACGGGGTAAGAGGTCGGTCACAGGTGGCCGCCGGCAGCGCCGCGGCGCGTCAGCCCTTGGCGCCGGGCTTGGCCTTCATCGCCGAGAGCGCGTCCAGCATCTGCTTGACGTGCTGGTTGGGGTTCATCGCGTCGAACTCCGCCGCCACGCGGCCGTCCTTGCCGATCAGGTAGGACGTGCGGCTGGACAGGTCCGGCTTCATCGTCATGGTGGCGTCGAACGACTTGGCGATCTTCGCGCCCTCGTCGGCGGCCACCGGGAACTTGCCGGCGCACTTCTCGGTGTCCTTCGAGAACTCGGCCAGCCGTCCGGTGTTGCCTGCGGTGACCCCGATGACGCTGGCGCCCTGCGCCTTGAACCTGTCGATGGCCTGCGAGAACGCCGCGGCTTCCACGTTGCAGCCGGGCGTGAACGCGGCGGGGAAGAAGTAGACCACCACCGGGCCCTTCGCCAACGCGGCCTTGAGGTCGAAGGTGAACGGCTTGCCGGCCAGGTAGGCGGGTGCGCTGAACGCGGGCGCCGCATCGCCAGGCTTGAGGGCGGCGAGGGCCGGCGCGGACAGCACGAGCAGGGCGGCGGCGAGGGTGGCGAAACGGCGCATGGCGGACTCCGGTGGGGGACGGTTGCGCCACTTTACCGCCGTCCGGTGGACGTTTCATGGACGACGCGCTCCCGCCGCTCGGGCGGGAGCGCGTGCCGGATCACGCCACCGGCTGGGCCAGTCCGCGCGCGAACGCGCCCTCGATCAGCTTGCGGGTCTTGCCGTCGGCCTGGCGGGCGGCGCGCTCGATCTGCGTGCCCACGGCTTCCATGTCCTTGCCGATGCCCTGCATCGGGCGGCTGGCCTCCTGCATGCGCTGGCCAACCTCCTGCATCCGTCCGCCCTGCTGCTGCATGCGCGAAGACTGGCGTTCGACGATGGCGCTCTGCTTCTGCATCTGCGCGCCGATCTCCTCCATCTGCGCGGACAGGCGATCCATCTGGCGGTCGATGTCGTCGCGCGACGCATCGTCCGCGCGGCGGGCACGCAGCGCCAGTTTCGCCTGCTGCGCCGCCAGTTCGCCCTGGCGGTTGGCCAGCGCGCTCAGCTCCGCGTTGGCGTTGTCCATCTCGGGCGAGGGTTGCAGCGCGGGCAAGCGCTCCATTTCCGCTTGCAGCACCTCCATCCGTTTCTGGTGCGGCGCCATTTTCTGCTGCAAGGCGTCCATCTTGCCGTTCAGCGGTTCCAGCGGGGCCCAGGCGGTTTCCACCGCGGCCAGCACCCCGGCATCGCGCACCACGAATTTCTGCGCGCCCTTGCGCACGAACAGGAAGTCGCCGTCGATGCGGTTGCGCAGCTTCTCCACCACGCGGGAGTCGTCGCGGTCGCTGGAGAACGTGTAGCGGGTGTCGCCCTTGCGCACGAACGCATAGCCGCCGTCCTCGTTGTGGAAGGCGATGCCGACCGGCGACCGGGGCGCGGCAGGCGGCGGAGGGGGCGGCGGCAGCGGTGCGGACATCGGCGCCGGCGGAGGCGGCGGGGGCGGCGGAGGTGCGGGATGGGCGTGCGGGCCAGCGACAGGCGCCGGTGCCGGTGCCGCGGGCGGCGGCGGGGGCGGCGTGACCTGTTGTGCATCGCGTGCCGCTTGCGGCGCGGTGGCGTGGGCGTAGACGGCGGCGCCAGCCAACGCCAGACCGATCACCGGAAGCCCGAGCAGGGGCAGGAGCCGGCCGGCGGTGGCGGACGTGCGGGGACGAAGCAGGTGCTGGATGCGGGACATGAGCTGGCCTCCTTGGGCGGCGGATGCGAGGTGCGGGAGCGGCGGGGCGGATGTATCGAGCGTGCGTTCGAGTTCGGACAGGGCGAGCGCCAGACGGCGGCGGTCGCCGAGGACGCCGACGGCGAGGTCGTCGGCGATCAGTTCGCGTTCGATGCGGATGCGGCGCGACAGCCACCACACCACCGGGTGGTAGAAAAGCAAGGTCTCCACCGCACCCTGCAGCAGGTTGACCAGATAGTCATGACGGCGGATGTGCGCCAGTTCGTGCGCGATCAGCGCTTCCAGCAGCGGCGTCGGCATGTGCAGCGCCAGCGCGGCCGGCAGCAGCACCATCGGTCGCCACCAACCGACGGCCAGCGGGGACGTGGCATCGGCGGTGAGCCGCACCGGCACGCGGATGCCAAGGCCCAGCTGCACGGCCAGACGGTCGGCCATGGCCTGCCACGTCGAGGCATCCTCCGTCCAGGCGCGGCGGCGCAGCCGCGCCACCCAATACAGGCCGCCGAGCGTGCGCAGCGACAGCGCCGTCACGCCCGCCGCCCAGCACGCCACCAGCCAGGACGCACCGCCTGCGTTCCCCGGCGCGGCGCCGGTGGCCAGCACGCGCCAGGCGACGACGGGCATCGCAGCGTCCGGTGTCGCCAGGGTCGGATCCGCCGACAGCGCAGGCGCGGCCAGCAGCCAGGCCAAGGTCAAGGCCGGCAGCAGCAGGCACGCCAGCAATGCGGCGCAGGCCACCGCGTAGCGCAGCTGCGGGCGGGCGTCGCGCAGCAGCGCCAGCATCAACGCCGCCAGCCCGCCGACCAGCGCGCCTTGCCAGAGGAAATGCAGCAGTGTCGCGCCCAGCATCGGCGCCAGCGAAACCAGTGCGTCACGCATCGCGGGTGTCCTCCAGGAAGCGCTGGATCTCGGCGCGTTCTTCGTCGCTGACCCGGCCGCCGCGCAAGGCGGCCAGCACCAGCGCCTTGCCGGAGCCCGCGAACGCCTTGTGGATCAGGTCGTCCAGCAGGCGGTTTTGCAGCGAGCCCTGCGCCTGCACCGGCGCATAGACGTGCGAGCGCAGCCGCTCGTCGCGCTTCAGCAGGCCCTTGCCGTGCATGATCTGCATCAGCCGCAGCACGTTGGCGTAGGTGAGGTCCGGGCGCTCGCGGCGCTGCGCTTCGTGGACCTGCCGTGCGGTGCTGTGGCCCAGTTGCCAGAGCGTGCGCAGCAGGCCGAGTTCGGCCGGGGTGGGTTTGGGCGGGCGGGGTGCGGGCATGGGGTCTGCCGGATGGGAATGAAGGATGCGATGCGGCGTCGAGGCCACGGGTTTAGAAAACATTTTCTAGAAAAGAATGTCTAGAAAAATTTGTCTATTCCCGACGAGCGGTCGGCCGAGCCGATCTGCGAATCGACGGACGACGCCCGGATTTCGGCCATGCGCCTTTCCTGCGAGGCGGCGCAAGATGGTTTCTGCCGCTGTTGTGGCAGGGAGCGGCATGCACGCCACGCGAGGCGAGCGGCGCATGATCCGTCGCGCTTCAGCGAAGCGCTGTTAGGCTGGCGGCCTCTGACAGTGCGGGAGCGCAGCCATGGCGACCGGTTGGGCCGGCGACGGCGCGGTGCAGGACCAGATCGACGCAACGGTGAAGGACGGCATCGCGCGGGCGCGCAGCCGCCTGCCCAGCGGGCCGAGCCTGAGCCATTGCGAGGACTGCGAGGCGCCGATCCCGGAAGCGCGCCGCAAGGCGATCCCCGGCGTGCGCCTGTGCGTGGCCTGTCAGGAAGCCCGCGACCGCGAGGCCGGCTTCAGCGGCTACAACCGCCGCGGCAGCAAGGACAGCCAGCTGCGCTGAGGCCATGAACGAAAACGCCCGGCGCGAGGCCGGGCGTCGTGGGTGTTGCGGCAGGTCCGGATTCAGTTGTCGATGCTGAAGGCCAGGATCATCCCCAGGATCGCCGGCAGGATGGTCGCGCCGCCGCTGCGGTACAGCCCGTACTGCGAGCGGCCGTAATAGCCGTCTCGATAGCCGCGTTCGAAGCCCTGTCGGAAGTAGTAGCGGTAGTCGCCCAGGCTCACGTACTGGCCGTAATAGCCGTAGCTGCCGTCGAGGTAGCCGATGTTGCCATCGTAGTCGAAGCGCCACCGGTCCATGCGGTCGGCCTGGCCCGCGTACCAGCCTTCCTGGTAGCCGTCGCGCACCGCCTGTTCCAGCATCCGCGCACCGTAGCTGTTGGTGTTGTACCAGCGGCCGCCGTAGCTGTAGCGGTAGTTGTAGGGCGTGTAGAAGAACGGGTCGTTGCCGTAGTCGATGCGCAGCATGCGGCGGCGCGCCTGTTCGGCCTGCCAGCGACGCCAGTAGTCCTGCTGGTAGCGGTACTGGGCGGTGCGGCGCTGGCGCTCCAGGTCGTGGCGGTTGCGGTCGAACTGGGCGCGGCGGCGGGCTTCCTCGCGCTGCCATTCCGCCTGGCGACGGCGCTGCTCTTCGATCCGGTGCTGCTGCTGGTCGCGATCGACCCGGCCATGTTCGCCGTTGCCGCGCCAATCGGGGCGGCCGCGATCGTCATCGCGGTCGCGATGCTCGTTGCGATCGTTACGCCAATCCGGGCGCTGTCCGGGACGATCCTGCCGGTCGTCGCGCCGTTCCTCGCGCTGGCGCGCCTCCGCGATCACCCGCGCCTGCGGGCTGCGGGCGTCGTCGTCGCGCTGCTGCTCGCGTTCGCGCTGGCCGGCAATGCGCTGTTGCTGCGTGCGTTGAGAGTCGAGTTGCTGGCGCTGTTGCTCGCGATCGCGTTGCTCCGCGGCGCGTTGCTGCTGCGCCGCACGTTGCGCGTCGAGCTGCTCGCGCTGGTCGGCGATGCGCTGCTGTTGCGCCATGCGCTGCGCCTGGAACTGCTCATGCTGTTGCGCGCGCCCGTCCTGCTCGGCCGCGCGCCGTGGCGGCGCCTCGAACGCCGGGCGCGGGCTCTCCGCGCGTTGGCGTTCCTGCGCCTGGCGCGCCAGTTCGCCCCAGTTCTCGCGGCGCTGGTTGTCGCTGCTGCGGCTGCGTTGCGCCGGCATGGGTCGGTTCGGCATGGCGGCGCGAGGCTGCTCGCGCTGCGCCGGACGCTGCTTGCGCTCGACGCGCTGGTCGTTGTCGTCGCGATCCTGCCTGGCGGCCGAAGCGGGCAGGGCGGCGCCCAAGGCCAGCACGGTGCCCAGCAGGGCCGGGGTGAGGATGCGCAAGGCGGGCATGCGGTTCATTTCGTCTCCCGGGGCGCGAGCGATTCGCGCCCTGCGTGCCTAGTTGGCGGCCGGGCGCATGAATCGCCGCTGAGATTTCCCCGCACGGGCGTTCGCGGCCGATGCGGCGTTCAGATTGCGTGAAGCCGACACGCCGGCATGACCAACGACAGGCCCGGCCGGCGCGGCGCTATGCCATCGTAAGCGATCCTTTCCCCGGGGCCGCCCATGCGTCCGCATTCCACCCTGATCGCGCTTGCGTTCGCCGCGTCCGCCTGCGCCGCCCAGGCGCAGCAATCCGCCCCGCCGCAGCCGCCGCTGACCGCCACCACCGCCGCCACCGGGTTGCCGCGGGCGCGGGAACAGGAGGCGACGGTGATCGAACGTGCCGAATTGGCGTTCAAGGTGGATCCCGCGCAGCAGCGCCTGGACGGCGATGCAACCCTGCGCCTGCGCGTGGACAAGCCGGTCGGCAGGCTCGTTGTCGACCTGGACCGCGACTACGCGGTGGACCTGGTCGAAGTCGACGGCAAGGCCGTTGACGCCGCGCACTGGCGCAACCCGCAAGGCCGGATGAGCATCGACCTGGCCGCGCCGTTGCCGGCAGGCGCACGCACCACCCTGCGCATCCGCTACGGCGGGCACCCGCACGTGGCGGCGAAGGCGCCGTGGGACGGCGGCATCGTGTGGGCGAAAGCGCCAACCGGCGAGCCCTGGGTCGCGACCGCCGTGCAGGGCGAAGGCTGCGACCTGCTGTGGCCCTGCATCGACCATCCGATGGGCGAGCCGCTGGAAGTGGTGCAGCACATCACCGTGCCCAGCCCGCTGGTGGCCGCCAGCAACGGCATTGCCATCGGCATGGACGAGAAGGACGGCTGGCGCACCTACCACTGGCGCGCCAAGCAACCGGACACCTACGCTATCGCGCTCAACGTCGGTCCGTACGAGCTGCTGCAGGCCGACTACAAATCGCGCTACGGCAATGTCATCCCCCTGCGCTTCTGGTACCTGAAGGGCAACCGGGCCAAGGCCGAGGGGTTGTTCGCCGAGTTCAAGCCGATGCTGGATTTCTTCGAGGAGACTGTGGGGCCGTATCCGTTCGGTGACGAGAAGATGGGCGTGGTGGAGACGCCGCACCTGGGCATGGAGCACCAGACCATCAACGCTTACGGCAATGGCTACAAGAAGGCGGAAACCGGCTACGACTGGCTGCTCCAGCATGAGTTCGCGCACGAATGGTTCGGCAACCAGTTGACCAACGTGGACTGGGACGACCTCTGGCTGCACGAAGGCTACGGCACCTACATGCAGCCGCTGTACCTGCAATGGCTGCGCGGCGACATGGAATACATGGCGGCGTTGATGAAGATGCGCGCCACGCTGATGCTGCGCTACCCGGTGGTGGCCGGCCGCAGCATGGCGGAAAAGGCCGTGTCCAGCGCCGACCACGGGCCGGGCAACGATGTCTACTACAAGGGCGCGTTGATGCTGCACACGCTGCGCGGTCTGATCGGCGACGACGCGTTCTTCCGCGCCACCCGCGAGCTGGTGTACGGCACCGACGCGCCCAGGCCCGGCAACTTCAAGCCGCGCTACGCCTCCACCGCCGATTTCATCGCCCTGGTCAACCGCATCACCGGCAAGGATTACGGCTGGTTCTTCGACGTCTACCTGCGCTCGGTGAAGCTGCCGGAACTGGTCGCCACCCGCGGCGGCGGCAGCCTCGAACTGCGTTGGAAGACCGAGGGCGACAAGCCGTTCCCGCTGCCGGTGCAGGTGCGCGCGGGCAAGCGCGTGGTGGACGTGCCGATGACGGATGGCCGTGGCCGCGTCGCGCTGGCGGCGGACGAGAGTTTCACCCTCGACCCGCATTCCCGGGTGCTGCGCGAGTTGCCGTACATGACCGAGTATCAGGAGGACATGGCCGAGCGTGCGAAGGCGGCGGCGAAACGCTGACGGACGCGATGCCCCTTGCGGGGTGTCCACGTCTGGAGACCATCGGCGACATGGATGTCGCCGATGAGCCTACATGGACGTATTCACGGCGTGTCTACAGGCGTGGGCGCCGCGCGAGGGGCAACCCCCGGAAACCTCAAGGTCGGCTACCTGCTTACCAGTGCACCCCGCGCATCAGCGCCGCGAACGCGATCTGCTCCTGGCTCGGCGCTTCCTCGCGCAGCGCCTTCTTGTCGCCCCTGGCCGCCGCGGAGTCCGGGAACAGTTCGAAGGCGGTGCTCATCACCGCTTCGTAGGCCTTCGGCGCAACCGCGTTGACCACCGCGGCGAAGATCCCCAGCCGCGTGGCGATCCGGCTCGGCTTCTCGATGATGCCCTTCACCACCAGGTCCGCCGCTTCGTCCGGCGACAGCGTGGGCACGCTGTCGTACATCTTGGTCGGCGCGATCATCGGCGTCTTCACCAGCGGCATGTTGATGGTGGTGAAGCTGATGCCCTTGCCCGAGAGTTCGCCCTGCGCGCAGCGGCTGAACGCATCCAGCGCGGCCTTGCTGGCCACGTAGGCGGAGAAGCGCGGCGAGTTCGCCAGCACGCCGATCGAACTGATGTTGATGATGTGGCCCTTGCGCCGCTGCACCATCGCCGGCATGCAGCCCATGATCAGGCGGATGCTGCCGAAGTAGTTGAGCTGCATGGTGCGCTCGAAGTCGTGGAAGCGGTCGTAGCTGGCTTCGATCGAACGGCGGATGGAGCGCCCCGCGTTGTTCACCAGGATGTCGACATGGCCGTGTTCCTTCAGGATCGTGGCCACCAGCCGGTCGCAATCCGCCATGTCGGCCAGGTCGGCTGTGTAGGCGAACACCTTGCCGCCGTCCTTCTTCATTTCGTCGCGTGCCTTGAACAGCTCCTCCTCGCCGCGTGCCACGATGACCGTGACCGCGCCCGCCGCCGCCACCTTCTGCGCGGTGGCCAGGCCGATGCCCGAGGAGCCGCCGGTGATCACCACCACCTTGCCCTTGACCTTGCCCTTCAGGCTGCGGTCGACGAACAGGTCGGGATCCAGGTGGCGCTCCCAGTAGTCCCACAGCCGCCATGCGTAGTCGTCCAGGCGCGGCACCGCGATGCCGCTGCCCTTGAGCGCGCGTTCGGCCTCGCGGTTGTCGAAGCGGGTGGGGTAGGTGATGAACTTGAGGACTTCCCGGGGAATCTTGAAGTCGCGCAGCAGCATCCCGACGAAGCGCTTCACCGGCGGCAGGCTGCCCACCGCCATGCGCACGCTGCCCGGCAGGAACGCGAACATGCGCGCGTCGATGCGCATGGTCATTTCCGGCGCGTGGCCGGCGCGGGCGAAGGTGTTGAGCACCTCGCCGACGCGCATCGGTTCGGGGTCGGTGAGGTGGAAGCAGTGGCCGTCCAGGCGCGGCTTGTGGGCGATGTGGTCCATCGCGTTGGCGACGAAGTCCACCGGCACGATGTTGATCCGCCCGCCCTCGATGCCCAGCGTCGGCATCCACGGCGGCAGCGTCTGCCGCAGCTTCTTGAGGAAGGTGAAGAAGTAGTAGGGGCCGTCGATCTTGTCGATCTCGCCGGTCTGCGAATGCCCCACCACCATGGCCGGGCGGTAGATGCGCCACTTGATCCGGGTCTCCGCGCGCACCAGGCCCTCGGAGTCGTGCTTGGTGCGCAGGTAGGGATCGTCCAGGCCTTCGGCTTCGTCGAACATATCCTCGCGGAACACGCCCGGGTACATGCCGGCCGCGGCGATGGAGCTGGTGTGGTGGAAGCAGCCGGCCTTGAGCGCGGCGGCCAGGTCCAGCGCGTTGCGGGTGCCGTCGATGTTGGCCGCGTGCAAGGCATCCGGCTTGGCGGCCATGTCGTAGATCGCGGCCAGGTGGAAGAAATGCTTGACCTTGCCGGACAGCGCGCGCAACTGCGCGGCGGACAGGCCGCACTTCGGCGCGGTCATCTCGCCGGCCACCGGCAGCACGCGCTTGCGGTCCCAGCCGCGCTGCTTCGCCAGCGCCTCGAACTTCTTCATCGAGTCCTTGCGCACCAGCACGTGGACCGTGCCCTTGCGCTTGAGCAGGTTGTCGATCAGGAAGCGGCCGATGAACCCGGTGCCGCCGGTGACGAAATAAGCCATTGCGCATCCCCTTCAGGCTTGCCCGGCGCGTCGCGCGCCCGCGTGCCGCTACGTTGCCAGAGCCGCGCGCGCGGAACAATTCCCCGCCGTATTGACCGGTCTGGGGGCACATGTTGAGATGGCGGCTTCATCGCAAGGGGGAAACGCCATGGCCGACCTGAAAGCCCTGTTCGAGCAAGCCGCCAAGGACGTGCACGCGCTGGCGGAGCGCCCGGACAACGACACCCTGCTGCGCCTTTACGCGCTCTACAAGCAGGGATCGGAAGGCGATGTCAGCGGCCCCAAGCCGGGCTTCTTCGATTTCGTGGGCACCGCCAAGTACGAGGCCTGGGCGAAGCTGAAGGGTACTGCGCAGGACGAGGCGATGCAGAAGTACGTGGACCTGGTGAAGAAGCTGACCGCCTGAGGACCCCGCGCATGGCCAGGCAGACCCGCCAGCGCATCCTCGATGCGTCCCTGTCGATGTTCAACGCACAGGGCGAGCCCAACGTCACCACCAACCACATCGCCGACGAGCTGGAGATCAGCCCGGGCAACCTGTACTACCACTTCCGCAACAAGGACGACATCATCGAGCAGCTTTTCGCCGGCTACGAGGCGCGGATGGATGCCGCGCTGTCCGCGCCGGAAGGGCGGCTGCCGGGGCTGGAGGACGTCTGGCTGCAGCTGCACCTGGTCTTCGAGTGCATCTGGGACTACCGCTTCCTGTACCGCGACCTGGTCGACATCCTCAGCCGCAACCGCCGCCTGCGGCTGCGCTTCGCCCGCATCCTCAAGCGCGCCGACGAGCAGGCGCACACTGTGATGCGCGGGCTGGTGAAGGCCGGGGTGATGCGCGCTTCCGCCGACGAGCTGGACGCCGCCGCCACCAATATCCTGGTCATCGCCACGTTCTGGATGAACTATGCCGCTGCGCGCGGCGACCGCGACGAGCAGGCCTCGGTGCGGGATGGCATCGTGCAGGTGATGATGCTGATCGCGCCGTTCCTGCGCGATGCGGAGCGCGTCCACCTCAACACGCTGACGCGCGCCTACCTCGACTGACGCGGCGCCCGGCCGGTCAGCGCCCCGACGGCTTCCTCACGCGCGCCACCGCCGCGCGCAGCAGCCGGCGTGCGGCCGGCAGGACGCCCAGCGCCGCCAACCACACGTGGCGACCGGTCGGCGTGAAGGGCACGGCAGTGCGTCGGGGATCGGGCGTCCGGCGGTCGGTCATGGCGGCTCCGGAGGAAGGGTTGACGGCAGGCTGCGGCCGCCGGGTGGAGCAAACACACTACCGCCCCCTTGCCAGCGGCTGCGGCCCGCAGGATGCTGGGCGCCTCGTTTCCGACAGGGGCATTGCCGCATGGCCAGCAGGAAGTCCGCCGCGTCCGCCTGGGCGCCGTTTCCCCATGACGCCAAACCCTTCCTCCATGCCGGCGACGCGCTGAAGAAGGCGTGGCCCAAGCTGCATGCGGGCGACTGCGAGCCCTACCCGGATGCCAAGCGGGCGGCCGCCCTGCTGAAGGCGGCGGGCAAGGCGGCGCCGAAGCTGGATGCCGACGCGCTGGCGGCGGCCCTGCAGGAGGCGTGGCGGGCGTTCCATCGCGGCGACTTCCAGGCGGCGTTCGAGGCCGGCGAAGCACTGGGTCCGGTGGGGGCATCGGTCGCGGTGAAGGCGCTCGGTATCCATGCCACTTATCTCGTCGACGACGAAGACGAGAGGCTGAAGCGCTTCGAGCGCGCTGCCGCGCTGGCGGAGGCGGCGATCGCGGCGCTGCCGGACGAGGCCAACAGCCACTATCGGCACGCCTTCGCGCTGGGCCGCTACAGCCAGGGCCTGTCGATCGCCAAGGCGCTGAAGCTGGGCATCGCCGGCAAGGTACGCGCGTCGCTGGATGCCGCGCTCGACCTGGCACCGAAGCACGCCGAGGCGCATACCGCGCTGGCGCTGTACCACGCCGAGATCATCGGCAAGATCGGCGCGATGATCGGCGGCCTGACCTACGGGGCCAAGGCCAGCGAGGCGGAAAAACACATCAAGGAAGCGCTGAAGCTCACGCCGGCGTCGCCGATCGCGCATATAGAGCACGGCAACGTCCTGTTGCTGCTGGACGAGCGCCGCAACGAGGATGTCGCCGCAGCCGCCTATGAGAAGGCGGCGCAGGCCAAGCCGCTGGATGCGATGGAAGCGCTGGACGCCGCCTACGCGCAGTCGCAGCTGGAGTAGGCATGGACATGCCGCGCATGCGCAAGCTGTTGGCACCTGGCGCCGTCGACGCGGCGCTCGTGGTCAGCCCGGCCTGCGGCAAGCCGCTCAGTAGGCGCGGCACTGCTTGAAGCGCACCGGTTTCTGGCTGCCGGCGGGCGGCTGCAGCTGCACGCGCGAAGCGGCCAGCTCCGGATAGCGTTCCAGCAGCGGGCACAGGTCGGTGGTGGGGTCGGCGTCTTCGGACGACAGGTACACCAGCAGGGTGGATTGCGTGGACCACAGCGCACGATCCACGCCGAACACGGTGGAGATCGCGCTGGCCGCTTCCCGGCGGCGCTGCTCCAGGGCTGCGGGATCGGTCGGCACCGGCGCGCTGTCTTTCTTCGATTCGGCGGCACTACCGGGAACGGTCGCGTGGGCGGCCCGCGTCGGCAGCGGCGGCAGCGCGTCGTCGTCCACGGCCGTGGACTGCATGCCCTCCGCGAGCATCCATGCCAGCAGGCCGATCACGGTGGCGGCACCCCAAGCCAGGGCCGTGCGCCGCTGCGCCGGCGAGGCCGCCGCGCGCGGCGACGCGCCCGGCGACGTCGGAGCGGCCACGTAGGGCCTGACTTCGGGCCACAGGCTCTGGCCGTCGATCAGCTCGATGTTCTGCTGCCTGGCGATCCGCGTGGCTTCCTCGTCGAAGCGCCCCGGCGTGACCACGATGACGTCCTGGGCGCCGCGCAGGGTGGCGGACTGCGCCAGCCCCATCAGCGCCTGCACGCCGACCACGGAGGCGCTGCCGTACTTGCAGGACAACAGGGTGCGGCTGCCGTTGCGCTCCAGCACGATGTCGCTGCCGTCGGTCGGGATGCCGTCGGCCGGCAGGCCTTCGTCGGCGGCAGGACGGTAGCCGCGGGCGTGCAGGGCCTGCAGGACCAGCTTGGCGAACTCCCGCCAGCGCAGCGTGCTGAGTTCCGCGGCGCTGCGCGTGTCGGAGGTCTCCGCAGGTCGGGCCATCTGTCCGCGGCGCAGCCAGGCGGTGAGCCCCAAGCCGGTCAGGGCGAAGACGAACAGGGCAATCAGGGTCGGCATCATGCGGGTCGCTGTGGCGTCGGGCGCGAGGGGCGCCACTATACCGGCTGATACGCGAAACCCGGGGGAAAACAGGACACGGTGGGCGCGGCCGATCCCCTGTTCGCTGCCGCCGGATGCAAAACGCCCCGGCGCGGGATGCGACCGGGGCGTTGGGTGCCTCGAGGGCAGAAGCGTGTGATCAGGCGTTGCCGTCGCCCGTGGGGGCCGCCGCGGCCGGCGTCGCCTTGGCGGACGCCTTGGCCGGCTTGCGGGCCTTTACGGCACGTGCCGGCTTGGCCGGCGCCTTGCCCGCCTTGCGGGCCGGCTTGGCGGCCTTCTTCGGCGCGGGCTTGGCGGCTGCCGCGGACTTGGCGGCCTTGCGCGCCGGCACGGTGCCGTTGGCCTTGCGCACGGCGTCGGTGAGGCGTTCGACGCGCTCGGTCAACGCGTTGAGGTCGTCGCGGCCGGGCACGCCCAGCTTCACCAGCGCACGCTGCACGCGCTCTTCGAACACCTTCTCCAGCTTGTCCCAGGTGTCGGCGGCACGCTCGCGGGCCTGGCCCACGTGGCCTTCCACGACGTCGCGCACGACGGTGGCGCGGTGGCCGGCGATCTTGCGCGCGGTCTGCTCCAGCGACAGGCCGTCGCGGACCAGTGTTTCGAACAGCTTGCTGCCCTCGGCCTGCGCGCGGTTGAACGCGCCCATGCCGGCCAGCCAGATCTGCTGCGCGGATTCGGTGATCGACTTCGCGCTGGGCGTGGTGCGCGCCTTGCCGGCCGCCTGCTTGCGCGGGGCGGACTTGCTGGTGGTCTTGCCGGCGGTCTTCTTGAGCTTGGCCATGGCTGGGTTCCCCGCGTCTTGGCGACGCATGCGTGGTGTGGAGTCGACCGCAGGATCGGGTGGATGTCTAGAGCATTCACACCATGCGGCGGCGGTGCAGCGCGTGTTCGATGTCGTCCAGCGCCCGCGCCAGGCCGGCCGTCGCGTCCGTGCGGCGCACCGCCGGCGGCAGGTGCGCCACGATCGAGCGCGGCCGGTCGGCGATCACGTCCTCGCGCAGGCGGATGCCGTGGCGCGCAAGGACCGGCTCCAATTGCGCGCGGCGCTTGCGTAGGTCGTCGAGCGTGTTGCGGTAGGCCAGCTGCGAGATCCGCCGCCGTGCCGAGAAGCTGAAGATATTGGTGTAGAACAGTTCGCGGTCGGCGGCATTCGGCTCGAATACCACCTGGTCGATCTGCGGGTATTGCTGCGGGTAGCGCGCCAGCCCCACCTGCATGCGCGACTGCAGCATCGTGCGCAGCGTCTGCGACAGCACGCCGGGGAGGCCGCCCTGGGCGATGCGGCGGTCGCTGAAGCGGTGGGCCTGGGCCGTTTCCCCGGCATCGGTGCCCGGATTGAACGGCACCAGCGGGTTGATGCCCAGCAGCAGGTCGACACCGCGGTCCAGCACCATGGAGGCGTGCATGGTGCGACGCAGGGCGCCATCGACGACATGCCGGGTACGCCCGCGCTTGTCCTGCAGCTCCACCGGCGGGTACAGGCCGGGCAGGGCGGCGCTGGCCTGCACGGCGCGCGAGATCGGCACGTCGTCCCAGCCCTTGTCGCCGAAGCGCACCGCTTCGCCGCTGTCGAGGTCGACCCCGATCACGTACAGCGGTCGCGCGAGCTTGCGGAAGTCGTTGCTGCGCCCGTGCCGGGTGAACACGTCGCGCAGGAAGCGTTCGACCGCATCGTTGTCGAACAGCCCGGTCGGGACCAGGCTGCCGGCCCGCGTCAGCAGGTCGGACCAGCGCGAGTCGGTGCGGCCGGACCAGGCGTCGCGCAGCAGGCGCGAGGTCAGCCGCGGCAGCGATGCCGCCCGCTTCAGGTATTCGCCCATTGCCGGGCGCAGGAAGGTCTCCGGGCGGAAGCGCACGTCCTTGCTGTCGCCGGTGATGAAGATCCGGCACAGCTCGGCGGTGTCCATGCCGTTGGCCAGGCCCGCGGCGAAGAAGGCGCCGGAACTTACGCCGACGTAGCAATCGAGCCGGGCCAGGTCCAGACCGTCGCAGGCTTCGTCCAGTGCTCGCAGTGCGCCGAGCTCGTACATCGCGCCCACCGGGCCGCCGCCCGCGATCGCCAGGCCGATCCGCGGCGGGTGCCGGTCGGTGCGGGGGGCATGGGCGGCATGCAGGGACAGCATGGTGGAATTGCTCGCGTGGGATCGTCCGAGTGTAGCGGAGCGGTCTGGAGCATGGTGTCGGCGCGCAGGGCGCACACTGGCGACATGCACAGCCGGTCCGACCTGCACGCCCGCCTGGCGCGTCGCCTTGCCCTGCACCAGCGCCTGTTCGATCCCGCCGTGGAGCCACGCAACCGGCTGCCCTGGCTGAAGCCCGTTCAGGCATGGCAGGCGCAGCGGCTGGAGGCCAGCTTTGCCGCGCTTCTGCGGGATCCCCGGTGCCGGCCGGCGGCCCGGTTCTTCCTGACCGACGTCTACGGTGACCACGACTTCCGCCAGCGCGACGCGGACATCGCGCGGGTGGTGCCGATGATGCAGCGGCTGCTGCCGGCGGCGCTGCTGGAAACGCTGGCCGATGCCATCGCGCTGGCGGCGCTCAGCCACGCCTTCGACCTGCGGATGGCCGAGGCGCTGGAGGCCCTGGCGCCCCAACGACGGGCGCTGGACGTGGGGTTGTACGGGCAGGCCTATCGGCGCGTCGGCCATCCGCGGCTGCGGGGCCGCCAGATCGCGTTGATCGACGATGTCGGCCGTCGGCTGGCGGCCGCGATGCGGTTGCCCGGCGTGGGATCGCTGCTCCGGATGTCGCGCCTGCCGGCGCGCGCGGCGGGGCTGGGCGCGCTGCAGTCCTTCCTCGAGCGCGGGTTCGCGGCGTTCGACCAGCTGGAGGACGCGGCGGCGTTCTTGGCGGCGATCCGCCGGCAGGAAACGCGGGTGATGGAGCGCTTGCTGGCCGGCGACGGGGAGCCGTTCCGGACCGGCTGAGCGGGCGTCAGCGGGCGCCGAACACCAGCAGCGCCCCCAGCGCGGCCGCCAGCAGCAGGGCGGTGACCAGCAGCCACGGCACGCGCTGGGTCCAATGTCGCTGCGGGGGCGTGGGCGGCGCATCGGCATCGTGCGGCCCCTGGGTCCTTGCCTGCGCCATCGGGAGGGCGGGCGGCGGGCCTTCCAGCACGAACCGGTGCTGCACGCCGAAGGCGATCTGGTCGCCGCTGCGCAGGACGGCCTCGCGGACCGGGCAGCCGTTCACCAGCACGTCGGCGGCGGCCTTCCGCAGCACCGCCTGTCCATTCGCCGCTTCCAGCAGGGCGTGTTGCGGTGCGATACCGGGTCCGTCGATGCACAGGTCGGCATCGGCGGCACTGCCCACCCAGCGCGGTTTTTCCAGGCTCAGGCAGCGCCCATGGAACGCGCCGCCGACGCCGCGCAACACCAGCCGCAGGTTGCCGGCCGGATCCCGCGGTGGCATGCCGGGCGGCGCGGTGCGATCGTCGCGGGCGGCATACAGCAGCAGCTCGCAGCCTTCGGCGTGGATGCTGTCGCCCGCGCGCAGCATCGCCACCTGCCGCACCGGCCGGCCGTTGACGTGGACGCCGCGCAGGCCGTCCGCCACTGTCAGCCAAACGCCGCGGCGGTCGTTGCACAGTTGCAGCAGCGACGGGCCGGCAGCGTCCACCGGGCCCAGTCCGGCAGGGGTGCGCCCCAGCGCATGCACGCCGGTGTCGAGGGGCAGGTCGGGTTGGCTTCGGTCGCAGAAGCGCAGGCGCAGGTCGTTCATCGCCGCGGAATCTAGCACGCGGCCGCGTCGATGCCTGCTGTTCGCAGGCGGCGGCACGCGGCAGAATGGGGCAACGTCCGCCTCGGCCCGTCGCCCATGTCCCGCATCGATATCCGCCATGCCCATTCCCTGCCCAAGGCACAAGCGCGCAAGGCGATCGACGAGATCGCAGGCAAGCTGCACGAGCGCTTCCAGGTCGACTGCGGCTGGGACGGCGACGTGCTGAACTTCTCGCGGTCGGGCATCGACGGCCACATCGTCCTCGAGGAGCGCGAGTTGCAGGTCAAAGCCAAGCTCGGCTTCCTGGCCGCGATGTTCAAGGACCCGATCGAGTCCGAGATCCTGCGGGTGCTCAAGGAAAAGTTCTGATCCCGCGTCCCCTCGGGCGACCCGTCCGGTCCGCGCCCGCCGCGTAGGTTGCCGGCGTAACCAAGCGCCACGCGCGTGTTGCGCTGCGGCATACTGGGGATCGACTCCCACGGATGCCCCGAGATGCCACGCGCCTACAACTTCAGCCCCGGCCCCGCGATGCTGCCGGAGTCCGTGTTGCGCCAGGCGCAGGCCACGATGCTGGAGTACGGCGATGCCGGTGCCTCGATCCTCGAGATCAGCCACCGCGGCGCCGATTTCCTGGCGGTGGCGCACCAGGCCGAGGCCGACCTGCGCACGCTGCTGGCGATCCCCGACGAGTACGCGGTGCTGTTCACCTCGGGCGGCGCGACCACGGTGCAGGCACTGCTGCCGCTGAATTTCGCCGCGCCCGGCCAGCCCTGCGACTACGTGGTCAGCGGCCACTGGGGCAAGACCGCGCTGAAGCAGGCCGCGCCCTGCGCGGATGCGCGCATCGCCGCCAGCAGCGAGGCCGGCGGGTTCCGCGACGTGCCGCCGCGCGAGCAGTGGCGGCTCTCGCCCGACGCGGCCTACGTCCATGTCACTGCCAACGAGACCATCCACGGCGTCGAGTGGCGCGACATCCCGGCCGCGGGCAACGCGCCGCTGGTGGCCGATTTCAGTTCCTCCATCGCCTCCGGGCCGCTGGACGTGACGCAGTTCGGCGTGGTCTACGCCGGCGCGCAGAAGAACCTCGGGCCGGTCGGCATCACCGTGGTGATCGTCCGGCGCGACCTGCTGGAGCGCGCCGGGCAGCCGCGCGCGCCGGTGCTGGACTACCGCGCGCAGGCGCAGGCGGAGTCGATGCTCAACACGCCGCCCAGCTGGAACTGGTACGTGCTGGGCCTGACCGTGAAGTGGATGCTGGAGGAAGGCGGCGTGGCCGAGTTCGCCCGCCGCAACGCGCGCAAGGCGGCGCTGCTCTACGACGCCATCGACGCCTCCGGCGGCTTCTACCGCAACGAGGTGGTGCCGGCCGCGCGCTCGCGGATGAACGTGCCGTTCTTCCTGCACGATCCGGCACTCGACGCGCGGTTCCTCGCGGAGGCCAAGCAGGCCGGTCTGGTGGCGCTGAAGGGCCACCGCGTGCTGGGCGGCATGCGCGCCTCGCTGTACAACGCGATGCCCGAAGCCGGCGTGCAGGCGCTGGTCGAGTTCATGCACGGATTCCGGAACGCCCATGGCTAAGGATCGCAAGACGCCGGTGGGCAAGGTCCCGCCCGCCCGCGCCAAATCGTCGGCATCGGCCAAGGGCAGGGCGCCGCGGAAGGCCGCGCCCGTCGCCCCGGCGGCGCCGGACCTCGCCCAGGTGCGTGCCCAGATCGACGGCATCGACCAGCAGATCCAGGCGCTGATCGCCGAGCGGGCGCGCTGGGCGCACCAGGTGGGCAAGGCCAAGGGCAAGTTGGCGGCGGCGGTGGACTACTACCGGCCGGAGCGCGAAGCGCAGGTGCTGCGCCGGGTGGTGGACCGCAACGACGGCCCGCTGTCGGACGAGGTGCTGGTGCGGCTGTTCCGCGAGGTGATGTCGGCCTGCCTGGCCCAGCAGGAGTCGCTGAAGATCGGCTACCTCGGCCCCGAGGGCACCTTCAGCCAGCAGGCCGCGCACAAGCATTTCGGGCACTCGGCCCACGGGCTGCCGCTGGGCAGCATCGAGGAGGTGTTCCAGGAGGTGGCGGCCGGCCACGCGGATTTCGGCGTGGTGCCGGTGGAGAATTCGGGGCAGGGCACCATCCAGGTCACGCTGGACATGTTCCTCACCTCGCCGCTGCGGATCTGCGGCGAAGTGGAGCTGCGCGTGCACCAGTACCTGCTGTCGCGCAGCGGGCGGCTGGAGGACGTGACCCGCATCTTCGGGCACCCGCAGGCGCTGGCGCAGGCCGCCGGCTGGCTGCGCACGCACCTGCCGGGCGTGGAGAAGGTGCCGGTGTCGAGCAATGCCGAAGGCGCCCGGCGCGCGCGCAACGCGGACGATGCCGCCGCCATCGCCGGCGAGGCCGCCGCGGTGGTCTACGGCCTGCGCCAGGTCGCGGGGCCGATCGAGGACCGCAGCGATAACACGACCCGCTTCCTGGTCATCGGCCGCCAGCCCTTCCCGCCGTCCGGCAACGACCGCACGTCGCTGCTGGTGTTCATCCGCGACCGACCCGGCGCGCTGTACGGCGTGCTGGAACCGCTGGCGCGCCGTGGCATCAGCATGAGCCGCATCGAGTCGCGCCCGGAGCACGGCCGCAAGTGGCAGTACGCCTTCTTCATCGACGTCGCCGGCCACTGCGAGGAGTCGCCGCTGAAGGACGCACTGGACGAAATCGCGGCGCAGGGCGATGCGGTGCGCGTGCTGGGCTCCTATCCGGTGGCCATCGCATGATCGAGTTCGAAGCCCTGGCGCAGCCGGGCATCCGCGGCCTGCGCGCCTACGATCCGGGCCACGACCTCGTGGCGCTGCGGCGTGCCGCGGCGCGGCCACCGCTGGAGCTGGGGTCCAACGAAAACCCCTACGGGCCCAGCCCGGCGGCGCTGCGCGCGGCCATCGCCGCGCTGGCCGCCGCGCACGTCTATCCCGATCCGCTGGGCGGCGACCTCAAGCGCGCGTTGGCGCGGCACCACGGCGTCGAGACCGCGCAGGTGCTGCTGGGCAACGGCTCGCATGAATTGCTGATGCAGTTGGCGCAGGTGTTCGCCGGCCCGGGCGACGAGGTGGTGGCCTCGCAGTATGGCTTCGCCGTGTATGCGCTGGCCGCGCAGGCCGCGGGCGCGACGCTCCGCCTGGCGCCGGCCTTGCCGCGCGACCATGCGATGCCGCGCGGCCACGACCTCGATGCGCTGCGCGCCGCGATCACGCGGCGTACCCGGCTGGTGTATTTGGCCAATCCGAACAACCCCACCGGCACGTGGTATTCCGGCGAGGACTTCACGGGCTTCCTTGCCACCGTGCCGGCGGACGTGCTGGTGGTGGTCGACGAGGCGTATGCGGAATTCGTCGACGCGCCCGACTACGCCAGTGCGCTGCCGCTGCTGGCGCGGCACCCGAACCTGGTCGTCACCCGCACCTTCAGCAAGGCCTTCGCGCTGGCGGGGTTGCGCGTCGGTTACGCGCTGGCCCACCCCGGGCTGCTGGCGATGGTGGAGCGCGTGCGCGAGAGCTTCAACGTCAACGCGCCGGCGCTGGCCGCGGCGGAGGCGGCGCTGGGCGACACGGGGCACCTGCAGGCCTCGGTGGAGGCCAACCGCGTCCAGCGGGAGGCGCTGGCCGCCGCACTGCGCGCGCGCGGCTGCGAGGTTGCCCCCTCGCAGACCAATTTCCTGCTGGTCCACTTCGGCGAGGCGACGGCCCGCATCGAGGCCGGGCTGCTGGCGCGCGGCGTGATCCTGCGGCCCATGGGCGGCTACGGCCTTGGCGACTGCCTGCGCATCACCGTGGGAACCGAGGATGACAATGCGCGGCTGCTGGCCGCGCTGGACGAGGTGATGGCGTGAGCGGGACGATGGATTGGGTGGCGCGCGCGGGCGCGCCGCTGCGCGGGACGCTGGCGATCCCCGGCGACAAGTCGGTGTCGCACCGGGCGGTGATGTTCGCGGCGCTGGCCGACGGCGTGTCCACGATCGACGGTTTCCTGGAGGGCGAGGACACCCGCGCCACCGCGGCGATCTTCGCGCGGCTGGGCGTGCGCATCGAGACGCCGTCGCCGTCCCGGCGGATCGTCCACGGGGTGGGCATCGACGGCCTACGGGCGCCGGATGGCCCGCTGGACTGCGGCAACGCGGGCACCGGCATGCGCCTGCTGGCGGGCCTGCTGGCCGCGCAGCGCTTTGATTCGGTGCTGGTCGGCGACGCGTCGCTCTCGAAGCGGCCCATGCGCCGCATCACCGCGCCGCTGGCGGACATGGGCGCGCGGATCGACACGGAAGCGGGCGGCACGCCCCCGCTGCGCATCCATGGCGGGCAGGCGCTGGTCGGCATCGACTACACGCTCGCCGTTGCCAGTGCGCAGGTGAAATCGGCGCTGCTGCTGGCGGGGCTGTACGCCGCCGGCGAGACGGTGGTGCGCGAACCGCACCCGACCCGCGATTACACCGAACGCATGCTGGCCGCCTTCGGCGTCGACATCACCTTCGCGCCCGGCATCGCCCGCCTGCGCGGTGGCCAGCGCCTGCGCGCGACCGACGTGGCGGTGCCGGCCGACTTCTCGTCGGCGGCGTTCTTCCTGGTGGCCGCCAGCATCGTGCCCGGGTCCGAGCTGCGGCTGCGGCAAGTAGGGTTGAACCCGCGCCGCACCGGCCTGCTGCAAGTGCTGCGGATGATGGGCGCGGACATCCGCGAGGAGCACCAGGCCACCCACGGCGGCGAGCCGGTCGCGGACCTGGTGGTGCGCCATGCGCCCTTGCGCGGCATCGAGGTGCCCGAGGGACTGGTGCCGGACATGATCGACGAGTTCCCGGTGCTGTTCGCGGCTGCCGCCTGCGCCGACGGGCCCACGGTGGTGCGTGGCGCGGCTGAACTGCGGGTCAAGGAATCCGACCGGTTGGCCAGCATGGCCGCCGGCTTGCGGGCCCTGGGACTGCGGGTGGACGAGGCGCCGGACGGCGCGACGATCTTCCCCGGTACGCTGCAGGGCGGCCGGGTGGAGAGCCACGACGACCACCGCATAGCGATGGCATTCGCCGTCGCCGCCCAGCGCGCCGCGGGCGAGGTCCGTATCCACGAGGTGGCGAACGTCGCCACCTCGTTCCCCGGCTTCGATGCCCTGGCGCGTGGCGCAGGCTTCGGCGTGGACGTGGCCAGGTAAAAAAGAGGCGTCCCGGGGCCGATGCCTTGCCGGGACGCCTTGGGGGGAGAGCTGGCCGGCGGCCAGCGGGCCGCCCGGAACCTTCAGTTGCTGGTGACGGCGACGCCCTTGCCCTTCACGTCCTTGCCGCAATCGTCGATGTCGCTCTGGGTCATCGTGGCGTAGGGCTTGAACGCCGGGATCGAGGCGGACAACGCCTGCTGGCTGGCCAGCAGTGCGGGCAGTCGGTGGCAGAGCTTCAGCGCTTCCGCCTCGATCTTCTTGCCCTCGGCTTCCATGCGCGCTTCGAAGTCCTTCTCCGCTTCGTCGCCGCCAAAGATCACCCCGAACACGCCGCCGACCGCCTTGCCAGCCAGATCGGCGCCCTGGGAACCGATGGCCATGCCGGCCTCCGCGATGCCCAGGATCTGCGCGCGGTAGTCCAGCAGCAGGCGGCGCTGCGCCGCGTCCACCGGGACCGCCTTGCCTTCGATCAGCAGGTCGCCCTGCGGCGTCAGCTCGGCCTTGGGCAGCCCGTTGGCGTGGTGCTGCAGCTTCTTGCCATTGATGTTGATGTCGATGTCGCCGTTGAGGCTGAGGTTGCCCTCGTGCAGTTCCTTGCGGGCCTCGTCCAGCGCGCGGTCCACCTGGCGGGCCAGGAAGCCCTTCGGGGCGGGCGGCGCCGGCGGGGCCGGAGGAGCGGGCGGCGCCGGGGGTGCCGGCATGCTGCAGGCCATCAGGGGCGTGCACAGGGCAAGCGCGGCGGCGAGGGTGACGGCGGATTTCATGGCTGGGGTCTCCGGGATCAGCGGGCGGCGAATTCGCGACGGACGCCGTCTTCGCAGTCGTCGATGTCGTCGCGTTCGAGGGTGGCGTAGGGACGGAACTGCGGCAGGCTGCCCGAAAGCCGCTGCTGGGATTCCATCACCCGCGGCAGCAACCGGCAGATCCCGCGCACCGCCGGCTCCACTTCCTCGCGGACGGTGCGCTCGATGCGGCGTTCCAGGCTGCCGGTCATCGCGCCGAACACCAGCCCGATCCACGACCCGTCGACGGTGGCCAGCGCGGCCTCCGCGCTGCGCTGGCCGATGTCGATGCCGGTCTTGGCGATTTCCACCACCAGCCCGCGGTAGGCCAGCAGCTCGCGGCGCTGGCGCGCATCGATCGGCTGCGCGGTGCCGTCGATCAGGAAATCGCCGGCCGGGGTGATCTCCGCCCGCGGCAGGTCCGCCTTGGCGGTGCGGGCCTTGCGGTCGCCGTCCTTGCCGAAGTGCAGGCTGTCGCGATCAAGCTGCAGGTTGCCGGTGTCGAGGTCCTGCTTGGCCTTGGCCATCTCGACGCGCATCTCCTTGCGCGCATCGGCCAGTTCGCGGCGGATCTCGCCGCCGATGCCGGTGTCCGCGCCCCGGGTGGGCTGGGCCTGCGCTGCCAGCGGCAAGAGCAGGCACAGGGCGGCGGGCAGGAGGGTGGTCTTGGTCATGGTCGTGGCTCCTGGTCGGCGTGCGGGTCAGTTGTCGTCGCGCCAGCGGCGCAGGCGGACGGCGGTGGCGATCATCCCGGCACCGGCGACGGCGCCGATCCACAGTTGCGGGGCCGCCAGGACCGAGTACAGCGCCTTGAGCATCACCACGTGGTTGCCGAGCTCGCGGACCTCGACGCCCTGCATGTCCATCGCGGGGATCCAGGTGCCCGGGAAGACGCCACCCAGCAGGTGCGCCACCACGTGCTTCCAGAACCAGCTGCTGTCGAGGTTGAACAGGTGCATCAGGTCGAACCAGCTGATGAACACGCCGGCGAACACCGGGATCATTATCGCCCACAGGAACGGCTTGCTCTTGGACCACACCGAGCAGAGCATCAGCCAGCCCACGCTGGGCAGCGCCCACAGCGCGTACACCGGGATCGCCGCGATCGCCACGCCGGCGTTGGCCAGCAGGTTGTCCGGGCTCCACAGCAGCGCGAACGGGTTGCCGTGGTGGAGCAGGACGAACAGGCTCATGACGACCAGGAAGGCGACCATGCAGGCGATGCCCACGGCGATCGAGAGGGCGGGCGCCACCAGCAGCGCGCTGGCCGCCTTCGACAGGACGGTGTCGCGGTCGGACACGGGCAGCGACTTCCAGAACAGCACGCTGCGGTCCTTGCGCTCGTCGTACAGGCTGCCGAGGCAGTAGAAGAACACCACGAAGCCCAGTACCAGCAGGGGCCAGAACATCGCGGAGGCGGTGCTCAGGCTGATCCCGTCGGCCAGCTTCTGCATGTCCTCGGGCGTCATCTTGTCGGTGATCAGGCGCAGGTCGAGGCCGTTGACGACCACCTGGCCGTCCACCTGGATGCCCCCGCGCTCGGACACCGTCCGGCGCAGGCCGACCTCGGCCATCACCAGCGCCATGAAGGTCAGCACCAGTGAGATGCCGCCGGCCCAGACCGGCGCCCACAGGAAGCCACCCTTGTGCTCCCAGAACTCGCGGCGCAGCAGCAGCTTCAGCTTGTGGGTGGGGTGGGGCGGGGTACGCGGCACGGCGGACTGGCCGGCATCCATGCCCACGACGTCATTGGCGGCGTTCATGCGTAGGTTCCTTTCATGGTGGCGACGAACAGGTCGGCCAGGCCCGGCGTGCGGGTCTCGCCCAGTTCGTCCAGGCGGCGGCGGTCGGCGCCGTCGAACAGCATCACGGTCTTGCCGAACGGCAGGCTGCGTTCGTCGATGGGGCCCAAGGCGCGCGCGGCGTCCAGCTTGCCGGCGTCCACCAGGACCTCGGTGTAGCGCTCGCCCAGCGTTTCCATCGGCGCGTCCAGCGCGATCTTGCCGTCGCGGATGAACATCACGTCGGTGAGGATGTGCTCGATCTCCTCGACCTGGTGGGTGGTGACGACGATGGTCTTGTCCTCGTCGAAGTAGTCTTCCAGCAGGCGCTGGTAGAACTGCTTGCGGTAGAGGATGTCGAGGCCCAGGGTGGGCTCGTCCAGCACCAGCAGCTTGGCGTCGATGGCCATCACCAGCGCCAGGTGCAGCTGCACGATCATGCCCTTGGACATCTCGCGCACCTTCAGGCCCGGCTTGAGCTGGGTGCCCTCGAGGAAGCGGTGGCACTTGGCGGCGTCGAAGCGCGGGTGCACCCCGGCGACGAACTCGATGGCCTGCGCCACCGTGATCCAGCGCGGCAGCACCGCCACGTCGGCGATGAAGCACACGTCGTTCATCAGCGCGTCGCGCTGGGTGCGCGGGTCCTTGCCCAGCACCTTCAGGTCGCCTTCGAACGGGATCAGGCCGAGGACCGCCTTGAGCGCGGTGGTCTTGCCGGCGCCGTTGGGGCCGATCAGGCCGATGATGCGGCCGGCGGGGATCTCGAACGTGGTGCCGTCGAGGGCGACCTTGTTCTTGTAGGCCTTGCGCAGGCCGCGCGCGGAAATAACGGAGCTGGTCATGGCGGTGCTCACTTCGGCCCCCACTTCTGCTGCGGATCCAGCAGTTCCTGGATGCTCAGGCCCAGGCGCTGGATGCGCTCCATCACCAGCGGCCATTCCTCGCGCAGGAAACGCTCGCGTTCGCTCTGCAGCAGGCGCGCATTGGCGCCGTCCGTGACGTACATGCCCAGTCCCCTTCGTTTCTCGACGAGTTGTTCGTCCGCGAGCTCCTGGTAGGCGCGCGAGACGGTGATCGGATTCAGCTGGTACTCGGCCGCCACCTGGCGGACCGAGGGCAGCGCATCGCCCGGCTTCAGGACCCCGTCGAGCATCATGGCCACGACGCGATCCTTGAGCTGGCGGTAGATCGGAGCGCTATCGCTCCATTCGACGGCAACCATGTGTCAGCCCCGCGGTAGGAAGAAGGAGAAGAACGGCATGCGCACCGACTGGTGGGGGCGGCGGGCGGCCGGGCGGAGGTCGCTGGAGGCGGCGGCGAAGTCGCCGGCCGCATCCGCCTGCATCGCGGCCATGCCCGGCAGGGCATCGGCCTCGGACGGGGCGGGGACACTGGCCAGCAGCGCAGCGGTCAGCAGCACGCTGCAGGCCATGGCGGCGGTCAGGGAGTTGTGGAGCTTGCGGTTCATGGTGAACGTCCTGCTCTGGGGGTTCGGTGTTGTAGGCAACTATAACACTACAAATTTCCCCGTCAAGCGCTCCCCGACCCAACTGATGGCATAGACCGCGGCGCGCCTGGCGGCCGGGCTGAATCGCCCATGCGCGCGATGACCCTGCAGGATTGCCGGGCGCGGCAGCGCAGACCACAATAGGAACCTTCGTGCGCTTCGCGCCGTACCGATGCTGGAGACCGTCTTGTCGAAGTTGTCCCTGCGCGCACTTGCAGCGCTGCTCGTTGCAGCGGTGCTGACCGGCCCGGCCCTTGCGCAGGATGCCGCGTCGCCCTCCAGCGAGCGCGACAAGGTGGGTTACCTGCTGGGGCAGGATGTCGCGCGCTCGATCGGCCCGGGCTTGCCCGATGTGGACCTGACGGCGTTCCGCCAGACCGTGGAAGCCGTGTTGGCGGGCGGCCCGCCCCCCCTGAGCGACGTCGAGTCGCGGCAGGTGTCGCAGGCCTTGATGGCCAACATCGGTGCACGTGCGTCCGGCAAGCCAGTCGCCGCGATCGACCGCGCCAAGGCCGGCCAGCTGGCCGGCGCGAACATCGCGCGCAGCCTGCTGGATTTCCGCGGCGAGTTCGACATGCCGATGTTCATGCGCGGCCTCGCGGATGGCGCCGACCCGGCGCGGAAGCCGGCGCTGGATCCGGCCGAGGCGACGCGCATCCGCAGCGCGTTGTCCGCCCGGGTGTCCGCGGCGCGCGCCTCGGAGCGCAAGGTCCAGGCCGAGGCCGCCTCGAAACAGGAACAGGAATTCCTCGCCCGGAACAAGCAGGTCAAGGGCGTGTTCACGACACCCAGCGGCCTGCAGTACATGGTGCTGCGCCAGGGCGACGGCGTGCGCCCGAAGCCGGGCCAGCGGGTAAGGGTGCATTACGTCGGCACCCTGCTGGACGGCAAGAAATTCGACAGTTCCTACGACCGTGGCCAGCCCGCCGAGTTCGGCCTGGACCAGGTGATCAAGGGCTGGACCGAAGGCGTGGCCATGATGCCGGTCAATGCCAAGTACCGGTTCTGGATTCCCGCCGCGCTTGGCTATGGCGAGAAAGGCGCGGGCACCGATATCCCGCCCAACGCCACCCTGGTCTTCGACGTGGAACTGCTGGGCGTCGAGTGAGTCCAACCCGTTCGTGAACCCGCCGGCGCCCGCCGCCTTCCTTTTACCGCCTCCCGGAGTTTTCTGCTGATGAAGCCGTTCGCCCGTTCCACCGTCCTCGCCGTCGCCACGCTGCTGGCGCTGTCCGCCTGCAAGGGCGAAAACAAGCCCGTCGACGTCTCTTCCGGCACCGCCGAGGCGGGCAAGGCCGCCACCGACAAGACCGGCTATCCGGGCCTGCCCACCGAGAAGGAGCAGGTGAGCTACACCATCGGCATGGCGATGGGCAAGCAGCTGTCGGAGATCAAGGACGAGGTCAACGTCGACACCGTGGTCAAGGCCCTGCGCACCCAGATGGAGGGCGGCAAGGCGCTGGTCACCGACGAGCAGGCGCAGCAGATCATGCAGGCGTTCGGCCAGAAGATGCAGGCCAAGCAGATCGCCAAGATGATGGAAGAAGGCAAGGCCAACCAGGAGAAGGGCGACAAGTTCCTGGCCGAGAACGGCAAGAAGCCGGGCGTGGTGACCACCGCATCGGGCCTGCAGTACCAGGTCATCACCGAGGGCAAGGGCGCCAAGCCCGGCGCCGGCGATGGCGTGAAGGTCAATTACAAGGGCACCCTGCTGGATGGCACCGAGTTCGACAGCTCCTACAAGCGCGGCGAGCCGGCGGTCCTGCCGCTGCAGGGCGTGATCCCCGGCTGGGCCGAAGGCCTGCAGCTGATGCCGGTGGGCGCCAAGTACAAGTTCTGGATCCCGGCCAGGCTGGCCTACGGCGAGCAGGCGCCGCCGATGATCGGTCCGAACCAGACGCTCGAGTTCGAAGTCGAGCTGCTGGAGATCGTGAAGGCGCCGTCCGGCAAGTAATCCTCCGCGACACACGGGGGACGTATCCTTGCGATGCGTCCCCCTTTTCTTTGGCCCTACGGATACCCCCATGCGCGTCTGTATTTTCGGCACCGGCTACGTTGGCCTCGTCACCGGCACCTGCCTGGCCGAGGTCGGCCACGACGTGGTCTGCATCGACATTGATGCGGCCAAGGTCGATGGCCTCAACGCCGGCGTGGTCCCGATCTACGAGCCGGGGCTGACCCCGATGGTGCAGGCCAACCATGCGGCGGGCCGGCTGCGCTTCACCACCGATGCGGCTGCCGGCATCGCGCACGGTGAGGTGCTGTTCATTGCGGTGGGCACGCCGCCGGACGAGGACGGCAGCGCGGACCTGCAGTACGTGCTGGCGGTGGCGCGGACCATTGGCCGGCACCTGGCGCGGCCCGCGGTGGTGGTGGACAAGTCCACCGTGCCGGTGGGCACCGCCGACAAAGTGCGCGCCGCGATCGCCGCGGAACTGGCGGCGCGCGGGACGGACATCGCCTTCGACGTGGTGTCGAACCCGGAATTCCTGAAGGAGGGCGCCGCGGTCGAGGACTGCATGCGCCCGGACCGCATCGTGATTGGCGCCGACAGTGCGGCCGCGGTGGAGAAGCTGAAGCGCCTGTATGCGCCGTTCAACCGCAACCACGACCGCATCGTGGCGATGGACGTGCGCTCGGCCGAGCTGACCAAGTACGCCGCCAACGCGATGCTGGCGACGAAGATCAGCTTCATGAACGAGATCGCCAACATCGCCGAGCAGGTGGGCGCGGACGTGGAGATGGTGCGCAAGGGCATCGGGTCCGATCCGCGCATCGGTTGGCACTTCATCTATCCGGGCGCCGGATACGGCGGTTCCTGCTTCCCCAAGGACGTGCAGGCGCTTGCCAGGACCGCCCAGCAGCATGGCGTGCAGCCGCGGCTGCTGGCCGCGGTGGAGGCGGTGAATGCGGCGCAGAAGGGCCATCTCTTCGAACTGATGGTCCGCCACTATGGCGGCACCTGGCCGATGCGCGGCAAGACCGTCGCGGTCTGGGGGCTGGCGTTCAAGCCCAACACCGACGACATGCGCGAGGCGTCCAGCCGCACGCTGCTCGCCCAGCTGTGGGACGCCGGGGTGAAGGTGCAGGCCTTCGATCCCGAGGCGATGCCCGAGAGCCGCCGCATTTTCGGCGAGCGCGAGGACCTGGTGCTGTGCGAATCGGCCGAGGCTGCGCTGCAGGGGGCCGATGCGCTGGTGGTGGTGACCGAGTGGAAGCAGTTCCGCAGTCCGGATTTCACCCGCCTTGCTTCGGCGCTGGCCGACGCGGTGGTGTTCGATGGCCGCAACCTCTACGACCCGGCGGAGCCCGAGGCCGCTGGCCTCGCATACTACGGCATCGGCCGTGGCCGTTCGCTGCGGCGGGAGCAGGCATGAGTGCCGACCTCGAACAGCGGCTGGTGGACCTGGAAACGCGCCTGGCGTTCCAGGAGCACGCCCTGCAGGAGTTGAGCGACGCGCTGGCCGCGGCGCGCAGCGAGGAAGCCGCCAATGCCCTCCGCCTGCACCGGGCGCTGGAAGAGCTGCGCCAGCTGCGCAGCGCGATGGCCGCCACGCCGGTGACCGGCGACGCCGCCAGTGAACCGCCCCCTCCGCATTACTGACCTGTACCCGACGACATGAGCAATTCCCTTCGCGACCAGCTGCTGGGGCTGGGTTTCAAGGACGCCCCCAAGCCTACCCCACGGCCCAAGCAGGAGGCCCGCAGGCCGCACGCCGGGCAGGGCGGCAAGCATGCAGTCGCCGGTGGCAAGCCGGCGCCGTCCGGCAGGCCGACGACGCGCACGCAGAAACAGCGCTCGCGCGAGGACATCGACCTCGCCAAGGCCTATGCGATCCGCGCCCAGAAGGAGAAGGATGAACGCATCGAGGCGGAGCGGCTGAAGCAGGAGGAAGCCCGCCTGCGCCGCGAGGCCAAGGCCAGGCTCGAGGTGTTCCTGCAGGGCAAGGCGCTCAATGCCGCCGATGCCGAGCACGTCCGGCATTTCGAGTATGGCGGCAAGATCAAGCGCGTCCACGTCACGGCCGACCAGCTGAAGGCCCTCAACGCCGGCGAGCTGGGCGTCGTGCAGTTGAACGGACGCTACCTGCTGGTGGATGCGGCGACTTTGATGGAGGCGGAGGCCATCTTCGCGCCGGCGGTGGCGTTGAAGGTCGATCCGGATGCGATGCCGGCTGACGATCCCTACGCCGATCCGAAGTACCAGGTGCCCGACGACCTCGTCTGGTAAGCGTGCGCGGACGCCCGGTCATGCCTGGTGCCGTTGTCGCACCCAGGCATGGAGGGCGTCTTCCGCCAGCGGGCGGCTGAACAGGAATCCCTGGAAGATGTCGCAGCCCGCGCGCAGCAGGTGAGCGTGCTGGGCCGGGGTTTCCACGCCTTCGGCCAGCACCTGCATGTCCAGCTGGTGGGCCATGGCGATGATGGCTTCGATCAGCGCGGCAGGCCGCTTCCCAAGGCCAGGACGGGGCGTGGGCGCGTCGATATCCATCACGAACGAGCGATCGATCTTCAGTGTGTCGATCGGCAATCGCTTCAGGTAGGACAGGCTCGAGTAGCCGGTGCCGAAGTCATCGAGCGCCAGCTTCACGCCATGCCGGCGCAGGAGCTGCATCTTCTCCAGCGTCGCTTCGAGATCTTCCGCGGCGACGCTTTCGGTGAGCTCGATCTCGAGCGACAGGGTGCAGTCGCCCAGTCGGGCGAGCAGGTCCTCGACCCGCGGCACGAAATCCGGTTCGCGGAATTGCCGTGGACTCACGTTGACGGCCATCGCGAGTGCGCGCAGCCCCAGGTCGGCCTCGCAGCGGCGCATGCAGGCGACGGCCTCGTCCATGACCCAGTTGCCGAGTGGGACGATCAGCCCGCTGGCTTCCGCTTCGCCGATGAAATCCCCGGGGGGGATCATGCCCCGGCTCGGATGACGCCAACGGACCAGCGCTTCCACGCCGCGCAGCTGGTCCTGCGCGTCGATCTGCGGCTGGAAATGCAGCAGCAGCTGGTCGCGTGCCGAGATCGCCTGCTTCAGGTCCGTGCGCAGGGTCAGGCGCGCCGCCGCGGCTTCCTGGAGATCGTGCGCGAAGAAGCGGACCCTGCTGTCGGCGGCCAGCTTCGACTGGTGCATCGCGGTTTCGGCCTCCCGCAGCAATTCCGCTGGGTCGCGGCTGTCGTTGGGGATCATGACCAACCCCGCACCGGCACTCAGGTGCAGGATCTGTCCGTTCAGCTCCAACGGCTCTGCCAGCTGGCCCAGCAGTTCTTCCACCGATCGGGACGCCTGTTCGGATGCCGGGCCGATGGCGGCATCGAGGTCGGGCAACAGGACCGCGAACGTGTCGCCGTCGACCCGCGCCAGCATCTGTCCGTGTCGCAGTGCTCCGCTCAGCCGCATGGCAACGGCGCGGAGCACCGCATCGCCCGCCGCCATGCCGAGGGACTCGTTGATGACGTTGAAGCTGTCGAGGTTGAACGTCGCGAGCGATGCGTGGCGATCGCCGCCATCGACGTCATCGACGTCATCGACGGCATGGGCCACGCGTTCCAGCAGCAGGCGCCGATTGGGCAGGCCGGTCAACGGGTCGAAGTTAGACAACTGGCGGATTTCCGCCTCTGCCGCGATCCGCTCGCGGATGTCATGCGCGGCGACCACGCGCAGGTTGCGATCCCCGACCCGCCACTGCCGAACGTTGACCTCGGTCGGCACGATCGCGCCGTTGGCATCCAGCAGGTCGAGCGGCCAGCTGCCGACGACGCCCTGTTTCGTGAGTTCGTGCTTCCGCTGCCGGTCGTGTTCGGCAACCAGGCCATAGATGTCGCGTCCCTTCAGCAGCTCCGGCGCTATCCCGACGAGGCGACCCGCAGCGGCGTTGACGTCGACGATGAGGCCGCCGTCATGGATGAAAATGGCCTCGGTGGCGGCGTCGGACAAGTGGCGGTAGCGCGCCTCGCTTTCCTCCAGTTCGGACCGGCTGGCCCGCAGCGCGGTGGCCATCGCGGTCATCGCATCCCCGAGCACCTTGAATTCCCCATACCCCCGTAGGACGGGAAGCGCATCGAAATCCCCGGCGCCGATCCTGGACATGGCGTCCGAGAGTGCCCGGACGGGGACGAGGATGAAGCGATGCCCGAGCGCGATGAGCAGCAGCATCATCAGGACCATCATGCCGCCGAAGATCAAGGCATACCGGAGGCTGGCCTGCCACGCGCTCGCCTTGAGCGGGGTGAAGTCGTAGTCGATCAGCAGCAGCCCGATCCGGTGCGAGCGCAGTTCGCCAGGCCGGGCGTTCATCCGGACCGGCGCCAGTGTCACCAGATGGTCGCGCGCCTGGTCCAACACCAGTCGTTCGCGCCGAGTCCGCCGGACATCACCCGCCAATGCCCCCGGATATCCGGGGATGACGTTCGATGCGGGGCGGCCCTTCCAGGCGAAGCGGGTCGCGACCAAGACGCGGCCGGTCTCGTCGACCAGCGCGGCATGGCGGACCAGCGGGTCCAGCCCCAGTTCCGACAGCTCGGTTTCCAGTCCCACGCCGCCCCGTTCCCGCAGGATGTCTTCCAGGTTGCGACGGACCGTCAAGAGTTGGGAGTGGGCGGTCCCCCCGGTAAACGAGGCGAGTTCGTCCAGGTACCCCTGGCGCTCCGTCCATGCCAGCAGCCCCAACCGGATCAGCGTCACGCCGATGAGCAGCAGTGGCAGCCAACGCCGCAGGGTGACCACCGTGATGGCCCGGCGCACCTTCGGCACCGTCATGGTTGCTGCCCCAAGTCGAGGAAGCGTCCGTCGATCAGCGCCTGGGTGTCGATCCGCGAACCCAGCAATCCGCGCTGCCGCATCAGCCTGGACTGGTGCGCGGCGGTTTCGGCCAGGTCGGGGGTCGGCCCCCCCAGGAGGCTGCGGTTGTAGGCCGCGTCGGGGAGCACGATGCCGTCCAACGCCGCGGCGATGTCGTTTGGCGCCAGTGCCAGTCGCGGCGCCATTCGCTCCATCGCATCGGTGCGGTGCTGGGCCAGATACGCCAAGGCGCGCTGCTGGCCCTGGATCAGCCGGCCCACGTCCGCCGAGCAGCAGGCCAGCGCCTCCCGGCGCACCACCAGGACGTCGACGATCTGGCCCGGCAGGCTGCGGCTGTCGAACAGAACGCGCCCGCCCGATTTGACGAGTGCCTGTCGTGCGGGATCGAACGTCACGACGGCATCCACGCTGCCGGCGTTGAACGAGGCCACGTGGGCGTCCAGCGGCAGGTGCAGGAGCGTGACGTCCGCGGGCGTGAGGTCGGCGCGGCGCAGCGCCGCGTCGAGCATGTAGGCGCCCACGGCGGTCTGCTCCACCCCGATGCGCTTGCCCCGCAGGTCGGGCAGCGAGGGAATGTCGGGCTTCGCCACCACCGCATCGGCACCTGCCGACACATCCAGCACCCAGACGATGGCGACCGGCACGCGCTCTTCCAGCAGCGTCAGGGCCTCGTCCAGGGTCAGCCCCGCGGCATCCAGGCGACCGGCGCGGAGCGCATCCATCGCCTGGGTGTCCGAGCCCAGCTCCACCAGCCTGACCGGCGTGCCGTCGTAGTAGCCCAAGCCGGCGGCGAGATACAGCGGCTCGTAGCCCAGCCAGAGATTGGTCCCGACCCGGAGGGGCGGGCGATAGGCTGGCGTACAGGCGGCCGCCAACACGCACGCGACGAGGAGCGCCCCGGCGTGCAGGAGACGGCTGGTGGTGCGAGGTGCGATCTCCCTCATGCAGCCCCCGACGATCTGCCCCGGCTCCCCCGGGGGCTCCACTATGGCGCAGCTGCCTCCATTATGGAAACCGCCCGGTAATGGCCGCGGAATCAGTCCGGGTCGTAGTCCAGGTTGGACGACAGCCAGCGCTCGGCCTGCGCCAGCGGCACGCCCTTGCGCCGCGCGTAGTCCGCGACCTGTTCCTTCGAGACGCGCCCGACCACGAAGTAGCGGCTCTCGGGGTGGCTGAAGTAGTAACCCGACACGCTCGCCGCCGGGCTCATCGCGAAGTGCTCGGTGAGCGTGATGCCGGCCGCCGCGGGGGCGCCCAGCAGGTCGAACAGCACCTGCTTCTCGCTGTGCTCCGGGCAGGCCGGGTAACCGGGCGCCGGTCGGATGCCGCGGTAGGCCTCGGCGACCAACGCCGCGTTGTCCAACGCCTCGTCGGGCGCGTAGCCCCAGTACTCGGTGCGCACGCGCTGGTGCAGGCGTTCGGCGAAGGCTTCGGCCAGCCGGTCCGCCAGCGCCTTGAGCAGGATCGCGCTGTAGTCGTCGTGGGCCGCCTCGAAGCGGGCCACGTGGGGTTCGATCCCCAGCCCGGTGGTGACCGCGAAGCCGCCGATCCAGTCCTGCCGGCCGCTGTCGCGCGGGGCGATGAAGTCGGCCAGGCACAGGTCGGGTCGGTCGGCCGGCTTGTCGGCCTGCTGGCGCAGGAAGCGCAGCCAATGTTCGCCGCCGTCGGCCTGCAGCACCACGTCGTCGCCCACGCTGTTGGCCGGCCACAAGCCGAACACGCCTTTCGCGGTCAGCCATTTCCCGGCGACGATCCGGTCCAGCATGGCGCGGGCGTCGCGGTACAGCTCGCTGGCCTGCGTGCCCACCACCGGGTCGGTGAGGATCGCCGGGAAGCTGCCGGCCAGTTCCCAGGCGTTGAAGAAGGGCGACCAGTCGATCCAGTCGACCAGCTCCGCCAGCGGGTAGCCGTCCAGCACGTGCACGCCGGGCTGGCGCGGGGCGGGCGGGACATAGGTGGCCCAGTCCGGCCGGAACGCCTGTGCACGCGCCTGGTCCAGCGATACCAGCCGCTTGCCGTCGCCGCGCTGGCGGTGGCGCTGGCGCACGTCGGCGTAGTCGTTGGCCGCGGCCTGCACGAAGTCGCCGCGCAGCTCCGGGCTCATCAGCGACTGCGCCACGCCGACCGCGCGCGAGGCGTCCTTGACCCAGATCGTGGGGGCTGCGTAGTGCGGGTCGATCTTGAGCGCGGTGTGGGCGCGCGAGGTGGTGGCGCCGCCGATCAGCAGCGGGATGGTGAAGCCCTGCCGCTGCATTTCCTTCGCGACGTGGCTCATTTCCTCCAGCGACGGGGTGATCAGCCCCGACACGCCGATCATGTCCGCGCCGACCTCGCGCGCGGTGTCCAGGATCTTCTGCGCCGGCACCATCACGCCGAGGTCGATGACCTCGAAGTTGTTGCAGGCCAGCACCACGCCCACGATGTTCTTGCCGATGTCGTGCACGTCGCCCTTGACGGTGGCCATCACCACGCGCCCGTTGTTCCTGCCGGCATCGCCGGTGCGCAGCTTCTCCGCCTCGATGTAGGGCAGCAGGTGGGCCACGGCCTTCTTCATCACCCGGGCCGACTTCACCACCTGCGGCAGGAACATCTTGCCGGCGCCGAACAGGTCGCCGACCACGTTCATGCCGGCCATCAGCGGGCCCTCGATCACGTCGAGCGGGCGGGCGGCGGCCTGGCGGGCCTCCTCGGTGTCGGCCTCGACGTACTGGTCGATGCCGTGCACCAGCGCGTGCAACAGTCGGGCCGCGACCGGCTGCTGGCGCCACGCCAAGTCCTCGGCCTTCTTTTCGCCCTTCTTCTTTTTGTAGTTGTCGGCGATCTCCAGCAGGCGCTCGGTGGCGTCCGGGCGCCGATTCAGCACCACGTCCTCCACCCGTTCGCGCAGCAGCGGGTCCAGGTCGTCGTAGATCGGCAGCGCGCCGGCGTTGACGATGCCCATGTCCATGCCGGCGCGGATGGCGTGGTACAGGAACACGCCGTGGATCGCCTGCCGCACGGCCTCGTTGCCGCGGAAGCTGAAGCTGACGTTGGAAACGCCGCCGGAGATATGGCAGTGCGGGAAGCGCCGGCGCAGTTCGCGGGCGGCCTCGATGAAATCGACCGCGTAGTTGTTGTGTTCCTCGATCCCGGTGGCGATGGCGAAGCAGTTGGGATCGAAGATGATGTCTTCCGGCGGGAAGCCGATCACTTCCGTCAACAACGTGTAGGCACGTGCGCTGATCTCGACCTTGCGTTGCGCGGTGTCGGCCTGGCCTTCTTCGTCGAAGGCCATCACCACCACCGCCGCGCCGTAGCGGCGCACCAGCCGCGCCTGCCGCAGGAACTCGGCCTCGCCCTCCTTCAGCGAGATCGAGTTGACGATGCCCTTGCCCTGCAGGCACTTCAGGCCGGCCTCGATCACCTCCCACTTGGAGGAGTCCACCATCACCGGGACGCGGGCAATGTCGGGCTCGGCGGCGATCAGGTGGAGGAACTCCACCATGGCCTTGGTCGAATCCAGCAGGCCCTCGTCCATGTTGACGTCGAGGACCTGTGCACCGTTCTCCACCTGCTGGCGGGCCACCGCCACCGCTTCGTCGTAGCGGCCTTCCAGGATCAGCTTCTTGAACTGCGCGCTGCCGGTGACGTTGGTGCGTTCGCCGACGTTGACGAAATTGGACTCGGGCGTGATGACCAGCGGCTCCAGCCCGGACAGCCGCGTGTGGCGGGGCAGGACGGTCATGCCGCGGCCTCCGCGGGGACGGCATCCAGCGTGGGCACCGCGCGCGGCGGCAGGTCGCGCACCGCGGCCGCGATGGCGCGGATGTGGTCGGGCGTGGTGCCGCAACAGCCGCCGACGAGGTTCAGCAGGCCCGACTCCGCGAAGCCGCGCAGCACCCGCGCCATGTCCTCGGGGGTCTCGTCGTAGCCACCGAAGGCATTCGGCAGGCCGGCGTTCGGATGCGCGCTGACGTGGGTGTCGGCGACCTGGGCCAGGACATCCACGTGCTGGCGCAGGTCCTTGGCGCCCAGCGCGCAGTTCAGCCCGATCGCCAAGGGGCGCGCGTGGCGCAGGGAGTACCAGAACGCCTCGGCGGTCTGCCCGGAGAGCGTCCGACCCGATGCGTCAGTGATGGTGCCGGAGATCATCACCGGTAGCCGTGCGCCGATCTCCTCGAACACGTCGTCGATCGCGAACAGCGCGGCCTTCGCGTTCAGCGTGTCGAACACGGTTTCCACCATCAGGACGTCCGCGCCCCCCTCGACCAGGCCGCGTGCGGCTTCGCGGTAGGCCTCGGCCAGCTCGTCGAAGCTGGTCGCACGGAAGCCCGGCCGGTTGACGTCGGGCGACAGCGAGGCGGTGCGGCTGGTGGGGCCCAGTACGCCGATCACGAAGCGCGGATGGTCGGGGTCGCGGGCCTCGGCGGCATCGCATTCGACGCGCGCCAGCCGCGCGCCTTCGCGGTTCAGTTCGCGCACCAGGTGCTGCAGGCGGTAATCCGCCAGCGAGATGGAGGTCGAATTGAAGGTGTTGGTTTCCAGCAGGTCCGCGCCGGCCTCGAGGTAGGCGCGGTGGATGCCGCGGATGATGTCCGGGCGGGTGAGCGACAGCAGGTCGTTGTTGCCTCGCTGGTCGTGGCCGGTGCAGCCGCAGCCGGGGCCGTGGGCATGGCCGGCGGGTGAGGACAGGGCGTCGAAGCCCTGCGCGAAGCGCTCGCCGCGGTAGTCGGCTTCCTCCAGCCCGTGGCGCTGGATCATGGTGCCCATCGCGCCGTCCAGGATCAGGATGCGGCGGGCCAGCGCGTCTTCCAGCGCCGCGACGCGGGCCGGGTCTTTCCAGGGCAGGCTCATTGTCGTTCGCCCCTTACGGCTTCACGCCGGTCAGCGAGATCACTTCGAAATGCGGCGGCCGGCGTTCGCGGGTCACCGTTTCGCAGTTGGCGATCGCCAGGCCGGCCTTTTCGGCGAACTTGCGCAGGTCTTTCTGGGTGAACCCGAGGTTCACGTGGCCGTAGGCTTCCACCACGCTGCGGTGCTCGTGGCGTCCCAGGCTGGACAGCAGCAGGCGGCCACCCGGGCGCAGCACGCGTGCGGCTTCGGCCACGGCCTGCGCGGGCCGGGCCGCGTAGGTGAGGGCATGCATCAGCACCACCAGGTCGAAGCTGGCGTCGGGGAAGGGCAGGGCGTGCATGTCGCCCTCGCGGACCTCGACGTTGTCGAAGCGGCGCAGGCGCTCGCTGGCGGCCGCGACGACGCGCTGGCTGGAATCGATGCAGACGTAGCGGTCCGCGTGCGGGCTCAGCAGTTCGGCCAGCACGCCATCGCCGGAGGCGATATCCAGCACGTCGCCCGGCCACAGCAGCGGCAGCGCCGTGCGCGCCAGCGCTTCCCAGGTGCGGCCCGGCGAGTAGTGGCGCTCCATGTCGCCGGCCACGCTGTCGGCCCAGTTCTGGTCGGCCGCGCGCATCGCCAGCACGCCCGGCACGCGCTCGGCGTCCTGGCGAAGCAGCGGGTCGTCGCTGCCGGTGCGGATGGATTGCCACAGCATCCGCTGGGCCGGGTCCACCGCGGCGTCGTCGAACCGGTAGTAGGCGGATACGCCAGCGCGGCGATCGCGCACCAGGCCGGCTTCTTTCAGCTTGGCCAGATGCGTGGACACGCGCGGCTGCGCCAGCTGGGTGATGGCGGACAGTTCCGCGACGGTCAGCTCTTCGCCTTCCAGCAGCGCCAGCAGGCGTACGCGGGTGGCATCGGCGAACACCTTGAGGCGTGCGGACCAGCCTTCCAGATCCATATATATCTTTCCATCGCGATTCAGAGATGATTCTGGCGCGATGGCCTGCCGCGGTCAAGTCGCGGGGCGGCAGGGGACGAGTCCGGTCGGCACTGGGCGTTTCGCCGTCGTCGCCGTGCGGAACGCCCAGTGTAAAGGTCGGCATCCGGCGTTTCGAATCGTCCCGGCAGCGAAGCGCCCGCGAGGCTCGTCACGGCTACGGTTCGGCGCGCCGCGAGGCTACAATGCCGCTTCTTCGGAAGGACGCAGAGAGGCGGTCGTGGATTTCGGATTCAGCGAAGAGCAGTTGATGTTGCAGGACGTGGCGCGGCGCATCGCGCGCGAGAAGATCGCGCCCAGCGCCGAACACCACGACCGCACCGGCGAGTTCCCCCTCGACAACATCCGGGCCCTGGGCGAGAACGGCCTGATGGGCATCGAGGTGCCGGTCGAATACGGCGGCGCCGGCATGGACACGGTCAGCTACGTGCTGGCGATGGTGGAGATCGCTGCGGCCGACGCCGCCCACAGCACGATCGTCTCCGTCAACAACTCGCTGTTCTGCAACGGCATCCTGACCTTCGGCACCGAGTCGCAGAAACAGAAGTACGTGCGCGCCATCGCCGAGGGCCGCGAGATCGGCGCCTTCGCGTTGACGGAACCGCAGTCCGGCTCCGACGCCACCGCGATGCGCTGCAAGGCGACCCGCCAGGCCGACGGCACCTACGTGATCAACGGCAAGAAGAGCTGGATCACCTCCGGCCCGGTCGCCAAGTACATCGTGTTGTTCGCGATGACGGACCCGGACAAGGGCGCGCGCGGCATCACCGCGTTCATGATCGACACCGACCGTGCCGGCTTCCACCGCGGCAAGACCGAGCCCAAGCTGGGCATCCGCGCCTCGGCGACCTGCGAGATCGAGTTCACCGACTACGTGGTCCAGGCCGACGAAGTGCTGGGCGAGGAAGGCCAGGGCTTCAAGATCGCCATGGGCGTGCTGGACGCCGGCCGCATCGGCATCGCCTCGCAGGCCATCGGCATCGCCCGCGCGGCCTACGAGGCCACGCTGGCCTACGTGCAGGACCGCAAGGCCTTCGGCCAGCCGATCGGCACCTTCCAGATGACCCAGGCCAAGATCGCCGACATGAAGTGCAAGCTCGACGCGGCGATGCTGCTGACGCTGCGCGCGGCGTGGCTGAAGGGGCAGGGCCAGCGCTTTACCACCGAGGCATCGGTGGCCAAGCTGACCGCGTCGGAAGCCGCCATGTGGATCACCCACCAGGCACTGCAGATCCACGGCGGCATGGGTTACTCCAAGGAAATGCCGATCGAACGGTATTTCCGCGACGCCAAGATCACCGAAATCTACGAAGGCACCAGCGAGATCCAGCGCCTGGTCATCGCCCGCGCCGAAACCGGGCTGCGATAAGTCCAGGCGACCCCGACGGCCGCGCAAACGCGCGGCCGTTTCCCTTTCGAGGCCATGAATCCGATGAACAAATCCGTGGAAACCGGCAGCAGCGTCGACCTCAAACCCATCCTCGACGCCGTCGCCAAGCGCGTGGGCAAGGCCGGCCAGGCCGAAGCGCAGGCGTTCGCCGCCGCCTTCTACCGGCGCATGGACGCCGAGGAGTTCGCCAGCCGCAGCGCCGCCGGTTGGGCCGAGCTGGCCGTCGACATGCTGGACTTCGCGCGCAGCCGCAAGCGCGGCAAGGCCAGCATCCGCCTGTTCAACCCGGGCGATGCGGCGCACACGTTGCTGCAGATCGTCAACGACGACATGCCGTTCCTGGTGGACTCCGTGACGATGGCGCTGGCCGAGGCCGGCATCGGCGTCCACGTGCTGGGCCATCCGGTGATCCGCATGTCGCGCGACAAGGCCGGCAAGCTGGTCGCGGTGGGCGAGGGCGCGCCGGAATCGCTGATGCACCTTGAAATCGACCGCCAGCCGCAGGCGGCGATGGCCGCCATCAAGGCGCGCCTGGCCGGCGTGCTGGACGACGTCCGCGCCATCGTCGCCGACTGGGAACCCATGCGCGACCGCATGCGCGAAGTGGCCGAGGAGCTGGCCTCCCGCAAGCTGCCGCTCACCGAAGACGCCCGCAACGAGGCACAGGCCTTCCTGCGCTGGGCGGCGGACGACCATTTCACGTTCTTCGGCTACCGCGAGTACAAGGTCGGCAAGCAGGGCAAGGAGGACGTGCTGTCCGCCGTGCCGGGCAGCGGCCTGGGCCTGCTGCGCGGCGACGAAGGCGTGGCATCGCGTCCGGTCAAGTCGCTGGCCGCGCACGCCATGCCGCAGTCCGGCGCCATCGATGCGCTGATCCTGACCAAGACCAACGCCCGCGCCACCGTGCACCGCCCGGGTTACATGGATTACATCGGCGTGCTGGGCTACGACGCCAAGGGCCGCGCGATCAGCGAACAGCGCTTCCTCGGCCTGTACACCTCCAGCGCGTACACCCGGCGCCCGTGGGACATCCCGCTGGTGCGCGAGCGCCACGCCTACGTCATGGCCCAGTCGGGCTTGGAGCCCAGCAGCCACAGCGGCAAGGCGCTGCGCCACATCCTGGAGACCCTGCCGCGCGACGAGCTGTTCCAGTCGGGCGAGGAAGAGCTGTTCCGCACCTGCATGGGCATCCTGGGCCTGCAGGAGCGCGTGCGCAGCAAGTTGTTCCTGCGCCGCGACCGCTACGGCCGCTACTACTCCGCGCTGGCCTACGTGCCGCGCGAGCGCATGAGCACGCAGGTGCGCCATCGCATCGAGGCGATGCTGCGCGAGGCGCTGGACGGCGACCGCGTGGACACCAACGTGCAGATCGGCGATTCGCCGCTGGCCCAGCTGCACATCCTGGTGCGCCCGTCGGCCAACGCCTCCGCCAAGGACGTCGACATGCAGGTGCTGGAGGCCAAGCTGGCGGAGATCGTCCGCGACTGGCGCGACGACCTGCGCGAGCAGCTGGTCGCCCGCCATGGCGAGGAGGCCGGCCTGAGGCTGGCCGCGCGCTACGGCAGCGCGCTGCCCGCGGGCTACATCGAGGAAGTGAGCCCGGAGGCCGCGGCGGACGACGTCGAACACCTGGCCGCCCTGTCCGGTGAGGACGACCTGCGCCTGTCGCTGTGCCGTTCGCAGCGCGGCAGCCTGCGCTTCAAGCTGTACCGTCCGCTGCGCGACATCCCGCTGTCCGACGCGCTGCCGATGATGGAGAACATGGGCCTGCGGGTGATCACCGAGCACCCGTACCGCGTCGAGACCGCCAGCGGCCTGGCCTGGATCCAGGACTTCGAAGTGGAGTCGCTGCAGGGCGAGTTGGACGTCGAGGCGCTGGACGACCGCTTCGAGGAGGCGTTCGCGCGGATCTGGCGCGGCGACGCGGAGAACGACGGCTTCAACCGGCTGGTGCTGGCGGCGGGCCTGTCGTGGAAGCAGGTCGCGATGCTGCGCGCCTACTGCAAGTACCTGTTGCAGACCGGCGTGCCGTTCTCGCAGGCGTACATGGAAGCCACGCTGACCCGCTATCCGCTGCTGGCGCGCCTGCTGGTGGAATTGTTCGAGGCGCGCTTCGACCCGGCCACCGGCCGCGAGAGCAGTGCCGAGATCACCCAGGGCATGGCCCGCTTCGGCGCCCAGTTGAAAGCGCTGGCGGCCGGCGATGACGCCGCGCAGGCCGCGCTGAAGGCGCTGGTCAAGGCGCGCGAGGGCAACCGTGAGCAGCAGATCGAGGCCGCCCGCGGCGCGTTGCTGGGCCTGCTGGACCGCGTCGCCAGCCTGGATGAAGACCGCATCGTGCGCAGCTTCATCGGGGTGATCGACGCCACCCTGCGCACCAACTACTACATCGACTACAAGGATGGCCTGCGCAAGGACGGCGGCCCGGCCGACTATTTGGCGTTCAAGTTCGATACCGCCAAGGTGCCGGACCTGCCGAAGCCGCGCCCGTTCCGCGAGATCTGGGTGTGCGGTCCTCGCGTGGAAGGTACCCACCTGCGCTTCGGCCCGGTGGCCCGCGGTGGCCTGCGCTGGTCCGACCGTCGCGAGGACTTCCGCACCGAGGTGCTGGGCCTGGTCAAGGCACAGATGGTGAAGAACACCGTGATCGTGCCAGTGGGCAGCAAGGGTGGCTTCTATCCGAAGCAGCTGCCGGACCCGGCGGTGAACCGCGATGCGTGGTTCGCGGAGGGCGTGGCCTGCTACAAGCGCTTCATCAACGGCCTGCTGGACATCACCGACAACATCGTCGACAACAGGATCGTGCCGCCGGCCGGCGTGGTCCGCCACGACGGCGACGACCCGTACCTGGTGGTGGCCGCGGACAAGGGCACCGCGACGTTCTCCGACACCGCCAACGCCATCTCGCAGGCCCACGGCTTCTGGCTGGACGACGCCTTCGCTTCCGGCGGTTCGGTGGGCTATGACCACAAGGGCATGGGCATCACCGCCCGCGGCGCCTGGGAGTCGGTGAAGCGCCACTTCCGCGCGCTCGGCCGCGACTGCCAGAAGCAGGACTTCACCGTGGTCGGCATCGGCGACATGTCGGGCGACGTGTTCGGCAACGGCATGCTGCTGTCCGAGCACATCCGCCTGGTCTGTGCGTTCGACCACCGCCACATCTTCCTCGATCCGTCGCCGGTGGCGGCCACCTCCTTCAAGGAGCGTGCGCGCCTGTTCAAGCTGCCGCGCTCCAGCTGGGCGGACTACGACGCCAAGCTGATCAGCAAGGGCGGCGGCATCTATCCGCGTTCGCTGAAGTCGATCGAGATCACCCCGCAGGTCCGTGACGCCCTGGGTATCGACCCGGGCATCAAGTCGATGACCCCGACCGAGCTGATGAGCGCCGCGCTGCGCGCGCCGGTGGACCTGCTGTGGAACGGCGGCATCGGCACCTACGTGAAGGCGTCCAGCGAGACCAACGCCGACGTGGGCGACCGCGCGAACAACGGCCTCCGCGTCAACGGTGCCGACCTGCGCTGCAAGGTGGTGGGTGAGGGCGGCAACCTCGGCATGACCCAGCTGGGTCGCATCGAGGCGGCACAGGCGGGCGTGCTGCTGAACACCGACTTCATCGACAACTCCGCCGGCGTGGACACCTCCGACCACGAGGTGAACATCAAGATCCTGCTGAACGGGGAAGTGCAGAAGAAGCGCCTGAAGTTGGCCGAGCGCAACAAGCTGCTGGCGGCGATGACCGATGAGGTCGCACAGCTGGTGCTGGTGGACAACTACCGCCAGAACCAGGCGCTCAGCCTGATGGAGCGCATGAGCGCGACCCGCCTGGGCTCGAAGATGCATTTCATCGCCACGCTGGAGGCGCAGGGCCTGCTGGACCGCCAGATCGAGTTCCTGCCCACCGACGCCCAGGTCGCGGAGCGCAAGCTGCGCGGCCAGGGGCTGACCCGGCCGGAGCTGTCGATCCTGCTGTCCTACGCCAAGCTGGTAGCCTACCCGCAGCTGCTCGAATCGGACGTGCCGGAGGATCCGTACCTCTCCAAGGAGCTGGTGCGCTACTTCCCCGAGCCGCTTCAGAAGAAGTACGCCAAGGCGATGGAAGGCCACCGCCTGAAGCGCGAGATCATCGCCACCGCGGTGACCAACTCCACCATCAACCGGATGGGCGCCACCTTCCTGATGCGCATGCAGGAAGACAGCGGCCGCAGCATCGGCGAGATCGCGCGGGCCTACACCATCACCCGCGAAACGCTGGACGCGCGTGACCTGTGGACGCAGATCGACGCACTGGACGGCAAGGTGGCCGAGTCGGTGCAGATCGATGCCCTGCAGGTGATCTGGGAACTGCAGCGCGGTTTCACCCGCTGGCTGCTGTCGCGCCCGGGCGCGGTGCCGGCGATCGCCACCGCGGTGGAGCGCTACCACGACGGCTTCCGCGACATCCGCGCGGGCGAGGGCATCCTGCCGCCGTCGCAGCGCCCGCAGTACGAAGCCAGCCGCAAGGACTGGCGTGCGAAGGGCGTGCCGGCCGCGCTGGCGGACCAGCTGGCGGCGCTGCCGTACCTCGAGTCCAGCGCGGACATCATCGAGCTGGCGCGCGAGCGCAAGCTGCGCCCGATCGAAGTGGCCAAGGTCTACTTCCGCCTGGCCGACGCGCTGCACGCGCCGTGGCTGCGCGCGCAGATCGAGGCGCTCAAGGTGGAAGGCCGCTGGCATGCGGTGGCCCGCGGCGTGCTGCGCGACGAACTGTTCGCCCAGCTGCGCGTGCTCACCGCGCAGGTGCTGGCGATGCCGGGCAAGGATGCCGATGCAAAGGTCCACGCCTGGTTGGGCCGCGACGACGCGTCGCTGCGCTTCACCCTGGCGATGCTGACCGAGCTGGCCGCGCAGAAGGCATTGGACTACCCCACCGCGTCGGTGGCGGTGCAGCGCGTGGCGCAGTTGGCCCAGCGCGGCTGAGTCTCGCCGTTACGCGGGCAAGCGATGGGCGTCCCGCGAGGGGCGCCCATCGTCTTTCCGGGGGGTCACGCGGCCATCCATGCCGCCTATCCGACCGTCCGCGATCCGTGGGGTCTTGCTATCCTCGCCGCATGACCACGCGCCGCCTCGCCCTGCTTGCCAGCCCCGCCGATGAGGCCCGCGCCGCGCTTGCGCACCTGGAGCGTCGCCATGGCTGCCATGTGCCGGAGGATGCCGATGTCATCGTGCCGCTGGGCGGCGACGGGTTCATGCTGCAGACGCTGCATCGCCACGGTCACCTGGGGAAGCCGGTCTACGGCATGAAGCTGGGCACCGTGGGATTCCTGATGAACCAGTTCCGCGCCGAGGACGACCTGCTGGCGCGCATCGATGCGGCGGAACCCGCGGTCCTGCATCCGCTGGAGATGGTGGCGCAGACCGAGTCGGGTGCCAGCGTCGGGTCGCTAGCGTACAACGAGGTGTCGCTGCTCCGGCAGACCCGCCAGGCCGCCCACGTCTGCATCGAGCTGAATGGCCAGGTGCGGCTGGACGAGCTGATCTGCGACGGCGTGATGCTGGCCACGCCGGCGGGCAGCACCGCGTACAACTTTTCCGCGCACGGGCCGATACTGCCCCTGGGGGCGAACGTCATGGCATTGACGCCGATCGCGCCGTTCCGGCCGCGGCGCTGGCGCGGTGCGGTGCTGAAATCGGGGACCGAAGTGCGCTTCCGCGTGCGCGACCCGCTGAAGCGGCCGGTCAGCGCGACCGCGGATTCGCACGAAGTCCGCGACGTCACCGAAGTGCTGGTCCGGGAGTCCCGCGACCGCAGCGTCACCCTGCTGTTCGATCCCGAGCACAACCTGGAGGAACGGATCCTGATCGAGCAGTTCGCCGCCTGACGACCGTTCCAACGCCACAAGGGTGCAGATGCCGTTCGACAACCGCGATCCGCCGCGTTCCCCCGAGGTCGGCCTGCCCGCCGGGCGGCGCCTGTCCGCCTGGGGCTCGGCGCTGGTCGCGTTCCTGCTCGGCCTGGCGCTGACGGGCTGGCTGGCGCGCGCGGAAATGCATCGGGCCGAAGGCGAGGCGCGCCGTGAGTTCCAGTTGGAGACGGCACGCGTGGCTGACGCGATCGGCAGCCAGTTGGCGCAGTGCGAGCACCTGATCCGCGCCTTCCAGTCGATCTTCCTCGCGTCCGAGAGCGTGACCCAGGACGAATACACCCGCGCCTACGAGAACATGGAGTCGAACGCGGTCGTCCGCATCAGCCTGCAGGCCCTCGCGTACGCGGAGCGCCGGCGGCTGCCCGACGGCGACCGCTACATCACCACCATCTTCGCGCCGCGACAGGGCAACGAGGTCATCCAGGGGCTTGACGTGACCGCGCAGCCGATGAACCTGCAGGCGCTGCTGCGGTCGCGCGACACCGACCAGGTGGCGATGTCGGAGCCGTTCCGGCTGCGCCAGACCGGCCGCGGCAAGCACGCGGGCGACGGTTTCCTCCTCCGGCTGCCGGTCTACGCGAAAGGTCTGATGCCGCAGACGCAGGCGGCCCGTGCGGAGGCGATCGTCGGATCGCTGGGTGCTTCGTTCCGCATTGCGGACCTGATCGAATCGACCATGCCCGCGGCGCCAGTGCAACTCGCGGACCTGCGCGTCGAGGACGACACCAGCGGAATGTCGCGCCCCCTGTACGCACGCGCTTTCGCGATCCGCGCGGAGGGCGAACCGTACGAGGTGCGGCTGCACTTCGGCGGACGGACCTGGAGGGTCGTGGCCCATCCGCGCCAGAATGCCGCCGGCAGCGGCAGCTGGCGGATCGTGCTGTGGGTGGGGATGCTGGTCAGCGCGCTGCTGGCGGCGTTGACGTGGTCGCTGGTCAGCACGCGGGAGCGGGCCATCGCGCTCGGCACGTCGATGGCGCGGCGCTTCCAGGCCAGCGAGGAGCGGTTCCGCAGGCTCAACGAGCTGCTGCCCTGCCTCGTGCTGCTCGCCCGCCGGGACGATGGCGCCATCGTCTATCGCAACGCGGTGGCGCGCCGGCGGCTGTCCACCCGGTTCGAGTCGGCACGGCTGCAGGACGTGGTGGAGGCCTCGTTGATCGAGCGCCTTGCCGTCTCAGGCGAGGAGGCGCCGCAGTCCAGCGACGTGCAGCTGGAAGGGATCGATGGTGAGCTGTTCTGGGCCAGCCTGTGGATCAGCGTGGTCGAGATCGACGGCATTCCGATGTGGCTGCTGGTGGCCAGCGACATCTCCGAGCAGCGCCAACTGACAGAGCGCTTGAGCTACCAGGCCAGCCACGACTCCCTGACCAAGCTCTACAACCGGCGTGAATTCGAGGCGCGGACGCAGGCGCTGCTGGCGCCCGGCGGCAACCGAAACGGCGCCTTGCTGTTCATCGACCTGGACCAGTTCAAGCTGATCAACGACACCTCGGGCCACTGCGCGGGCGACGAACTGCTGGTGCAGCTGGCCGCGGTGATGCGCGACAAGCTGCGCCCTGGGGACGTGCTCGGCCGGTTGGGCGGCGACGAATTCGGCGTGTTGCTGCGCGGCGTGCCGTCCACCGAGGCGGCCACCCAGGCGGCAGAACGCCTGCGTCGCAGCATCGAGGAATTCTCATTCAGCTGGGAGCAGCGGACCTACACCATCAGTGCCAGCATCGGCGTGGTGATGCTGGCCCATGCCGCCTCGCTCAAGCAGCTGTTCGCGCACGCCGATGCCGCCTGCTACCTGGCCAAGGAGGCGGGGCGCAACCGCGTGCACCTGTATGCGGAGGACGACGCCGCCATCAGCAGCCGGCTGGGCGAGATGGAATGGGCCAACCGCATCCGCGATGCCATCCGCGACGGCCGGTTGCTGCTCGACTACCAGCAGCTGCACCCCCTCCAACCGGGCGCGACCGCCGGGGCGCACATCGAACTGCTGCTGCGCCTGCGCGGCGAGGACGGGGTCGAGGTGCTGCCCGGTGCCTTCCTGCCGGCGGCCGAGCGCTACGGCCTGATGCCGCTGATCGACCGCTGGGTGGTGGAGAACGCCTTGGGCAACCTGGATCGGCTGCATCCCGATGGCCGGGGCCTGGCCACCTGCGCCATCAACCTGTCCGGTGGCAGCCTGGAGGACGACGAGCTGTTCGACCGCATCGAGGCGCTGGTCGGGCTGTACGGCATCGATCCGGGACGGCTGGTGTTCGAGATCACGGAAACGGTGGCGGTGCGGAACTTCGAGGCGTCCAGCGCGCTGATCGCCCGACTGCGGGCGTTGGGCTGCCGGGTGGCGCTGGATGACTTCGGGGCCGGCATGTCCTCGTTCGGTTACCTCAAGAATCTTGCGCTCGACATGCTCAAGATCGACGGCAGCTTCGTGCAGAACATGGCCAGCGACCGCATGTCGCAATCGATCATCCGCGCAGTCACCGAGATCGGCCACCAGCAGGGGATGGCGGTGATCGCGGAATGGGTGTCGAGCCAGGAGATGCTGGACATGCTGGCCGGCATGGGCGTGGACTACGCGCAGGGCTTCGCCTTCCACCGGCCGGAGCGGGTGGTCTTCCAGCGGCAAGCCCATGACTGACGCGGCCCTCCATTCCCCGTACCGGATGCCGCCACCGCTGGTGGTGGCGATCACCGCGCGGGCGCTGTTCCATATGGAAGACAGCCACGCGTTGTTCGAACGCGAGGGCATCCAGGCCTTCGCCGAGTTCCAACGCGAGCGCGAGGACGACGTGCTGCCACCGGGCATCGCGTTCCCGCTGGTGCGCAAGCTGCTCGCGCTGAATGAAGGTGCGCCGGCGGATGCGCCGCGGGTGGAGGTCATCCTGCTGTCGCGCAACTCGTCGGATACCGGCCTGCGCGTGTTCAATTCCATCCAGCACCACGGGTTGGACATCCGCCGCGCCACCTTCACCGCGGGTGCGCCGGTGTGGCCCTACATCAAGCCCTTCGGCGCGCAGCTGTTCCTGTCGGCCAACCCGGAGTCCGTGCGGCGGGCGTTGGAGGCCGGCGTGGCCGCCGCGACCATCCTGCCGGAAAAGGCCAGCGAGTCGCGCCAGCGCCAGCTGCGGATCGCCTTCGACGGCGACGCGGTGATCTTCGGCGACGAGAGCGAGCGGGTGTCGCGCGAGCAGGGCGTGGAGGCCTTCGGGCGGCACGAGCGCGAGCGTGCCCACGAACCGTTGTCGGGCGGCCCGTTCCGCGGGTTCCTGGCTGCCCTGCATGACCTGCAGGCGGCGTTCCCCGCAGGCCAGGATGCGCCGATCCGCACCGCGCTGGTCACCGCGCGCTCGGCGCCTGCGCACGAGCGGGTGATCCGCACGCTGCGCGAATGGGGCGTGCGCCTGGACGAAGCGCTGTTCCTCGGCGGACGCGACAAAGGGCCGTTCCTGGAAGCGTTCGGCGCCGACATCTTCTTCGACGACTCGCCGCACAACATCGATTCCGCGCGCCGGCACGTCGCCGCCGGCCACGTGCCGCACGGCGTGGCCAATCCGCCGTCGGAGTGAGTGGCCGTTATTCCGGCAGGCGCAACCCCGTCAGCTTCCAGGCCAGGCCGTCGCGGCGGAATTCGAAGACCACCGGCTTGCCATCGGCATTCGGCACCATGGCAGTGAACAGCGAAGGCGATTCGAAACGGGTCCGCGCATCGGCCAGTGGATCATTCAGCGGCGGCCGGCCGTCCTTGCCAGTCCCGGGACTGACCCGCTGCGCCAGCGCGCTGCCGGTCAGCAGGGTGGCGATGCCCTGCGGCGACACCATGGTGTCGATGACCGGCTTGGCGATCAGGGCAGTCACCTGGCCGATGGTCCGGTCGTTCTGTCTGCCACCCACCCGCTGGATCAGGCCTTCGGCGACCCGCGCCTGCAGCTGCGGCCGCAGGCTCTCGCGGAGGCGGTCATAGTCCACGAAGCGCCAGAGTTCGCCGTACTGGCCGCTGGCCACCACGCGGCGGAGTCCGTTGATGGCGAGGTAGGGGCCCGCGGCCACGTAGCCGACCAGCACCAACAGCAGGCCACCGGCCACGACCAGGCTCCACTTCAGCTTCTTCGACACGGCGATTCCTCCGGAAGTCCTGCGGCAGTCTAGCGGTCAGCCGCCCAGTCCGGCGGCGATGTGATCGCCCCAGGCCGCCAGCTGGTCGAGCAGGGCCAGCGTGGCGGGGGCGTCGGCGTGCGTCGTGCGCAGGCGGGCGATCTCCTCCCGGTACTGCGCCAGGGTCAGCTCCGACAAGCCGGCGTCGGTCAGCAGGCGCCGCATCCGGTAGGCGTCCCACGTGCTGCGTTCGGACGGCAGCAGGCTGTCGGGCCAGTTGCGGGCGCGGTAGCGGAACAGCAGTTCGGGCAAGCGCGGATCGCGGAAGGCGAAGGTGGCACGGGCCAGCAGGTGCGGCGGCGTGCCGCGCACCTGCGCGAACAGGCGCTTGTCGCCGTCACCGAGGAAGCCGTCGTACAGCGCGGCATCCGGGTCGGCCGGGGCGGCCGGCCTGTCCTGCGCATAGACCCGGCGGATCTTCTCCGCGAGCGCCGGCCCGGCATCGCGCAGGCGCGCGGCATGGGCTTCGGCGCGGGCGACGTCGATCCCCAGGCGGGCGAAGTCGGTGTCGCGCAGGTGGTCCCAGCGCACCAGCGCCGGGCATTTGTTGGTGTGGACCTCCTTCAGCGGGATCCGTGCCTCGCCCTCCGGAAGGTCCTCCTGCCGCACGTACAGGCGCGCCGCGATCGCCTCCGCGTCCAGCGCCAGCAGGGGCTCGGGATCGGCCGCGAGGTCGAACACCACCACCCGTGCATCGATCCGCGGATGCCGGGCCAGCGGCAGAACCGGCGCGGCGCACAGTCGCGCGGCGGGGTAGCGCTGCGACACGTGCAGCAGCGGCGCCATCGCCACCGTGTCCAGCAGCGAGGCGGCGAAGCGCTTGTCGCGCAGGCGCAGCGCGTAGTCCCAGAGCCGCGGCTGCGCCCGCTTGAACAGCCGGGACACGCCGATGAGGGCGCGCACGTCGCTCAGTGCCTCGTGGGCCATGCCTTGGCGCAGGCCGTTGTCCTCGGCGAGGTGCTCCAGCCGGAAACTGGTGCCCTGGCCATCGTCGCGGGTGCGCCAGACGATGCCCTCCGGCCGCAGCGCGTGCATCAGGCGCAGGGCGTCCAGCAGGTCCCAGCGCGAGTTGCCCCCGCGCCATTCGCGCTCGTAGGGATCGTGGAAATTCCGGTACAGCCCGTAGCGGACGAATTCGTCGTCGAAGCGCAGCGAGTTGTAGCCAGCGCTGCAGGTGCCGGGCCGGCCCATCTCCTCGGCGATCCGGGCGAAAGCCGCGGCTTCGTTGACGCCGTCGCGCAGCAAGGCCTGCGGCGTCAGCCCGGTGACCAGGCTGGCGCCGGGCGAAGGCAGCAGGTCGTCCGCCGGCTGGACCTTGAGGTCGATGGGCGCGTCGATCTCCTCCAGATCGGGGGTGGTACGGATCGCAGCGAACTGGGCGATGCGGGTCCGCCGGGGATCGGTGCCGAAGGTCTCCAGGTCGTAGAAGAGGAAGCTCTCGCTCATGCGGCAGGCCCGCCGTCCGAGGGGCCGTCGCCTGCTACCGAGATCGTCAGGCCGGCGGCAGGTGTCGGGGCGGCGTCCGGTGCGCGGCGGTCACGCATCCTGCAGCGGCTCCAGCGCCGCCAGCACCGCGGCATCCAGCCTTCCCCAATCCACGTCGTCCAGCGTGGCCAGCCCGCGGGTGGCGTCTTCGAGGAGCCGGCGCTGGATCTCGCTGCGATGCAGCGCCAGCGCGTAGGGAATGCGCATGAAGGTGACCATGGCGTAGTGGGGGATGAAGCGCCCCGGGTGCCGTGCCTGCAGGACCAGTTCGAGTGCCCGCTGCAGCAGGTAGTCGGCGTCGTCCACGCGGTCGCGCATCTCGATGTAGTTCTCCAGCGCCATCTGCTGGATCGCCTCGGCGTTCGGCTTGCGCTCGGCTTCGAAGGCGGCGAACGCCTCGGCCAGCGTCGGCGCACGGCCCAGGTGGTCCGCCAGCGCCACGCAGTCCTCGAAGGCGCAGTTCATCCCCTGGCCGTGGAAGGGCACCATCGCGTGTGCTGCATCACCCAGCAGCACGGTGTCGCCGCCCAGGTGCCAGCGGTCGAGGTACAGCGTCGCCAGGTTGCCGACCGGATTGGCCTCGTAGTCGTGGCGCAGGGCGGGGATCAGCGGCAGGGTGTCGGGGAACTGCTCGCCGAACAGCGCCAGTGCCTCGTCGCCGGTCTGTACCGTCTCGAAGCTGGGATGCGCGCCGCGGTGCGGCATGAACAGCGTCACGGTGAAGGTGCGCTCGTCGTTGGGCAGGGCGATGCACATGTAGTGCCCGCGCGGCCAGATGTGCAGGGCGTTCGGTTCGATGCGGAAGCCGCCGTCGGCGGCCGGCGGGATCTCCAGCTCCTTGTAGCCGTGGTCCAGCCAGTCGGTGCGTTCGCCCAGCGGCAGCACCTTCGCCATCTCGGCGCGCAAGGTGGAGCCGGCGCCGTCCGTGCCCACCAGCGCCCGGAACGGATGGGCCACGCGCTCGGCGTGGTGGCGGAAGGTGGCGATGCGGGCGCCGAAATCGACCTGCTCCAGCGCGTGGTCGAAGTGCAGCCGCGCGCCATGGGATTCGGCGATGTCCAGCAGCACCAGGTTGAGTTCGCCGCGGTTGATCGACCAGATCACCTCGGAGTCGTCGCGGCCGTAGCGCTGCAGGCCGGATTCGCCGGCCAGCGGGTGCACGAAGCGGCCGCGCATCATCACCGCCTGCTGCAGCACGTCGCCATCGGCGCCGGCCTGGCGCAGCGCGTGCAGGCCGCGCTCGGCCAGCGCCAGGTTGATCGAGCGACCGCCGGCATAGCCTTCCACGCGCGGATCGCCCCGGCGTTCGAACACGTCCACCGACCAGCCGCGCCGCGCCAGCAGGATGGCCAGCAGGGCGCCGGCGAGGCCGCCGCCGACCAGGGTGATGGACTTGTCAGCCGGCATGGCGCCACTCCCGGACGGTGCGGGCGAACCGCAGCACGTCGCCGTAGGTGTTGTACAGCGGAACCGGTGAAATACGGATCACGTCGGGCTCGCGCCAGTCGCCCAGCACGCCGCGGGCCGCCAGGAACTCGAACAGCGCACGCCCCCGGGTGCGGCCACCGGCCACGCGCAGCGAGAGCTGGCAGCCCCGCCGCGCGGCATCGCGCGGGGTCACCACTTGCAGGACGTCCCGCAGGTCGGCGTCGATCAGCTGTTCCAGGTAGCCGGTGAGCCGTTCCGACTTGGCGCGCAGGGCAGGCAGGGTGGCGCGGTCGAACAGCGCCAGCGAGGCGCGCAGCGGCGCCAACCCGAGGATCGGCGGGTTCGACAGCTGCCAGCCGTCCGCACCCGGCGTGGGCGTGAACGCCGGGCCCATGCGGAAGCGCGTCGCCTCGTCGTTGCCCCACCAGCCGGCGAAGCGCGGACGCTGGGTGCGGGCGTGGCGCTCGTGCACGAAGGCGCCGGCCACCGCGCCGGGACCGGCGTTGAGGTATTTGTAGTGGCACCAGACCGCGAAGTCGGCGCCGTCGTCGTGCAGGCGCAGCGGCAGGTTGCCCACGGCGTGGGCGAGGTCGAACCCGGCGACGGCGCCCGCCGCGTGGGCGAGGCGGGTGATGGCGCCGAGATCGAACGCCTGCCCGGTGCGGTACTGCACGCCGGGCCACAGCACCAGCGCGAGACGGTGGCCGTGGGTGGCGATGGCGCGCTCGATCGCCGCCATCGATATGGTGCCGTCGGCCTCGTCGGGCTCGACTTCGATGAGATCGGTTGCCGGGTCGAAGCCGTGGAAGCGCACCTGCGATTCCAGCGCATAGCGGTCGGAGGGGAAGCTCCCCGCTTCCAGCAGGATCGCCGGGCGTTCGCGGGTGGGCCGGTAGAAGCTCACGAACATCAGGTGCAGGTTCACGGTCAGCGAGTTCATCGCCACCACTTCGGCCGGCTGCGCGCCCACCACCCGCGCCAGGCCCTCGCGCACCAGGCCGTGGTACGTCATCCACTGCGCGTCGCCGGTGAAGTGGCCTTCCACCGCTTCGGCGGCCCACTTCTCCAGCACCTGCTCGACGTGGGCGCGCGCGCCCTTCGGCTGCAGGCCCAGCGAATTGCCGACGAAATACGCCTGCGGCGCGCCGTCGTGCAGGGGCAGGTGGAACTCGTCGCGGAACCCGCGCAGGGGGTCGGCGGCGTCGAGCGCGTCGGCGTGGGCGTCGGAGAACAGGTCGGTCATGGGCAATGTGTGTCCGGAAAGAGATCAGGCGAAGCGCGCGGCGGGCAGGCCCAGCCAGTCCAGCGCGGTGCCGTGGTAGAGGCGGGCGCGGTCGGCCTCGTTCAGCGCCAGGCGTTCGATGCCTTCGCCCGGCACCTGTTCGCCCAGCGGGAACGGATAGTCGGTGCCCAGCATGACGCGGTCGCTGCCGCAGACGTCCAGCAGGTAGCGCAGCGCCGCGTCGTCCGCCACCCAGGAATCGAAGTAGAGCCGCTTCAGGTACTCGCGCGGGTTGCGGAAGTTGTCGGTGGCCACCAGGTCCGGGCGCATGTTGAAGCCGTGTTCGATCCGCCCGATGGTGTAGGGGAAGCTGCCGCCGCCATGGGCCAGCGCGATGCGCAGCTTCGGCAGGCGCTCCAGCACGCCGCCGAACACCAGGCAGCAGGCGGCGCGCGACTGCTCGGCCGGCATGCCCACCAGCCAGGGCAGCCAGTACTTCGGCATCGATTCGGCGCCCATCATGTCCCACGGGTGGACCAGGATCGCCGCGCCCAGCTCGCTGGCCGCCTCGAAGAACTCGAACAGCTCCGGCGCGTCCAGGTTCATGGCCTCGACGTGGCTGCCGATCTGCACGCCCTGCAGGCCCAGTTCGTCCATGCAGCGTTCCAGCTCGCGCACCGCCAGCTGCGGCGACTGCAGCGGCACCGTGCCGATGCCGGCGTAATGGCGCGGAAAATCGCGGCAGGTCTGCGCCAGGTGGTCGTTGAGCGACCTGTGCAACTCCAGCGCCTGGTGCGCCTTCGCCCAGTAGCTGAACATCACCGGCACCGTGGACAGCACCTGCACCTGCACGCCGAAGCCGGCGTAGTCGTCGATGCGGATCTGCGGGTCCCAGGTCTTCGGCCAGATCTCGCGGAAGAACTTGCCGTCCTTGTAGATCCGGTGGCGGCCGTCGTCGCCGTGGTGGATCACCGGGAAGCGGTTGTCGCCATATTTCGTGGCGAGGTCCGGCCAGTCGCGCGGCAGGTAGTGGGCGTGGGTGTCGATCTTGAGCATCGGCCGATTCTAGGGCCATGCACCCACGCCGTGGGATCAGAGGGTTTCCAGCAGCTTCTTCGCCGCAGCGCGGGCTTCCTTGCTGACATCCGCACCGCCCAGCATGCGGGCGATCTCGTCCACGCGGCCCGCGGCATCCAGCGCGACCACGGACGACTGGGTGATACCGTCCTTCGCCGCCTTGCTGACCCGGTACTGGGCGTGGCCGGCGGCGGCGACCTGCGGCTGGTGGGTCACGCACAGCACCTGCTTGGCGGCGCCGAGGGCCCGCAACTTGGCGCCCACCGCAGCGGCGACGGCGCCGCCGATGCCGGCATCCACTTCGTCGAACACCAGCGTGGCGGCGGCGTCCTGGCCCTGCGTGGCCACCTCGATGGCCAGCGAGATGCGCGAGAGTTCGCCACCGGAGGCGACCTTGCGCAACGGGCGCGGCGGCTGGCCGGGGTTGGCGGACACCAGGAACTCCACGCGCTCGCCGCCCAGCGGATCGGGCGTGCCGGTGGTGTTGGCCTCCAGCGCCACCTCGAAGCAACCGCCCTGCATGCCGAGCGCGTCCATCAGGCCGGTGATCGCGCCGGCCAGCGTGTCGCCGGCGCGGCGGCGTGACGCGGACAGCGCGGCGGCGGCGGCTTGCCAATCGGTCAGCGCCGTGGCGATGTCGCGATCCAGCCGCTGCAGCCGGGCGTCGGCATCGGCCAGCGATTCGAGCTCGGCGGCCAGCGCGTCGCGGTGCGCGGCCAGTTTGTCGGGCGTGACGCGGTGCTTGCGTGCCAGGTCCTGCACCCGCACCAGCTGGCGTTCGATCTCCACCAGCGCCGCCGGGTCCAGGTCGAGGTCGTCGCGGATGCGCTGCAGCAGCGCCAGTGCTTCGTCCAGCTGGATCGCCGCGGCGTCGAGCATGGCGTCCACCTCGGCCAGCCGCGGCTCGTGGTCGATCTCGCGCTGCAGGCCGCCGCGCAGGTGTTGCAGGCGCGCGCCCAGGGCGTCGTCGCCGCCCAGTGTGTCCAGCGCGGTGTCGCAGGCGCTGATCAGCGCGGCGGCGTGGGCGTGGCGGCGGTGGCCGGCGTCCAGTTCGGCCAGTGCGGCCGGGTCCAGCGGCTGCGCCTGCAATTCGTCCAGCTGGTGCCGCAGCCAGGCCTGGCGCTCGCCGACGTCGCCGCGGGCCAGCAGGGCGTCACGCTCCTGCTCCAGCGACTTCCAGCGCCCGGCGCTGTCGGTCGTGGCCGCCAGCAACGCGGGGTGGCGGGCGAAGTCGTCCAGCAGGCGGGTCTGCTGCGGGCGCACCAGCAGCGCCTGCTGGGCGTGCTGGCCGTGGATTTCCACCAGCAGGCCGGCCAGTTCCGCCAGCTGCGCCAGGGTCACGCTGCGGCCGTTGATCCACGCCTTGGAACCGCCGTCCGCGCGCAGGGTGCGGCGCAGCTGGCAGGCGCCGTCCTCGTCGAGGTCCGCCTCGGCCAGCCACGCCACCGCGGCCGGGCAGTCGCCCAGCGCAAACTCGGCGGACAGCTCGGCCCGCTGGGCGCCGTGGCGCACCGCACCGGCGTCGCCGCGGGCGCCGGACAGGAAGCCCAGCGCGTCCACCAGCAGGGACTTGCCGGCGCCGGTCTCGCCGGACACGACGGTCAGACCGGGGCCGAACTCCAGGTCGGCCTGGGCCACCACGGCGAAATCGCGGATCGAGAGTCGGGTCAGCATGGGGCTGCATTTTGCCTGCGCCCGCCGGCCGCGGATAGCAGTTGCAAGCCGGCGGGCCGGCGCTTACAACCATGGCATGCGCCGCCGGCCCCACGACATCGCCCACGACCCCCGTGCACGCCAGCTGCTGCGTACGCTGGTGGCGCGGCACATCCGCAGCGGCGAGCCGGTGGGGTCGCAGACACTGGCCCGGCACGCCGGGCTGGACGTGAGCCCGGCGACCATCCGCAACATCCTGGCCTCGCTGGAGGACGCCGGCCTGCTGGCTGCGCCGCACAGTTCGGCCGGGCGCGTGCCGACGGCGCAGGGCTACCGCCTGTTCGTCGACTCGCTGCTGCAGGTCAAGCCACTGGCCAGTGAGGACGTGGACCGCCTGCGCAGCGGGCTGACAGCCGGTGCCGGGACGCAGGCGCTGCTGGGCAGCACCTCGGAGTTGCTGTCGGCGATGACCCATTTCGCCGGCATGGTCAGCGTGCCCAAGCGCGAGAGCTTCGCGTTCCGGCAGATCGACTTCGTCGCGCTGGACCCGCAGCGGGTGCTGGCGATCCTGGTGTTTGCCGACGGCGAGGTGCAGAACCGGGTCGTGCAGGTGCGGCGCGCGTTTTCGCCCTCGGAACTGGAGCAGGCCGCGAACTACCTCAACGCCCATTTCGCCGGGCAATCGCTGGCATTGATCCGCACCGCGCTGCTGCGCGAGCTGCGCGACGCCCGCAGCGAGATGGAGCGGCTGCTGGCCAGTTCCGTCGAGCTGGCCGAGCAGGCCTTCGCGCCGGCGCGCGAGGACGACATGGTGGTGGCGGGGCAGACCCGGTTGCTGGGCCTGCAGGAACTGGGCGACCTGGACCGCCTGCGCGCCCTGTTCGAAGCCTTCGCCGAAAAGCGCGAGCTGCTGCAGCTGCTGGAGCGGACCGCCAAGGCACCGGGCATGCGCGTGTTCATCGGCGAAGAAACCGGGCTGGCGCCGCTGGAGGGCATGTCGCTGGTCACCGCGCCCTACGGCCGTGACGGCCAGGTGCTGGGCGTGCTGGGGGTGATCGGCCCCAGCCGGATGGCCTACGAACGGGTGATCCCGGTGGTCGAGGCCACCGCGGCGGTGCTCGGGGCCGCCTTGAATCCCGACCCCTGAGGCCCCATAGCCCGGTTCGGTGCGGCAGTCGGCCGCGACAGTGAACCGTGGACATGAGCAACGACCCGACGCAGGACGTGAACGAGGGGGGCGCCGAAGCGGCGCAGCTGGACGAGCTGGAGGCGCTGCGCGCCGAGGTGGAGCAGCTCAAGGCGCAGTCGCTGCTGGAGCGCGCCGACCTGGAGAACCAGCGCAAGCGGCTGGCCCGCGACATCGAGCAGGCCCGCCGGTTCGCCAACGAGCGCCTGCTGAGCGACCTGCTGCCGGTCTTCGACAGCCTGGACGCCGGCCTGTCCGCGGCGGGCGAGGGCGACGCCCTGCGCCACGGATTGGAGCTGACCTACAAGCAGCTGCTGAAGGTCGCCGCCGACAACGGCATGACCCTGCTGGACCCCACCGGCCAGCCGTTCGACCCCGATCATCACCAGGCGATCAGCCAGGGCGAGGCCGAGGGCGTCGCGCCCGGCCACGTCATTACCGTCTTCCAGAAGGGCTACGTGCTGAACGGGCGGCTGCTGCGCCCGGCGCTGGTCATCGTGGCCAAGCACGACTGACCGCCCGCCGCGCGGGCCTTGAAGGCGCGCGCGGCACCCCCAGATAGCAACCATCGGCGCACGGCGCCACCGGACATCGAGATCCTAGAGGACACCACCATGGGCAAGATCATCGGCATCGACCTGGGCACCACCAACTCCTGCGTCTCCATCATGGAAGGCGGCAAGGCTCGCGTCATCGAGAACAGCGAGGGTGACCGCACCACCCCGTCCATCATCGCCTGGACCAAGGACGGCGAGGTGCTGGTGGGCGCGTCGGCCAAACGCCAGGCCGTCACCAACCCGAAGAACACCTTCTATGCGGTGAAGCGCCTGATCGGCCGCAAGTTCACCGACGCCGAAGTCCAGAAGGACATCGGCATGGTGCCGTACACCATCTCCGCCCACGACAACGGCGACGCCTGGGTGGCGCTGGCCGACGGCAAGAAGATGGCGCCGCAGGAAGTTTCCGCCAAGGTGCTGGAGAAGATGAAGAAGACGGCCGAAGCCTTCCTGGGCGAGACCGTCACCGAGGCGGTCATCACCGTGCCGGCCTACTTCAACGACAGTCAGCGCCAGGCCACCAAGGACGCCGGCCGCATCGCGGGTCTGGACGTCAAGCGCATCATCAACGAGCCCACCGCCGCCGCGCTGGCCTACGGCCTGGACAAGGGCGACGCCAAGGACCGCAAGGTCGCCGTGTACGACCTCGGCGGCGGCACCTTCGACGTGTCGATCATTGAAATTGCCAACGTCGACGGCGAGAAGCAGTTCGAGGTGCTGGCCACCAACGGCGACACCTTCCTCGGCGGCGAGGACTTCGACAACCGCGTCATCGACTACCTCGTCGAAGAGTTCCAGAAGTCCGACGGCGTGGACCTGCGCAAGGACCCGCTGGCCCTGCAGCGCCTGAAGGACGCGGCCGAGCGCGCCAAGATCGAGCTGTCGTCGAACCAGCAGACCGACGTCAACCTGCCGTACGTCACCGCCGATGCCAGCGGCCCGAAGCACCTGAACATCAAGCTGACCCGGGCCAAGCTCGAGGCGCTGGTGGACGACCTGGTCAAGAAGACCATCGAGCCGTGCCGCGTCGCGCTCAATGACGCCGGCCTGCGCGCCAGCGACATCAGCGAGGTGATCCTGGTCGGTGGCCAGACCCGCATGCCGAAGGTGCAGGCGGCGGTGGCCGAGTTCTTCGGCAAGGAGCCGCGCAAGGACGT